>NZ_JBEXGE010000020.1:0-129525 GCF_040607155.1 Micromonospora sp. NPDC005324 | reverse complement strand
GGATGAGACCCTCGACAAGTCACATCGTTCCAGAACAGAAGGCACTTTCGCGTCCCCGCGACCGCCGCCGCGCAGCCCTTAACGAAGGGCCGAGGTTAGATCGGGCGACCGGATTCTCTTATCAAGACAGACCTCAGCGGAGCTGAGCTTCGTCGCAGCTGATGAAGGACTCGCGGGCCGGGGTTGAGCTACTGAGCCGTGACCGTAGCGGACACAGCCTGTAGGCTCAGGGACTTGCGTGGGATGGGGCGATTGGAGTGCTGTGGAACCGCTCATTAAAGGTCTTTTCAAAGAATTCCGAAGTACTCACGAACTCCTCGCCATGTCTGAGTCGGATGCTTTCGAGTTGTTCATTGCGACGTTGCTGATCCGTGACGATGTCTTGGATCAAGTAGGCATGACCGATCTCTTGCTGGACCCGAGCACTATAGGCATCGACCTTGCGTTCCTTGAGGTAAACGGTGAGCTTGTCACGCAGCGAAGCGATGTAGCAACCGTTTGTGCGAACAAGAGCAGCCTTAGAGTTGTGCTTACTCTTATTCAGGTTAAGGCGTCGACAAATGTCAGTAGCGCCGAAATTCTGAACTTCGGCGATGCCGTTAAGAAAGTTCTTTCCAACCAAGTCCCCTCTCAGCATCCAAAGCTGGCAGCGGTTTCTGATGCCCTGTTTGCCATCTTCGATGACTATGCTGCGAAATTGGAGGGACGGCCCCGTGTAAATCTATCGTTCGTGAGCACCGCAAATGATGCGGCGTTAACGGACAGCAACGTGCTCGACCGGGCCGCAACCGTCTATAAAGAGGTTCAGGCACTTAGCTATGTTGGCGAACTGGCCTTCGATCTCCTTGGTGCAACACGAATCTACGAAGCGTCGAGAAAGAAGAATCAAGCCAGCCAGACGGACATCGTACTTACTAAATCTGTAACCCTGCCACCCATGCCCGGAATCAACCAAGCCATCCTCGGTGTCGTTTCGATCCGGGAGCTTCTCAAGCTCATTCAGAGCGAGGACGGGACGCTCAATGAGCGCGTCTTCTACGACAATGTAAGAGGCTTCAAGGGGGAGGAAAATGATGTAAATCAGCAAATCATCGAGACGCTTGGATCCCCCCAGCGCGCGCTGCTTCCCGTGCTCAACAATGGCGTGACCGTGGTGGCGCGCTCGTATACTCCCAAGCCGGGCGACGCCTATTCGCTAACTGGCTACCAAGTCGTAAATGGTTGCCAGACTAGCCATTGCATCTACTCTGCCCAAGAGTTGATCGGCGATGCTGCTGATTCGGTCTACGTGCCCATACGGCTTGTGGTGACGGACGATGAAGACGTGGCGGCCCGAATCATTCGAGCAACGAATTCACAAACCGCCGTCAATGACAGCGATTTGGTTGCGCTTACGAAGTTTCAGAAACGCCTCGAAGACTTCTACTTGCAAGACCAGTTGGGGACTGGTCTAACTTATGAGCGGCGCGCCGGTCAGTTTTACTACCACGACGTCACTCGTACGCGCGTTGTCACTATCAGTGAGCAAATGCGCGCCGTTGCCGCCGCGTTTCTTGACCTGCCCCATCTCGCAGCTCGATACCCACAACGTCTCTACGCAGAGGTTGGGGATTCGATCTTCGATGAAGATCACCGCCTTGCGCCGTACGTTGCCTCCGCTTTCGCCGCCTATCGACTCGAGACGGCTTTTCGCACGAACCTGGAAGCTGAATACAAGCCCATTCGCTATCATATCTTGATGGCGTACAAGTATGAGGTCCTAAAGGGACGGTCCGCGCGATTGAATGAGCGAGCTATTGACCAAAGAAGTCAAGAGATGGTCGACTCGCTGCGTCAGGCCGATTACGTGACCGCCTTCCGAAGGACGGCGCAGCAAATTGTAGACATAGCGGGCGGGTCGCTTCCCACCGCAGACCGGCTGAAACGCCCGCCCTTCACTCAAGAGTTGATTAGCCGGCTGCGCCGGGCCTGAGCCGCGAAGCGAGCAAGTTAGTTGATGGCCGGAGCGTCGGCAGATGCCGCCTGCCTCTGCTAACCAGAGACCGGACAGCATCTGCCGTGAGCCGTCTCAGTCCTCGTCGTCGTTGCCCTCAGCGGTCCGAGGCTTCGGCACCTCGATGAGATACCGCAGCACGCCGTTGATGTCGGTGTCTCGGCTGGCGGCAGTGCGCTCCAGCAGGTCGTACACGTCGGCATCAATCTCGATCGTGCGGGACGTAGTCGGCTGATCGCTCATGGTTGGTTCCTCCTAGCGGTGTTCCGCATGATGCCCGGTCGGACATTCGGATCCATTCACGCCGACCCCGGTCGAGCGATCAAGCCTGCCGGTGGCCCCGACTTGGGCAGGGACCGACGACTCCGCGTGAAGGTCTGTGCCCGATGAGCCGGCGCGGGACGTTAGACCGAGGTGGTGGGTCGGGAGCCGTTGACCCACCGCTCCTCGCGGCGAAGCGCGGCAAGGAGTGCAGAGACACCGCTGTTGCGAATGGAGTGGCCGTTGCGGCGTAGCCGCCGGGCGAGGGCGTCGCGGCTGACGGTGTGGCCTTCGCGGGTCAGTTCGGCGCGGGCGGCGCGGGCAGCGGGCAGCAGCGGCACCAAGTCTGGAGCGAGGTCTCGGTCAGCATCATCGAGGTCTTCCTCATTGTGCGGATCGGTGTCGCAGTCATGGTCGCCCTCGCTGTCGTCGGACCGGGAGTCGTCGGGATTCTCGTCGGGGTATGACGTACCGGCATCGATCTCGACGGTGGGGCCTACGGGCAGGGGACTTGGAACGGCCGGCACGGTGCCTCTGGTGCTTAGCGATGCCTCTGTCAGTGCCGGTGCCGGATGGGCGATCGTGTGTGGCGGGAGCGCTGCCTCGGTCGGTTCCGAGGGTGGTTGACGTTCGAGTTCTCGGCGGCGGGCGGCGAGTTCCACGAGGGATACCGAGGCGACGATGATCAGCCCGTCCACCGACAGAGGTAGGAGATAGGGCACGGTGCCGGTCTCGCCGTAGCGGGCGACGACACCGGTCATGTGGTGGTAACTGATCCAGGCGGCGATGGCGGCGATGGCCGAGGCAGCGACAACCCGGATAACGCCGAGTGCCCGCCGATGCACGGGTACACGTGTGACCAGCTCGACGGTGATCAGCAGGGCCAGAGGAGGCCATGCCGCGATGGCTTGGGAGATGGGGTTGGCTTGCGCGTGCAGGATGTTGGCGGTGACGGAGGCGGCCACGCCGAGGGCCAGCGTCGCCCGCACCGCCCACTGCATCCGCCGGAGCTGTGTTTCGGTCATGGTCGTGCTCCGCTGGCCGGGGCGGCGGGGTGGAGTTGGCGTTCGGCGATGCGGCGGGTGGCCTGAGACGGTTCGGCGTCGCCGAGGTCGGCGAGGCGTTCTTCCAATCGGCGTAGGGTGCGCCGCACTGCGTCGGGCCGTTGCTGTCGGCCGTGGATGCGCATGATCCGCTGGTACAGCTCCTCGTTGAACGGGTCGAGGTCCGCAGCGCGTTCGAGGGCGGCTATCGCCTGGTCGGGGTGGTCGGTTTCGAGGATCTCGGCGATGCGGGCGTAGGCGGTGAGGATGTGGTGGCGGTAGCTGGTGGCGTAGTCGGTGGCCCAGGTGTGGTCGTGGCCTTCGGCGAAGTCACCCGCGTACAACTCTGTCGCTCGGCGCAGGGTGGCCAGGGTGTCGGCCTCGTTGTCGGTGGTTGTGGCGCTGTGGATGGCGGTGAGCATCTGCCACAGGTCCACGGTGACGATCTCGGGGTCGAGTTGGTATCGGCCGGTGGCGGGGTCGTAGACGATGAACATCGGCTCGTCGTGGCCGGTCGCGGTGCGCAGGACTCGCCGGGCGGTGCCGATGTCGGTGCGGACGCGTTTGACGGCGGCGATCGGGTCGACGTCTGGGTGCAGGTCGGCGGCGAGTTGGTCGAGGGTGCGACCGGTGGGGTGGGCGGCGAGGACGGCGAGGACGGTGTAGGAGCCGCTGCGCATGCCGGTGGCGATGGGGCCGGCGTCGGTGGCGACGGTGACCGGGCCGAGTACCCGGAGCCGGACCAGGGTCGGCGCATCATCGGGCTGCATCGGGACCGGCTCGGTGGCCTCGGTGGGAACCGCGGTCGGCGGAGTCTCGGCGGGCGGGTCGTCGACGTCGGTGCCGGCCTCGGGTCGGGCCAGGGCTTCGGTGAGCATGGCGAGCACGGCGGCCAAGTCGTTCACGCCGAGGGTGGACCACCGGGCCACCGGGTGCGGGTTGCCGCCCGTGACGGTGCCCTCGCCGGTGATCTCGACAGTGGGCATGCCGTCGTGCTGGCCGAGAAGAACCGGGTGCAGGTCCAGGACTGTGCGGTGAGTGGCGACGGCCTGGACCCGCGCGGCGTGCCGGCTGGTGGCGTCGATGAGTAGCACGTATGGCGGTTGGGTCTCGGCGTGGTCCGTGCGGGCGTTGAGGTCGGTAATGGAGGCGGCGTCGAAGGTGTCCAACAGTCGTCGGCGGCCAATCATCTCCTCTTCGGCGTGGGTGACGGCGGCGGCGGTGTCGGCGAGGACGATCAGCCGTTCTCCGTCGTAGGCGGTGCCGTCGGGGTCCAAGCCCACCGTTGGGGCGCTCTCGGGCAGGAGCCGCGCGAGTAGCTCGGCGGTCGTGACCACTACGGGGCGGGCTGCGGCGGCCTTGACCGCGCCGGTGGTCAGGGCAGCGGCGAGGATGGCGCGGGCCGCCGGGATGGCTCCGTCGCCGTGCACGGCGAGGCCATTGCCGGGGAGGTGGAACAGGCTCACCTCGGCGGCGTCGGGGTCAACGCCGACCGGGGCCGGCACGCTCGGCCTGGAGGGCCGGTGCTCGGCGGTGTCGAGGTGGCGACCGCCGATGGCGTCGACCCGGGCCAGAGACGGCGGGATCGGGGCGGATAGCGGCGCGGCGGTGGCCGGTGCAGGGAACGTCAGTCGGGCGCGGCGTCGCCGTTGCAGGCGTAGCAGGGTGGCCAGGGCGGCGATGGCGACGGCCAGGCCGAGGGTGATCCAGCCCTGCGCCGGCAGTGCGACGCCGGCCTCGTCCTGCTGCTGGTCATACTCCGGTTCGGTCTCAGACGTGGGCGCCGTGGTGTCCGCCGAGCCGCTGTCAGCGCTCGGCTCGGCGGCGTCTGGCGTGGTTGGTGCCGGGGTGCTGGGGGCGGGGGTGGTGTTGGCCGGTGGTGCGGAGGGTGGGACGGTCTCGGTGGGCTTGGGTGTGGCGGCACCGGGGCTGCCGGAGGCGGGGCCGGGTGGGGTGGGTGGTGCTGTGGCCTGGCGGGCGGGCAGGGCGAGGACCCATCCGACGTGGATTTCAGCAGGGTCGGTGAGGGCGTAGCCGTTGGCCTGTTCGTGTCCCCGGTTGAGTTTGTAGATCTCCCGCCAGCGGTTCGGGTTGTCGAGGTGCGCGTCGGCGAGGTCCCACAAGGTGTCCCCAGCGACGACGCGGTGTGTACCGCCCGAGGCGTCGCGCGCCCACTCGGGGACGGCGGCACCGGCCCTCGGGGCGGTCAATGGGAGGGCGGTGCTGGTGGCGGCCGGAGCGGCGGCCTGTGCGCCGAGGGTCAATGTGGTCGTTGGCTCGTGGTGGTTGGTTGGCGGGTTGTGCAGCTGTCCGGGAGCGGCGGTGACGGCGGGACGGCGGGCGGCGGCGTCGGCGGCGGGCGTGCCCGGTGCGCCGGTGACGATGGGTGCGGCGTCGAGCACGATGGCTCCGGCAATCGCGCCGACGAGGACGGCGGCAGTCCAGCGGATCGGGCCGTGTCGCCGCGCCGGTCGGCGGGGTAGGCCACGTCGGGTGGCAGAGGCGGCGGCGGACGCGTCGATGATTTCGATGGTGGTGTCGCGCAGGAACTGCGCCCACAGGACCCAGCCGATCGTGGCGAGTAGCGCGAGGACCATGTGGTCTGACCATTGGCTCGTGATCGCGGCGGACAGGCCGGCCAGGCTCGGCACCTCCCCGACGCTCGGCCAGCCGATCCAGTCGAGGGGCCAGCCGGCGGCGACGATCAGCAGCCATGGCACCCCGGCGGTGAAGCCGGCCAGCACGGCGAGCGCGAGCAGGGCGCGCACGGTCCGGGCGATGACGGCGACGGCTCGGAACATGCTGGTCGTCTCCTCTCGGGTGGGTGGGGTCAGGTGTTGGGGCCGGTGACGCCCTGCACGGCGGTGGCGCTCGCGGAGGCGGATACGTCGAGCTGCCGCACGCCGACGAGTTGCAGGAGCTGGGTGCGGCTGGTGCGCCGCACCGTCACGGTGACCGTGGTCGTGGTCGCGGTGGCCTCGCCGTTGGCGCCGGCCGAGGCGAGCCAGGCCCGAGCGGCCGACGCGGCGCGGGCCGGGTCGAGTTCGGCGACGTTGGTGGTGCGGTACTGGTACAGGTCGAGTTCCTGTGCGCCGGCCCTGGCCGCCGCCTGGGCGATGTCGAGGGCGCGGGTCTTCTCCGTGAGGGCCATGCCGGCGTCGAGGACCAGCCCGGCGACGGCGAGTAGCGCGATGGTCATGAGCACGGCGAACGGTGTCACCTGGCCGGCGTCGTCTCCGGTGCGCTCGCGGAGCCGCCGCCAGCGGCCGGCTTTGGGTCGCCTCATGAGGGGCCGCCTCGGAAAACGTCGATCGGGGAGGTTGAGCTGGCTCGTACGACGCGAAATCCGGGCACGGCCAGCAGCGCGAGGTCAGACAAAGGAACAGCGCAGGCCAGGGTCACGGTGACCGCGCCGCCGGGACGCAGCCCTCCGGTGATCACACTGACCGTGATCTGTTGGCAGGTGACGGAGCGGGCGGCGAGGGTCTCCCGGGCGGTACGGTCGGCGGCGGCGCGGGCGGCGGCGTCGGTGCGCGCTAGGGAGGCGGCTCGGGCCGCGGCGCTGGCGGCGGCGTCGAGGTCCATCTGCGCGGAGACCAGCCGGCCGCACAGCACCACGAACAGCATCAGCGCCACCAGCAGCGGCGTCACGAGTGCCGCCTCGGCGGTACTTGAACCCCGGTCACCGTGCGCGGTGACCTGCCGCAGTCGACGGGTCAATCCGGCCCGTGCTCGCGCCCCGGTCACGGCGCGGCCTCGCTGTCGGGGACAAAACGCTCGGTGGGTCGAACCACTGTGGCCCGTACCGTCCATCGCACGCCCGGGACGACGGTGGCCGCCTCTCCAACGATCTCGGTCCGAACCTCGGTGGCGGTGCGCGTGACCGACACCGACGGGTTCTTGAGGACGCCGTCGCCGATCGCGGCGAGGGTCTGCTCGCCCGCGTTACGGCCGGTGGTGGCACTGGATTGGTAGCCGGCGGCGGCGTTGGCCGCGCGCGTCGCGGCGCTCTGGGCTACGTGGGTGGCGTGCATGAACACTCCGGCCTGGATGACGAACATGACGATGAGCAACAGCAGCGGCATCGCGATGGCCAGCTCGGCGGTCGCGGCTCCCGCGTCGGAACGCGCGGCGACGCGCCGCCAGCGGGCACGTAGCCGCCGGGCCGCACCGAGCGCTGGGGAGGGCGGACGCTCGGCGCGGCGTTCTCGGAGGGTCGTCGGCATGGGGCTTCAGCCGAGGTTGATGCTGTTGGCCTTGCCTGCGACCTTGACCGCGATGACACCGATGACCACGATCGCCAGGGTGACCAGCAGGGCGGTGACGAGGACGGCCTCGGTGGAGTAGCCGCCGTCCTTGGTGTCGCGCACGACCCGCCAGCGGTGCCGCAGCTCGGCGGCGAAATAGGTGATGAGAGCGGACATGGGATGTTCCTCCAATGCGGTTTCGGAGCCTCGGGTTCGCCGGGCTCGCGTCTACAGGCCGCCTAGTACGGCAGAGAGAGCCGGGTAGCCGAGGAAGATCAGGAACCCGGCGAACAGGGCGACGACGGGCAGCGCCATGCGTTCGGTGGCGGCGTTGGCCTCGCCTTCGGCGTCGGTGAGTTGCCGGGCGCGCAGCGCGATGGCGCGGGAGCGCAGGGACGCGCGGACCTTCGCGCCTTCGGTGCCGGCCAGGCCGACGGTGGCGGCGAGTTGTGGCAGTTCGGCGATGGCGACGCGGCGGCCGAGGGCGGCGAGGATGTCCCACGGTGGCACCCGGGCCAGCCGCGCCTCGGTCAGCGCGTAGCGCAGTTCGGTGTAGGCGGGGCCGGACCCGACTTTGGCGGCGTCGTCGAGGGCCTGGTCTACGCCGGCCCCGGAGGCGAGGCTGATCACCACCAGGTCCAGGAACGAGGACAGGGCGTCGCGGAACGCGGCCCTGTGCTTGACGGCCTCCGAGCGCACCGACAGTTCCGGGGCGAGGAACCCGGCCGCCCCAAGTAGCAGAGACAGGGCGGCGGGCATGACCGCGCCGACGCCTACTCCGGCGACGGCGAGCAGCGTCGCGGCGACGGGCGGCAGCAGCAGCCCGACCACCGTGGCGGTCGCCTGCTCGGCGAGGTGCACGTCGACGGGCTTGTCGACGGTGGCGAGGTCCCGGCGGGTGCTCGCCAGAGGCAGACCGGCGCGGCGCAGCCCTCGAACGGCCGGGCGGCCCCACCGTCCCGTCCATCCCTGCGGGCGGCCCTCGGCGGTGAGGTCGGCGGTGGGGTCGCGCCGGTGCGGGGCGTCGAGGGCCGCGTCCAGGCGGGGTGGGCGGGGGAACCAGCCCACGACGATCAGCCACAGGCCCAGGCCGGTGCCGAGCCCCGCCAGCAGCACCAGCCCCCCGGTCATGTCGGCACCGCCTCGGACTCGGCCGGCGCGGCGACCCCCGCCAAGATTCGGGCGGTGTCGCGGTCGCGCATCAGCCGACCAAGCCAGGCGAACGAAGCGGCGAAGCAGCCGCCAGCGGCCAGGAGGACCAGTTGACCGGCCGCTGTGTCGAACGGGGCGAGGTAGCCCCGGTTGAGCACGATCAGGAAGCCGGCCATGGCCAGGGTGGCACCGACGATGACCCGCGCGGAGGTGCGGTTGCGGTTGCGGGCGGCGGCAACGCGCTGCCGGGAGGCGACCTTCGCCCGCGCCGACGCCGCCAGCTCACCCAGCACGTCGCCGAGCTGCCCGCCGCTGCCCCGCGCGGCCATCACCAAGCCAGCGACCACGAGGTCGGCAGTCGGGTCGGCCAGCTCATCGGCGAACGCGCGCAGCGCGTCCGGGAGCCGCCAACTGCGTTGCAGGCGCGTCGCGAGCCGGGTCACCTCCTCGCGGATCGGTTCCGGGGACTCGATCGCACTGGCGGTGATCGCCTGCTCCAACCCGGCGGCGGCGGACAGGTTGTCTCGCAGTGCCTCGGTCCAGGTGGCGATGGCCTCGATCCGGGCCACCCGGCGGGCGTGATCGCGGTCCGGGCCGATGATGGCCGGCAGCACCCAGGCCCCGGCCCCTGCAAGGGCCGCCGCGACCGGCCAGCGCGTCACCACGGCGACGACCACACCGATTGCCAGGCACAGGGCTACCCGACGCCGGTCGACCGGCCCACGGGCCGAGGCGAGCCTCGACAGCCGCGACTCCGTATCGAGGGTCGCGTCGAGGTCGGCGGGCCCGGCATCCCGCCGCGTCAGGCCAACGGCCAGTAGTAGCAGCCCGAACGCGGTTCCGGCCCCCAGCAGGGCGGCAAGGGGCACCGTCAACACCATCACGCCCACCCCCCACCCGGGGCGGTGCGGGCGTCGTCGAGTAACCCCGGGTCGAACCCGAACCGAGCCAACGCCGACAGCAGCCCGGTCGACACGGGCGCGTGCGGGACCGCCCGACCAGCCTGGCCGGGGCGGAAGATCTCGTTGCTGGACACGGCCAGGCCGTCCGCGTCGACCACCTCCCGCACTGACGTCAGCACCCGGCCCCGGCCATCAGCGGTGAATCCCATGTGCACGACCAGGTGCACCGACTCGGCAACGAGGAGGTTCGTGGTGGCCGGTTCCAGGCGTTCCGGTGCCTGTGCGGCGTAGAGCATCAGCTTCTTCAGCGCCCCACCAGAGGAGGAGGCGTGGATGGTGCCCAACGACCCGTCGTTGCCCTGCGACATCGCGTTGAGCATCGGGATCACCTCGTGTCCCCGGATCTCCCCGACAATGACGCGGTCCGGTGACATCCGCAGACCGGAGCGGAACAGCATGCTCATGTCGATCGCGCCTTCACCCTCGACGTTGGCCTCCCGCGACTGCAACGGCACCACGTCCGGGTGCATCGCCTTGTCCACGTCGAGGGCCAGTTCGTAGGTGTCCTCGATCGTCACGATCCGCTCGTGGGAAGGGATCGCGGAGGCGAGGCCGCGCAGGAGGGTCGTCTTGCCCGCACCGACGCCTCCGGCGATGAGGATGTTCAACCTCGCCCGCACCGCGGCGGCCAACAACTCCCGCAGCACGGGGTTGACGGTGCCGAGCTGTTCCAGGTCGGCCAGGGTGACCTTCACGTAGCCGTGCCGGCGGATCGACAGCGCCGGACGCCTCGTGACCGACATGATCGCGTGCAGCCGGGACCCGTCGGCGAGCTGCAGGTTGAGAATCGGTGCGGCGCGATCCCAGCGGCGCTCTTCGGCACCTTCACCGCCGGTCTCGGCGCGGCCGGCGTCAGCGGCCAGACGGCGAATCAACTCCACCATCTCGCTGTCGGTGTCAGCGATCGGCGCGACCTGAACGCGGTTGCCGTCGGCGTAGCGGACGAACACCTGGTCACAACCGTTGGCGTGGACCTCCTCGATCCGATCGTCGTTGAGCAACGGCTGCAGCCCGCCCGCGCCGAGCAGCATGTCCGCCACCGCCCGACCCACCCGCGACTCGACGTCCGGGCGCAGCGGCGGGCGCCCGGCGTTCATCTCCGCCGTCGCGTACGCATCCAGCGCCTCGGTGACGAGTCGACGGGTCGTGCCGGCTCGCTCGTCGGCGGACATCGGCGTGCCCGTGGCCGTCTCGTGCGCTCGGGTGGCGCGGGTCAGCCGCTCGGCGACGTCCCGACGAACACGCCGCACCACAGGGGTCTCGCTGGCCTCCCGGAGAGCCGAATCTTGCAGCACGGGGCGGGTCATGATGCCTCCTCCACGTCTTCATCAGCTAGTCGCGGAGTTACGGCGGGCAGGTACGGCATGAGGTCGTCCCACAGTTGGGCGTAGGCGGTCATCAGAGGAAGCCGTCTCCACCACCGCCCGGGAATGAGGTCCCCGCCGAGGACCGCCGCCGCACGCGGGTCGTCGGGCAGCGGACCGAGCACATCGACCACATGCCGGTCACGCGCCAGCTCCTGCTCGACGTGAGCCGACAGAACATCCGCCACCTCGGCCGCTGGGTACACGCCGCCCGCGCCGAGCAGCACCACCAGCCGGCCCGCGCCCGCGTCCACCAGGTCGCCCAGGTGCTCCCGCAGATGAGCCACGTCGGCGGCGGTCGCCCGCGCCAGCACCAGCACCACATCAGCCAGGCGCAACAGCGGCCACACCGGCGACCCCGGCCCCAACCGGCCGCAGTCGGCCACCACCACCCGATCCGGGGCGGTCAGCACCGCCCGTCCACCGCCGGTCAGCTCCGGCAACGCGGCCCGCGTCTGCGCCCCACCCGCCGGGGCGGCCACCACCGGCACCGTCACCTCCCGCACCGTCACCGGCTGCGTCACCGCCGCGAACACCTCACGCGGGTCCGCCGTGCCCCGCGCGGCGGCGGCCAGGTCCACCACACTCGGCACCGCCGCCAACTCGTGCCGGCGCACCAAATCCCCGCCCGCCGGATCGCACTCGATGACCACCGGCCGCGCCCACTCCGGCGCGACCGCGGCCAGACCGAGCGCCGTCGTCGTCGCACCCGGACGACCCTTCACGTAGGTCACCGCCACCAGAGGCATGTCAGCTCCCCTGCGGCGCGGTCTGCATCAGCACCACACCACCGGACGGAGCCGCCGCCAACAGCGGACCATCAGATGCGGGCAGCAGCAGCGTGACCACGGTCGCGCCCTGGCCGTCACCGGCGAGGTCGACCCCCAGCACCACCGCTGACAGTCGGGCCGGCGTGGACCCGCCCGCCGCCGAGCTGGCCGCCGGAGCCGGCCCGCCATCCTCAGCCTTGGAGGTGACGTACACCGTCACCCGCGCCCCGGCCGCGAGCCCTTGCGGGTACTGGCCCGGCTTCAACGCCACCGAAGCCGTCACCTGACCGCCCGGCGGAAACGCGGCATCCCCGAGCAGCTCCGGCGTCAGCAGAGTGCCGGCCACCAACGGCACCACCGCCGTGCGACCCACCACCTCCGACGCCTGCGCCGCCGGCACCAGCCGCACCCCCGCATCGCGAGCCGCCGACACCTGCTTCAAGTCCACCGCCGTGATCGCCTGCCCGACCGCCACCGACCGCGCCACCGCGAGCACCTGCACCCGGTCCCCGAGCTGCGCCGCCCCGTACGCGTACGCCAGCACGCACACAATGACCAGCAGCCCACCGAGCGCCACGAACGGCATCCGGCGACGCCGCCGAGCCGCCCGCCACGGCCCCCGCCCCGCACGTGAAACGGCAGGCATCGAACGATCTTCCAGGCCCGATTTTGGGCGCACGGAATCCAGCGCCATAGCTTGTCCTCCTCGAAAGCGGCGCCTCAGCGAAGCTGTCTGCTTGCCCTTAGTTGGTGACCGTCTGGGACTCCTGGACCCGGGTCTGCACCTGCCCGGTCGTGGTCAGCCCTGGCACCGTGCCGGACTGCCCGGCTCCAGCCCAGGTCACCTCCCACGTGACCGTGACCGTCACCCCGTAGCTGCCTCCCGGTGCTCCCGCCGACGACCGCCGATAGACGTGGCCGCAGTCAGGCGATGCCTTCACCGGATCCGTTCCTGACGTCCAAACCGTTCCCGGGCCGGCACACGTCACCGTCATCCCGTCGCCCATCGACCAGCTCACCTGCACCGGGCGCGCCGTCGCCGTCACGCTGACCCCAGGAACCGAGGCCGTCGCCGACACCGACCGCCACGACTGCCGATCGAGCGCCAGCCACACCGGCAGGTTCACGAGCTGATCACCCGGCGGGTTCATCCGAACCACGACACTCGGCAGGTCCAGGCGCGCCCGCGCCTGCCGGGCCAACACCGCCGGAGACACCACCGGCGCAGCACCCGCAATCCACACCACACCACCGAACGAGGCAGGGGGGCCGTAGCAGGTCCGCATGTACCAGCCGCCCTCACCCGCCGGCTCACCCCCGAGGGCAGCGATCGTCGAAGGCGACGGATCAGCCGGCGCGTAGTAGCAACCGTCCGCCCCCGCGTAGGCCCCATCCCGCACGCATGGGATCTTCTGACCCGCCGGGTTGCGGCACTTGCCGTCTCCGCCGTTGCCCCCACCATCACCACCGCCCGGCTTACCCGGCTGACCCGGAATCCCGGCGTTCACGTCACACGCCGGACGAGGATCGTCCTTGCTGCACTGCACACCTCCCGTCCCATCATCAGCAGACGCTGGCACCGGCAGCAGCACCCCGCCGAGCAGCCAACAGACCACGATCAGGCTGAGGATCTGTGGCCAGCGTGAAGCTGACTCAGAAGTACGCCGGCCTAGCATGTCCCCGACTCCTCCAAGATGAACGAACTGACTTTCCACGAGCCACCGGAGACCTTGACCGTCGCCGTGGTGCGGTGCTTGCCGCCAGGCTTGTCGTCCCAGAGCCCGCCCGAGACCTTGTACTCAAGCCACTGAGTCGAATCGACGCAGTCGAGCACCACTGCCTCCGTCGGAGCCTGCTCCGGCTTGACCTGAGTGACCTTGGGGCTGAGAGCCAGGGAACCCTTGGTGACCTTCTTCTGTTCACGGTTCGTGTAGAGCGAACTGACGATCAGCCTCAACGCCTGATCCGAGGCGTAGCGGCGCACGTCGGGAGCATCAGGGTCCGACACCTTGGCCGCCTCAACGAACGCGTCCCACATGCCCCGATACGCGGTGAGCGCTTCCTTCTCGGCCACAGCGCTCGGTCCGAGGCTCATGGTGGTCGCCGGGGCAATCGGCTGCGTCGTCGGCGATGACCTGTCGGGCTCACCAGAGCTGCAAGCGGTGCTGAGCAGCACCGACCCACTGACGAGACAAGCCATGAGCTGACGGGTTAACACCTGCCACTACCTCCCCGAACTTGGCGGACAGCCCATGTTTGGCCACAGGCTTTGCGAGGCTAGACGCGGACGATGGCTCACCGACTGCGTCAAGGTCACCACTCGTGTGTACACCTTCACCCCATGGTGATGTCCACGTGCGTACCTGCGAGCACGCGCGTGAAGTCGGCCCGAACTCACGCGCTGCGGAGTACGTTCCTCGGGACAACTGCGACTCACATACAAGTGCAAATGCCTCGTTCAATGTCGCGCACCCGACAGATCCGCTAGCTCCGATAGCGGCTACGCTCCGAGAAATTGTGGTCGCGAGAAGGGCGGACCGAGATGGGCGGCCACGAACGCACGGAGCAGACGCTCGCCCTCTTGGGGCGTCAGAGCACGTATGAGGTGCTGTCCACCATGGATGCCACGGGCGGCACGGCAACCTTCGCGCAGATCGCTAGCGAGACCCCTTATCCAACCGCGATCCTGCGAGCGATGGCCGCTCACGGCTTCGTGGTCAGCCTTCACGGCGGCACGTTGGACAGCGAACCCCGCGCCGAAACCCCCTTCAGCCTGACCGCGAAGGGGCAAGCGATCATGGGCCACCTGTTGCGCTTGCATCTCTGGATGGCCTCGCGCACCTCATCGGCACCGGCCGCGGGCATCTCCCTCAAAAACGCGCATACAGAGGACGCCTGAATCGCGACGATTGCTACCGAGAGCACCATTCGGGAGTATGTGCTCCATCGTAGATGCTGCCAACCCTGGCTAGATCTCTCGCTGAGGGTGGCCCTACCTGCATAGACTGTGCCCTTCGTGCAGCGCTCTCGGATTCGGGGGGAGGTGAGTAGCGCTGATGGAGGAAGTACAGGAGCTTCTGAACCTTCTGGCCAAGCGGAAGCTCTCCGTGGCGATCCTGACAGCTCTCCACGACGGGCCACTTCGCTACACCACGCTTCAACACGTGGTGTCGCGAGTCAAGGACGAGCCCGTGCACTCACGCACGCTGACCGACACCCTGAACTACCTCAGTGCCCAACAACTCGTCGAGCACCAGTACCACGGCGCGGACTACAGGCTCACCGCCGGAGGCCAAGAACTTGTCGATCTCCTTACCGAGATCAGACGGTGGGAACGGCAGCACCGCGTCAGCGGCGACCAGTAGCCGGGCCAGGTGAACAGCCTCGCGACCGCCGGCCTCGGCATCTCAGGCGCCATCGTTGGAGTGCCGCTGGCGGCTGTTGCCTACGGCGTGCAAGCCTCCGGACCGGTCCGGATACCCGAACGTTGGTGGCTTGGCGGCGCGGCACGTCCCAGGGTCGTCATCGCCACCGCCGTCTGCACGGGGGTTGCAGCCGCGATCGTTGGTGCCGTGATGCCGCCGACCGTCGGCCTTGTTTCCTATGCGATCTTCGCTGTCCTCGGCGTCGGGCTGGCAATCATCGACGTTCGTTGCCGAAGACTGCCCCATTGCCTCACCGGGGCGCTGTGGACCTCGTCTGGCTTGTATTTCGCCGTCGCGGCCCTCTCCAACGGCGAAATCGGACCCCTCGGGCGAGCGACCGCCGCAGGCATCGTCACAGTCACCGGCATGCTCGTTATCGCCCTGTCCCTGCCAGGTCAGCTAGGGCTGGGAGATGTTGCGTTCGCGGGAGCAATCACCTTCAACCTTGGCTGGTTGAGTTGGTCAGCCGCGGGGCTCGGCCTCTTTACCGGACTGATCCTTCACGGCGTTTTTGCTACCACACTAAAGCATTGGAGTGCCGGCTATGCCCTCACTCCAATGGGACCATCCCTTATGGTTGGATGGCTCTTAACGGTCGCGCTCGGATGGCACGCCTTCGTGCTGACCGTCTAATCTCCTCAGCTGTTCCGCGAACGTCTCTACATCACGGACCGGAGATCAGCCATTGCGCGTCGAATGACTTCTTGAGCTTCGACCCCAATCACGGATTCACTGAGCAGGTGATCCATCACCGCCGAGTACGCTGCTGCTTCTTCGTGATGAAACATGTACTCGCCGATGAAGGTCTCGACTATGGCAAGTTGAGGGCCAAGCAGAAGGAACGAGTTCTGAGGTGCGATCGAGAGTTGGCGTCCGAACGGCAGGATGCCCAGCGTGACATGTTGCAGGTCAGCTAGGTGGATGAGCCTGTCTAGCTGCGCAAGCATGTCTAGCGGAGGGCACAGTAGAAGTCGCAGCGCGGCTTCTGAAATCACAAACTCGAGAGTTTTCGACGTGTCATAGAGGGCCTGTTGCCGAGACATGCGGCGAGCTGTTGCGGAATCCACGTCGCCGGGGTCGGCACCGTGAAGTCGCACGCCTTCCTCGATTCGACTTCGAGCGTATCCAGGTGTCTGTAGTAAACCTGGAATGTAGATGATCTCCGCGTTGCGAACGAGTTTCGCCCTGCTGACCAGTTGGTCGTAGTTCTGCTGGATCGCGGTCTGGCCGAGCCGGACTTGCTGCTTCCATTCCTGGTGCAGGCCCTGAGCCTCGGCGAGAAGCGTCCTCATCGTGGCGCTCGTGACGTCAGACGCATGGCAGACAGTTAGCCAGCCATCCAAGTCATCGTCGGTGGGCATCTGTTTGCCGGTCTCGATTTTTGAGACCTTGGATTGTGCCCAGCCCAACTGGCGCGCCATTTGGGCGCCCGTGAGGCCGGCGTTGCGACGAAGCCCACGTAGATGTCCGGCCAATCCACCGGGCCGTCGGAGCCAATCCTCAATCGAGTCCACTGTCAGGAACTTTTCTTCGATGCCGGGGATGCCTCGCCCGGATTAGCCGATGTGGGACCCGGAACTACTGTTCTGTAGGGCGAGACGCCACCAGTGATTGTGCTGGTTCACGACCGTTGGATCTGTGAATATTTCACCCCCAAGCGGTTCGCCTCGATCGCTGAACCGCATCACGGCTAGTCGTTGTGAGTCAAAGAGCCACCAGTCGTCCTTTATTGGCAGGTCGATGCTCTCTGCTTTACTTCTGGGTATGTAGCGGATGACCTCGCCAGCGGCCGAGTTGAACTGGCCACTCCAGATCTCCCACCGTTGATAGTCAGTCGGAGGTTCGTTGAGGACGCGGACTCGTTCGACCTTCCGCCCTTGGGACGTCACAGACCGAATTTGATTTAGCCATGCAGCATAGAACTCAAATTCGGTAACGGGGCGCGGCTCACCGGCGAGGAACTCGTCTATCGACTGCTGTTCCTCTGCTACCTGGTAGACAGGTTGCACCTCAAGCCTGAATGCCGTTGAGGTGAAGTAGCGGAACAAGTGATTGAAGTCGTCGCCGGTGAGCTGCTCGGGCATGGTCAGGATTCCCGCGCCACGATGCCTGCGATAACATCGGCAGGGACCTCGATGGCCGTTTCGTTCTCGCCGAGATCGCGGAGGTTGGCGCGCGTCGCCTCGTCCAGCTGCCAGCCCTGGACTACATAGTTTCCGTTCTCGGCGCGGTACAACGCGGGGCAGTTGCCTGTACCGCTTTCGCTCCACTTGCGTATGAACTCGAGTTGCATGTCGTCGCACCTCTCCCTCACCGCGCCGCTCCCGTCGTAGCGCGTGCGCAGGAGAATGCTCGCATACCCCCGAATTATTCGCAATATTCGACTGTTCTGGCAGGTTGGTGTGTGCCGGTGCAGCCAGGCTGGGCTCGCTGGCACTACGCGGGGGAATAGTTCCTTGACCTTAAGCGGCCGAGGTCAGGCCAGCCTGATGCGTGCTCACCGATGCCCTGGGACACTAGCCACGAACTCAAGCCACGTCTTGCTGTCGAAGACCAACGCAGGGCCTGCGGGATCCTTCGAGTCCCGGACGGCGACGCAAGGGCCAAGGTTGGTCGCAACCTCGACACAGCCTCCGTTGTCTTGGGAACGCCTGCTCTTGCGCCACCGAGCGCCGGACAGATCGGGTTTCAACGTTCACTCCTCGCGAAATCCTCGTACTGATGGGCCACGGCCTCGATTAGCCGGGCGGACTCTTGCTTGCTGAGAGCGGAGGCGGTCATGTGGTTGTACGCAAGGTTGCAGCGATCCAGGTCGTCGCCCTTCTCTAAGTAGAGGTTGCCCGCCTGGCACTCTACGTAGACCACTGGGCTGTGCAGGCGATCGTCGAAATCAAAGATAGTCATCGCGCCGCGAGTGCCCGGGTACCCCCCGTTCTTGAACGGCACCACCTGCACCGTGATCCACTGAGGCATGGTCAGCAGGTGTTTGAGCTGGGCCGTCATCACTTGAGAACCGCCGACCTCACGGCGCAGGACACTCTCGTCCAGGATTGCCCATATCTCTGGAGGGTCATCGCCGAGCAGCTTTTCCTGCCGCTCCATGCGGATCCGCACCTGTCGCTCACGCTGGCCGTCGTCCGCGATCAGGGCGACGGTGCCGGCGATGGCGCGGGCATACTCCTCGGTCTGCAGGAGACCGTGGATGACCATTGGCTCATAGGCCCTGATTCTGGTCGCTGCACTCTCGATGCCAAGGAAGGTCGCGAAGGGGGCAGGCACCGCCCCAAATTTTGACCACCATCCACGTTGTTTCCCGAGCTTTTGCAGCGCATATAGCTCGGTGCGGAGCTGATCGTCCGCCGCATCGTAGGTAGTGAGCATCAACTCCAGCTCGGCTCGTACGACGCCGACCTCGCCGGCCTCGATCTTCTGAATCTTGCTCACAGAGCAACCAAGGCGGTCTGCGATCTGACTCTGGGATACGCGCGCCCCCTCGCGAAGAGCGCTGAGTTGCTCGCCGAGCTGCCACCTCGGGATGGTCGGGCCGATTGGCCTGGGCATGGGGCTCCTCCTTGGGGCCAGCAGCATCGCGGACGTTCAGTGCTCCTGACCCAGCGCGACACCACAGCTCGGCTCATGGAGCGTACATCCCCTGGGCAGCGATCCGGGGACGCAAAGTTACATCAGAAGATTGACATCCCTAGTGCAGAATGCCACGCTGCATGTGGAGAATATATTCTCGACATGAGGCCAGCGATGACCAGTTGCCTGGTCAGGAGGGAGCTGGGGATGAAGGTCCTACGGGGAGACTGCAGTTCGCACGTGACAGGCAAGGTGCCGCCTCGTGGCTGACTTGAGACTGTCGCTGGCGGTCACCCTCGCCGCGCATGAGCGGGCCGCGGATCACTTCTGGTCGTTCATGGAGGATCGCGGCGTGCGCGTAATTCCGCACGGGATCGCACCGGTGATCTTCTCGACGCTTGGGCAGCTGATCGGGACTCGGAGTGATCCTGCCGGCCGGCGTGCTGCTGTGGCCGTGTTGGGTCGGATGTACCGGCGTTTCGAGCTTCAGCCGTATCACGCTACGGCCATTGCGGCTGCGTTGATCGATACCATGCGGCGGTTCGCGGGCGATGGCTGGGAGCCCGAGCTGGCGAGTGATTGGGAGCGGGGTTGCCGTCGGGCGCTTCGGCTCGCGGAGCGAGCGGCGGGGGCGCTGGGCGATGGTCCGCAGGTGACGCTGGGCGAGGTGGAGACGTGCGAGGCGGTCTCTGACGGTGTAGCGGTGTTGACTGTCCGGCCGATGCGGCGGCTGAGGTATATGCCTGGTCAGGCGATGCCGGTGTGTACGCCTCGACTGCCCGGGTTGTGGAGGTGGTATTCGCCGGCCAACGCTCCGCGCCCGGATGGGCGGGTGGAGTTTCACGTCCGTGCCGTCGTTGGAGGTGTGGTCTCACCCGTGCTGGTCGATCGGGTAGCACCTGGGGATCTGTTGTGGTTGGGGCCGGCGTGCGATGTGGGGCTGTCGTTGGAGGCCGCCGGTGGCGCCGACTTGCTGTTGGCGGCTGGGGGCACGGGGCTTGCGCCGCTGCGGGCTCTGGTCGAACAAGTCGCCGCGTCGCCAAGCGGCCGTCGGGTGACGTTGGTTGTGGGGGCGCGGACCCTGCTCGACCTTTACGATGCGGTCGCGTTAGACAAGCTTGAGCAGGCACATGGTGACTGGCTCACGGTTGTGCCGGCTCTCTCCGATGACCGTGATGTTGAGCCAGCCGCGCAGGGCGACCTGCTCAGCATGGCCCTGTATCTCCATAAGCCGGGGCAGGCGTTCTATGTCTGCGGCCCGCCGCAATTGATCGAGGCGGCGCGGAAGAGACTGCCTTCCGCAGGGGTGTCCGTGGACAGCCTGCACCTCGCCGCGACCTTTCAACGCGCACTCGATTCGGCGCTTTGGGGGTCTCGCCGCCGCTCGCCAGACACTGCCTCCCTGGCGTCCGCGTTGGGGACGGCCGGTGACGGTAGCGGGCTCGGCCTCGCCGTTGGGGATGCGCGATGAGGCTGATGGAGACGGCGGTCCGTTGTGCGACCGACGAGGACGTTGACGCCTTGTCCTCGGTCGTCGCTGACGCGCTGATGGCTCAGCCGTTGGGTGTCTGGCTGGTGCCAGATGTGGCCAAGCGTCCGGTGGTGGTGCGCCGCTACGCGCGGCTCGTGTTGATGCAAGGGATCGAGCATGGCCGAGTCGACATGACCGACGACGGCGCGGCGGTGGCGGTGTGGTACTCGCGGTTGGAGCCATACCCGCCGGCTGCGCCTTGGATGTATGACCTGCACCGGCTCCTCGGCCCGCACGCGGCCCGGTTCGCCCTGCTACACGCATACGTCGATGGGCTGCGTCCACACCGCCCGCACCACCAGCTCGCTCACGTCGCGGTCCGTTCTGGGCATGAGGACGCCGCACGGGCGTTGCTGGCCACCCACCATCGGACCCTGGACCTCGCGGGGCTGCCGTCGTGTGCGGAGTACAGCAGCGACCGGCCCCGAGACGGACTGCTCGCGCGAGTCGGTTATCAACCGCGCTCGCCGGCCCTGCTCCCGTCAGGAGGCCCCGCTCTGTGGCGGATGTGGCGCCCTCAACCCGACGACGTGCAGCCCTGCGGACGAGCTGGCGGTCGGCTGCCGCCACGAGTCCGCCTTGACCGCACCGCGGTTCCTTTCCTCGGCCGCGTCCTCCCGGCAGCAAAGCCGCGTTCTCCCTGACCACCCATTGAGGCACCGATTCATTACCTGCTGGCGGCCACGTTTCTGCCGGCGGGCCACTCCATCACGCCCAGATTCCGAAGGAAGGCACCCTCATGCTGACCCGAGCCACTCAGGCCACCACCGCACTCCGACCACGAAGTCCCGCCTTGTGGCGGTGGGTGACAGCAGGAATTGCCACTGCCTGCACCGGCACCGGCCTCTCGCTCGCGGACGACGTGACGTCGACGGAGTATGCGTGGGGGTATGCGATCCGGCGCGAGTGGCCAGATGGGACGCATGACCTGTTCGGGTTCGCGGCCGATACCGAGACCGCGATTCGCCGGCTCAACCGCGACCGGAGCTTCTGGCGGGGCGGCCCGGTACGGCCGTCGGCGGTTTACCTCGTGCCCGCCAACGCCGCCGATGTGGGCGCGCATCCAGTAGCTGGATGCCGCAGGTCGGGGTGCCCGGACTCGCCGCAGCGGGGGCAGCGGTGAAGTCGGCGCAGGTGCAGGTGGGGCTCGCGCGGCGGACGCTGGCTCCGTTTGGGTTGTGGGTGTTTGGGGCGGCGGCGTCGGCGCCCATGGTGGTGCTCAGCGGAGGCGTCGTCGCCACCTATGCGACGACGAAGGTGACGGCTCTTCCTCTGACTTTCGTGGTCGTGGCGGGCACGGTCGCGCTGCTGGCGGTGGGGTACGCGGCGATGGCCCGCCAGCTCGGGCACCCGGCGGCCTACTACGCGATCCTCGCGCACGGGCTGGGCCGGAGTTGGGGTGTCGCTGCCGGCATGGTCGCCCTGGTGGCTTACAACGCCATCCAGATCAGCCTGTATGGGCCGTTCGGGGCGACGATGGCTGCGCACCTGGGCGGCGCGTGGTGGGTTTGGGCCGGCCTCGCCCTGGCCGTCGTCGGACTGCTCGGTGTGCGGGCGATCATGTTGTCGACCCGGGTCTTGGCCGTCGTGCTGGCCGTGTCGTTGCTGATCGTCGCGGCGTTCGTCCTCGCCGGGGTGGGACAGCCAGCCGGCGGGGAGGTGTCCTGGGACGGCTTTCACGCCTCGGGTCTGGCGGTCAGCGGCATCGGCGGCGCGGTCGCCTTCGGCGTAGCCGCGCTGATGGGCTTCGACGCGCCGGGGTCGCTCGTCGAGGAGGCCGTCGACCGCAGGTCAGTTGTCCGGGCCACCGTCGGCGGGGCACTCGTTCTCGGCGGTGTGTATGCCGTTGCCGCGTTCGCGATGGGGGTGGCGGTCGGCCCTGACGTCGTTGCGGAGGTGGCCGCTGATCCGGCGGCCGGATTGCCGTTCTCGGTCCTGGCGCGCCTGGGCAGCTGGTGGACGGCCCTCGCGAACGTGGTGCTGATCTTCGCGATCGTCACGTCGATGCTGGCGTTCCATGCGGTGCTCGCCCGGTACGTGTTCGCCATGGCTCGGGAGAAGGTGCTGCCGGCGGGTCTTGCCCGGAGCAGTAGCGCGACTCGGGTCAGTGCGCCGCGTGGTGGGTCGTTGATGCAGACGGCCGTCGCGGTGCTGGTGGTGGGGGTGTTCGCGTTCAGCGGCGCTGACCCGGTGGCGGTGATGTTCACGTGGTTGTCGGCGTTGGGGGCGATGGGCCTGCTGTGTCTGCTGCTGGCCGCGTCGGTGGCCGCGATGACGGCACCGGGCAGGGTGCGCGGCCCCCGGGCCGGCGTCTGGGAGTGGCGGCTCGCGCCCGCCCTGGGCGTGCTCAGCGGGTCGGTGGTGCTGGCGCTGATGGTCGGCAACGCCGGGTCTCTGCTTGGTGCCGCTCCTGGGTCGCTGTCTCCGTTCCTGCTGCCCGTGATCCTCGTTGCCACCGCTGTCGCGGGCGGAGTGTGGGCCGGGCATCTGCGGCAGGCGCGCCCGGAGGTCTACGCCGGCATCGGGCGTGGCACACCGAAGACGCATGCCGTTCCCGACGCCATCAACGTCTCGATCTGAAGGCGGCGATGATGAGGACCCACGCGGCCATGTCACCTGGCGGGCACCACGGAGTCGATCCCCTGGACCCGCGCTGGCAACCCGGCCATCCGCACGCAGCAACACCCGCCAGCCAGCCCGAGCCTTCGGCCACCATGCCGCTGCCCGTCTACGGCGCGGCCCCTGTCCCCGCCGACTACCGCCGGACGCACGACACCACGATTTCCCCTACCCCACCCGTTCCTGACCAGTACCAGGTTGATGACGGGATATCGGTTGAGGCCCGCCGGGTGGACCGTCGCTGGGCTGACCTGCGCAACCAGGTCGTGTACCGGTCCAAGCGGCTCAACACCGGCCACCTGATTGAGGCTGATCAGCGGTTCGGGCAGCGCAACGCGCTCGGCGCTCACGCGTTGATGTTGTTCTTCGTCTCCGACGCCCCCAGCGAGCCGCACGGCTACAAGCTGCACACCGCCCACCGCACGTGGCCGCAGTCGCCGGACTCGGATGTCTTGCCGCAACTGCTCGCGGATATGACTGAGGTCGCCGCGGACAACATCGCCGCCATCGGACGCGAGTGGAGTCCCCTCGGTCCAGAGGGTTCCATGGTCAACGGCGGGGACATGACCCTGCCTCCAGGTGCGTGGTACGTCGGCGTGGGGGTGAGCACCCTCGACTCCGACCAGGGCCGCTGGTACCAAGTCGCCCGGACACTGCGCGAAGCCGCCGCCGGCCGCCACATGTCAGCGTTCAACCTCAAAGGGCAGTGCTACGTCCTGTTGACTGACGGCACCGCCCTGCACATCGACCGCGATCCGCACGCCCGCCTCGGCGACAACGGCGTGCGCTGCAACAAAACCCTCAACCCGGACCGAATTACCTACTACAACCCGTACGAGCACCTCACCGAGCAGGGCGACGACGAAACCCGCGACATCTGGCGGCAGCTCACCGCACTGCACCACACCCTCAGCGCGCACCTGCTCTCGGGGCGGCGGGCGTGAGTAGCCGTCAAAGCCTCAGCCTCGCCGACGCCGCGGACCTCAGCCGCGAGCCGATCGACGTCACGGCCGTGCTCGACCACCTCATCCACGAGGCCGACGCCGCCGCCGCGACGAGCATCGGGTTTCCCGGCGCCGTGGACCTCGACTACAGCGAGGTCATGACCCGCCTCGGCAACCGGCTATGGAACAACATCGGCGACCCCGCAGACCTTGGCGGAGTCGCCCACACCCGAGTGCTGGAACGGGCCGTCATCGCCTGGGTCGCCGACACCCTCGCCATGCCGCCAGATGACCGGTGGGGCTACGTCACCACCGGCGGCACCGAAGGCAACCTATCCGCCCTGCACACCGCCCACCACCGCCACCCCACCGCCCGCATCTACTACTCCACCGCCGCCCACTACTCCATACCCAAGATCGTCCACATGCTCGGGGCGCGCGGCGTAGCGGTCAACGCCGACACGGGCGGAGAGATGGACTACGCACACCTCGCCGCGCAGGTCAGCCGCCGCCGACGCTGGCCTGCGATCGTGGTGGCCACCGCTGGCACGACCCTGACCGAAGCCGTGGACGACACTACAACCATCCGCGCCGTTCTCGATGAGCACCAGGTCACTGGACACCTCCATGTCGACGCGGCGCTGTCCGGCATCCCCCTCGCACTCGACGGCCGGCTACGCCTCGATGACGACAGCGGCATCAGCAGCATCGCCATCAGCGGCCACAAATTCCTGGGCGTGCCAACGCCCTGCGGAGTCGTCCTCATCCGCGACCACGCCCGCCACACGGTCAGCCACATCGCCTACACCGCCACCCTCGACACCACCATCACCGGCTCCCGCTGCGGCCTGGCCGCCGCCCTGCTCTGGCACGCCATCGCCACCCACGGCCATGAAGGGCACCGCTGGCGGGCAACTCAAGCCCGCCGCCTCGCCGCCTACACCGTCGATCAAATCAACGCCGCCGGCTGGCCCGCGTGGCGGCATCCCCACGCCTTCACCGTCGTCCTGCCCACCCCACCCGAGCAGGTGCGCAAGAAGTGGCTACTCGCCACTGACGGAGCCACCAGTCATCTCATCTGCATGCCCGGCGTCACTTACCGCCAGGTCGACGCCTTCGTCGCCGACCTCAGTGCCGCCGCACCGCCACGGTTGATCCCACGACCCCGGGCGCGACGGGACGGTCTATCAACCCCGAGCAGGCCGTCATGAGCCCCAAGCCCATCGGCGCCAAGAACCGTCCCGGCGATGCCTTGGCCGCACCGCATGCTGTCCTTTCGGGCGCAGTGGACACCCGCACTGCGTCTCTGCCGTCCATCGCCGCCTCTGGGCGGTGGGCACGCTGCGGGAACGTCGGGGTAGCCGTACTCGTCACCGCTCTCATCGCCGGGCAGGTGCCCCCGCCGCCCAGTCAAGAATCGCCGCTTCTACCCGGCGCATCTGACGGCTGCGACGTGCCGTCGCCAAGCGATGATCTCGCCAGCACCGCGCACACCCCGCTGGCGACAAAGCTGCGGCCCGGCCAACCGGCCCGCCCGATCCTGCTTCACCTAGCGCACCACACAGCAGCGGACCCCTGCGACTCGGCGGTCGGCCGATTCAATCTGGTCCACCACCGCGCCTGGTACGACAACGAAGGCGAGCAGACTACGCGGGACATTGTGCGCTGGTACGCCGACGACGACTCCGGCGCGGAGTTGATGACCCAGCACCCGAGTTATGGGTTCGGTGTCATAGAGGACTTCTGGCCACCAGGGTGGCTACACGACAGAAACCTGTTTCCCGCCTACCGCAGCACCGATTGGCTCCGAGCCAAGTCAAGGCTGCAAAACGCGCAGATCAACAGGACCACACAGCTCGTGGCCGGTCTCGCCGCACTCGCCACCTGGCACAGCCCCGGCCCGCCGCAACGCGCCCTCGCCGCGCAGGCCCTCGCAGACACCACCGGGTTGACCGCGCACCCCAACACTCGCGACCACGCCGGCCGCACCGGCATCGCCGTAGCCGCTATCAGCGATGAAGGCCGTGAGCGGCACCTGCTGATCCTGCACCCCAGCACCGGAGCCGTCCTGGCCTACGAACGCGCCATCCTCACGCCGACCGGCTGGCGCACACGCGTCTACCTGCTCCTGCTTACTCACAGCCACACGCCCCACCGCTATTGGGAGCCACCCCCCACCACCCATGGCCTCCCCGAACCAGCGGGAGATGCCCCGCGGGTCGGGTGTGTGGCTTGTCCCCGCCAAGCACCCCTGCACGCCTCAATCTTGATTACTAGAGGGAGCACCGTGACGACTACTCACAACGGCCAGGCACAACCAGTCCGACTACGCGAACTGCTCGACCCGACCATCGGGCATGAGCTGGACAAGCTCGACATCCGACCTGGACATCACGTGCTCGAAATCGGCGCCGGCACCGGCGCCGTCACCGCCCGTCTCGCTCGCCTCGTCGGTAACTACGGCACGGTTAGCGCGGTCGACAGCGACACTAGCCACCTCAACCCGACCGCCGTGATCAACGTCTACCACCGCGACCTCGGCCGCGACACCCTGCCCGGCGAGCCCAACCGCTTCCACCTCGTCGTCGCCCGATGGCTGCACGGCGCACTACCGCACCCAGCCCAGGTACTGGACCAGATGATCACCCGGCTATGTCCCGGCGGCTGGCTCGTCCTGGCTGACATCACCGGCACCCCACCGCGTGTCTTCCGAGCACCCGGTGATGACGCCGCCCTTATCCACTCCGTTCTGCGGCGCGTCTACCGCACCATCGCCGGGCCGGACACCGCTGGAACCTGGACGACTGACACCTCCGCACTCCTTGTCGCCAAGAACATGGCGCAGGTCTGTGCCCACACGATCACCGAGACCTGGACCGGTAACGGCCCCGGATGTCGGCTGCTTGTCGACGCGGTTAACCAGCTTCGCCCGGTCCTGATCACACCCGAGATCACCGACACCGACCTCGACCGGTTCGTCACCCTCATGTCCGACCCCGGCGTGGTCCTCGGCTCCTACGAATGCAGGGCAATCCACGCCCGGAAGGCCAGCTGAGCTACGCGGCCTCCGCCCCGCAGCCCCCAAGCTGGGGCCGTCATGATGCTGCCGCCCACCAGGACCATCCAATAGCTGCGGCAAGGCACCTACCCGACCGCCTGCTGTTCACGGGCAGGCGCTGAGCCTTTAAAGACCAGGGCTGGAGGAGACCCGAGATCCTTCCGCCCTTACCCGTAGTCGCCGTGAGGCGGCTACTGACCGGCCGCCCGTGACAGGGGTGGCCACGGATGGCCGGTCACCGGGCCGGCGGCAGCGGGCACCCCCGTCCCCCTGCCGCCGGCCTACCCAGACCCGGTAGCACCGCTGGCCTCACCGCCTATGCCGTCCTGGCGGTTGCCCCGCGCGGAAACAGGATTTCGACCCGATCCGCCGGCCAACCCCTTGGCCCCCCACAACCCCCTGTAGCAGTGCGGCTTCGTGAAAGAGGTGCCGATGTTCATCGCGATCACAGGTCCGACCGGAGTGGGTAAGACCACGCTCGCGAGCCGCTTAGCAGCTCGGCTGGACGCGACGCTGATGCTCGATCCATTCGCCGACAACCCCTACCTTCCACAGCTTTACGTCGAGGCCGAACGAGCCACTGACGATCTCGCCCTGAAGGTTGAACTGACGTTCATCGCTCTTCGAGTCGCGCAGTTGCGGCAGATCGAGATGATCACCAGTGCTGGCGGTCGGGTTGTGGCCGATTGGGCGATGGTGCAGCAACACATCTTCGCCTCGAAAACACTGCCCGCCGCAGACGCGGGCCGCGTGGCACAAACCTGCGGCATCTGGTCGAAGGACAGCCCAAGCCCCGACGTGTTGATCGGGTTGACCGCGCCCCCGTCGACGCTGCTCCACCGCGTCAGGCAGCGCGGCCGGGACATGGAAATTGCCGTGTCCGAAGCAAACCTCGCGGCCCTTAACGACGCATTCCAGCGCACCTTCACCTCCGACGTCATCCAACGCGATGGCAGCACCTTCGACGCCCTCAACGACGAGGACCTTAACGAGCTGATCGCCCAACTCACCGGATCGGAGAACCCGTGACCCAGCCCACCTACGCCAACCAGGGCATCGCCACGTGCCCACCCACCACTCGCCTGATGATCACCGGCCCTGGCACGGTCGAGCTAATCGCGGAGACCCTTCCGCCACTCGGCCCAACCGACGTGTACGCCCAGGCAGTCGTTTCGGGTATCAGTCACGGCACCGAGATGGCATGGGTGCGCGGCTCGGCCGCCGCCCTGCACCGCTCCTGGCTGCCCGAGCAACGTCTCTTCACTGAAGGGCCAGGCCGGGACTACCCGGTCGCCCCCGGCTACGAGACCATCGGACGTGTCGCTGCGGTCGGCAGCGCCGCCCGCGACCGGATCGCCGAAGGTGACCTGATCGCGCTCGACCGCCCCCACGCCACCGGACACGTCGTCAGCCTAGACACCGCCGAAGCCAGTCGCCTCCCTGCCGGCATCAGCGCCGAGCGAGCCGTCTTCTTCATCCTCACCCGCGTCGCCCTGGGCGGCGTGCACGACGCCAACATCCACATCGGCGACACCGTCGTCATCGTCGGTCTCGGCACGGTCGGCCTCATCGCAGGGCAACTCGCGCACCTGGCCGGCGCACGCCGCGTTATCGGCATCGACCGCTACCCACTGCGCCTCGAAGCCGCCGAGTCACTGGGCATGACCGCTATGCACACCGGCACCGGAGCCGACGTGGCCCACCTGGTCCGCAAGCTAACCGGCTCCGCCGGAGCCGACGTGGCCATAGAAGCATCAGGCTCCTACGCCGGATTGCATGAAGCCATCCGCTGCGTCCGCGTCGGCGCGACGGTCGCCACCGTCGCCTCCTACCACGGCGACCATGGCGGCCTGCGCCTCGGCGAGGAGTACCACCGCAACCGCGTCACGCTCGTCTCGTCCATGACGGTCAATGGATGCCCCCAGCGAACCCACCCAGCCTGGGACCTTCCGCGGCTCAGCGCCACCGCCCGGCACCTCGTCACCGAAGGACACGTCCGGGTCGACGGACTCATCACCCACCGCATCCCGTTCACACGCGCGCAGGACGCGTACGACCTCATCGGCCAACGCCCCGAAGAGACGATCAAGGTGGTACTCACCTATGACAACTGACATCGCCCACGACCTGGACAACCCGGTCGATGACCGGTACTCGCCACCGCCCTGCGGAGAGCTGGACGAGTTTCGTGCGGTCCTCGACGACGGTCGTCTCTCCGGCGGCGCCCAAATCCTGCCCGTTTACGAGCGCACCCTCGCCCACCGCTTTGGCGCCGCGCGGGCCATCGCCGTCAACTCCGGCACCTCTGCCCTACACGCCGCGCTCATCGCCTTGGACGTCCGCCCCGGCACTGAAGTCCTCGTCCCCGCGACCGCGCCGCTGCCCACCGCCATGCCCATCCTGACCTGCGGTGCAACCCCGGTGCCGGTGGACACCCTGCCGAATTCCCTCGCCCTGGACCCCACCGACGTCGACCGAAAACTCACTGCCCGCACACGGGCCGCGATCACGCTGCCCCTGTGGGGCTACCCCAACGACGAACGCGCCATCACCGGCCTACTCGCCGACGCGGGTGTACCCATCATCGAAGACGCCGCCCAAGCCCACGGCACGCGCGTCGCCAACCAACATGCCGGCACCCTCGGCCAGGTTGGATGCTTCTCCACCCACGACCGGAAACTTCTGTCCACAGGCGAAGGCGGCTTCATCCTCACCAACGACCAGGAACTCGCCGAACGCATTGACTACTACACCCACCTCGGCCACCTACGCGGTGGCCACGGTGTCAACTACAAACTCGCCGGACCGCTCGCTGCCATCGGCCTGCGCCGGCTCGCCCAACTCGACGCCCAACTGGCCCAGCGACGCCGCAACGCCGAACGCATCCTGGCTGTTATCCCTCCCGGAGGGCTACTGCGCGAACTGCCCTACGGCGTGCCGGACAAGCCCAACTACTACAACCTCGTGCTTATTGCGACGGCCCGCCAGACCGAGATCGCCGCAGCGTTCCACAACTCCGGGCTCTCCCCGGACTCAATCCGGTGGCACTACCAGCCCCTCTACCACCAGCCGCTATTCCAGCCATACGCCACGGACTGCCCCAACGCCGAACACCTCGCCGCAGCGACCATCCAGCTGCCCGTTCACCCCCAGCTAGCAGAGACGACGGTAGCGTGGATCGCCAACCAAACCGCCCGCATCGCCAAGGGAGAGACCACCGCATGATCCGGCACTTCACCAGCTCAGCGATCGTCTTCAACAAGTCCGGACAGGTCCTCCTCGTACATCACAACAAAATCGGATTGTGGCTGTACCCGGGCGGACACGTCGACCCGAATGAGGACCCCGCCGAAGCCGCCCTGCGTGAAGTGGTAGAAGAGACCGGCGTCGAGGCAGAAATCCTGGCACCCGAGCCATTCAGTCACCCGGCTGTGCACAGCATCCCTCCGCCGTTCGCCATCATCGAGATGGACATCGAAGACCGTAAGGTCGGCCCCCACCGCCACATCGACTTCGTCTACATCTGCCGCGCTGACAACGACAACCTGAACGCCCAGCTCGAAGAAGTCGCCAACGCCGCCTGGTTCGACGTCGCCGAGGTCGCTGGACTCGCCGCGCCCAAGGAACTGCCGTCGCTCATCACCGAGGCTGCCCGAAGGATGCCACAACTCGTCTAACCGCAGTAGCAAGCGGGAGATGCCCTGACGGTGGAAGTCAGGGCATCTCCCGCTTGTAATCTCAGCGCCAGAGCGTCCCCCGTTATCGCCCAGACGTCGATCAACAACGTCACGCTGCTTGTCTTGGCGACGCGCCCCTGCGTGGGGGAGGGTTTAACTCAAGATCAATAAGGATCTTCGCTGGTCAACCACAATGCCGTGAAGTGCGCGCCGGGGGTAGCACATACGTTACTTGGATGATCAACACCCCTGTTGGGGCGGCACAGTTCTTCTTGGTGCCCCGGCCTGGGCGCAGCGCTAGGCGCTCTGGGCCGGTGGTCGGCTGCCCAGCGAGGACGAGTGGAAGTTCGCCGCTCGCGGTACTGACGGCCGTTGGTTCCCCTGGGGCTCTGCGATGCCTGCGCCGCCGCGTTGCTTGGCCCGAGGTTCTGACCTCAATACGATTACCGCCAACTGTTGGGGGGCATCGCCGTTCGGAGTCGAGGACATGACCGGCCACCTGTGGCAGTGGTGCTCCGGCAGCTACCGCGACCATCCGCAGTACCGAGGCGGTGACACCCGCGCCAACACCTACTTCCTGCGCACCACCGTGCGCCCCCTGGAGTCCGCCGAGCGCTGCGGGCACCTTGTGGGCTTCCGCGTTGTCCGCGACGGTGCACCAGACGATCAACCCGAAAGGTAGGGGCAATGCGCACCACGATTCGGCCTCCAGCAGCGGCACCCGGTTCCACCGTGGCGCTGGTCGCCGCCTCATCCCCGGTGTGCAACGACGACCTTGATCGGCTCATCGACTACCTGCGCGGACGCGGATACGTTGTGCGCACCTACCCGAGCTGCCGAGCCGCTACCGGGTACCTCGCTGGCCCGGTCGAGCAGCGCGCCGCTGACCTCAATGCCGCCTTTACCGATCCGGACGTGCGGCTCATCGTGCCCGCCACCGGCGGCAAAGGCGCAGCGCAACTGCTGTCTCTGCTCGACTACGACGCCATCGCCGCCAACCCCACCATCTTGACCGGCATGTCCGACCCCTCCATCCTGCTCAACGCCATCCACGCCCGCAGCGGCTTGCTTACCCTGCACGGCCCCTCCGGGTACGACTTCTTCCAACGCCCCGTGCACGACGAAACCGCCACCGCCTTCTTCGATGCCGTCACCAGCGGCCTGACCGGTCGGGAAGTCCCTGGCAATGACTGGAGGATCGTGCGTGGCGCGGGCGCCACGGTGCGAGGCCCGGTCGTCGGCGGGCACCTCGGCACCATCCGCGCGCTCGTCGGGACCGATTACCTACCCGACCTCGACGGCGCCATTCTGATCCTCGAAGAGGTCTTCGTGGGCTGGATAGACATCGACGCGGCCCTTACCCACCTGCGGTTGGCTGGCGTGTTCGACCGGATCGCCGCGCTCGTCGTCGGTGTGCCCGTGGACACCAGCCAGGGGGACGCGCCCGACGAGACTTGGGACGACCTGATCGTGCGATGCGTTGGCGGGACCTTCCCGGTGATCACCAACGTCGAGTTCGGGCACACCCCCCGCAAGATCCCGCTGCCGATCGGCGGCGCGATCGAGTTGCACCTCGACGACAACAGCCCAGTCCTGCGGTACCGCGACGACCTGATCGAGGCTCGATGAGCGTCCACGACCTTGTCCTCGACCTGGACACTGACGTCGACTTCACCTACGCGCTGGAGACCTACCTGATCTATCCGTGGGTCCGCGACGGTGACGAGTTGGTCCGCCCGCTGCGTGTCGGACCCAAGGACGCCCACCACGCCGTTGCCCGGATCAGGCAGAGCGCACCGAATCAGCTCACCGCCCAGGTCACCGTGGACGACGCCGTACCCGACGGCATCGACCAGGTTCACGCCACGCTGGTGCGCTGCCTGCAACTCGACTACCCGTACGAGCAGATCGTTGCCCTCGCCTCCGGCGATCCGGTCCTGCAAGCCGCCGTCAACCACCGCGGCCTCGGTCGCGGCAAGCTCTACCCCGATGTGTTCGAAGCGCTGTGCGGGGCTATGAGTGGCCAGCGTGCCCTACCCATGCCGTGTGTCACGGCGAATTACAATGCGCCGCGTGTTCATCCGGCAGGACACGCCCGGCGTGTACATGCCGGGCAGGCCCGAAATTGGATGACCTGCAGGAACACTGCGACCTTCGGGTCGCCGCCCTCTGACGAGCAAGGACACCCCGACTGATGGCAGTGACCCAGCAGGAGATCGAGAGCCGGTTGTGGGACGCCGCCGACGAGCTGCGCGTGGCGATGCCCGAAGCGCAATACTCCTCGGTCGTCTTCCCGCTGATGTTTTGGAAGTACCTGTCGGACACCTGGGACCACCACCACCAGGAGTTCCTGGCCGACAACAAGGAACAGCTGAGCGATCTCTCTGCCGAGGAAGCCCACGAGATCGAGTACCGCGACTACCAATCGTTCGAGATCCCGTTCATACACCCCGGCACCGTCCAGCAGCGTCGGGCCTCCTGGTCGTCCATCCTCGCCACCATTACCCAGCCTGCTCTCGGCAAGCGAGTCCGCGCCTCCCTGCAAGCCATCGAGACGGCCAACCCTGACAAGTTCTCCCGCCTGTTCGGGTCCATGACTTGGACCTCGGAAGAGGTGCTGTCGGGTGAGGTGTTGGCGGCAGTGATGCAGGCGATGGACCGCACCCCGAAGATGCACGAGGGCAACATGTCCCACGATGTGCTCGGTGGGGCGTACGAATACCTGCTGAAGCGGTTCTCCGATGGGTCTGGCACCCGCGCCGGTCAGTTTTTCACCCCACGTGAGGTCGTCGAGCTGATCGTCGAAATCTTGGCCCCCAAGAGCTACGAGTCGGTGTACGACCCGACCTGTGGGTCCGGCGGTATGCTCATCGCCTCCGCGAATCTGTTGAAGGCCCGCGGCGGGCGGGGCTACACGCTTCGCCTGTACGGGCAGGAGGCCGTAGCGGATACTGCGGGTGTGGCACGCATGAATCTCTTCATGCACAACCTCACCCAATTTCAGGTCGAGGTTGGGGACACCTTAAAGGACCCGCGCTTCAAGAAGCCGGACGGGTCGCTCGCGCATTTCGATGTGATCGTCGCTAACCCGCCCTACAGCCTGAAGTGGAGGCCCTGGACCAAAGATCCGCGCGCCATCGGCGGTGTCGCTCCGCAGTCGTCGGCGGACTGGGCGTTCGTTCAGCACATGATCGCCAGCATGGACCCAAAGAAGGGGCGCGCTGGTGTCGTCCTGCCTAACGGCGTCCTCTTTCGCAGCGGCCAGGAGGGTTCGATTCGTCAGCGGGTCCTTGATGATGACCTGCTTGAAGCTGTGATCGGGTTGCCGACGAACCTTTTCTACAACACGACGATCCCGACTTGCATCCTCGTCTTCCGCGCTCCCGGCACCAAGGCTGGCGAGCGCAAGAACGGGGTGCTTTTCATCGACGCCTCCAAGCGATTTACCAAGGCCAGGAACCGCAACGTCCTAACCGACGCTGACATCTCTGACACAGTGGCCGCCTACGGTGCGAGCATCGATGCTGACGGCACCACCGTCGACCCAGAGGGAGGAGGTGGGCTGGCCGCCCGGTTCGTATGCATGACCGAGATCGCGGCGAACGGCTACGACCTCAACATCAGTCGCTACATCAGGCAGGCCACGGCCGAGCAGCCGGACCTACCCATCCTGATCGAGGCTTACAACCTTGCCCGAGCCGAACGTTCAGAAGACCGAGCAGCACATGCTCGCAGTCCTTGCGGACGCTGGGATTAAGGGATTCGATGAGTGACCCGACGGAAAATGGCCCGGCAGTTGACAGGCAGGAGGAGTGGGTTCGGGCACCTCTTTCACGGTTCCTCACACCTGATATCGAGATCGTCGATGTGGACCCGGATCAGCTTTATCCGATCGTAGGAGTCCTGAACAGGGGGAGAGGGCTCCTCTATCGTGATCCCGTCGCAGGAAGCTCTACAGCCTACAGAAAGCTCAACCGGATCGGCCGCGGCGTACTCGTCTACAGTCGACTCAAGGCATTCGAGGGTGCGATCACGGTAACCCCCAACGACCTGCCGGAATCTTTTGCGTCTCAAGAGTTTCCTACCTTCACCTTCGCGTCTGACGCGGACCCCGACTTTTTCCGCATCCTCACCACGACGCAGAAAATGTGGGACGCGCTCCAAGGTGTTTCGAAGGGGATGGGCGGCAGGCGCGAGCGGGTAAAACCCGTAGATTTGCTAAATATTGTCATGGACATCCCTCCGTTGCCAGTTCAGAAGCGGATAGTCGAAGTCATCGGCGCGGTCGACGACCAGATCGCAGCACTCGATACCGAATCCGAGACGCTGGAGGGGATTCTCGAGTTCCTGCGCTCAGAATTGCCAGGGGTGGATCACCAACCCATTGGCGACGTGCTGTTTGGGATCGATAGCGGAAAAAGCGTACAGGCTGGAGGGGAATCCTCTGCCGGGGACGAGTATCGAATCCTGAAGCTCAGCGCGGTGCAGCGTGGTTGGTTCAAGCCCTCTGAAGCGAAAACGCTGACAGAAGGCGTTGCATTCTCGCCCAGCCATGTTGTGAAGAACGGGGATCTGCTCATCACGCGGGCAAACACGCCGGAGCGCGTTGGCTTCGTCGCCGTCGCAAAGAGTGTGCCTGTCGGGACTTTCATACCTGACCTAATTTGGCGCCTTCGCGTCGATGAGTCTCGTGTTTCCACGAGCTATCTCGAGCACGCGTTATCCTCACGTGAACTGCGGGCCCGCATCTCTAGTACGGCCGGTGGAACGAGCAGGTCGATGGTCAAGATCAACAAGCGCGGTTTCGGCTTGGTTCGGGTGCCGATTCCGCCGCTTCCTGAACAGGATGAGTACGTCCGTCGGTGCGATGCCGTGGTCGGGGGAATCATGGCCGCTCGTGCTGAGAGGGTGGTTTGTGACTTCTTCTCCGCTTTAGGGTTGCCTGATCTTTGCGGACCCGTAGCCGACGCCATTGTGTCGCGTTAGGACGGTCGTGAGTGGACGTGCGACGTATCCGAGTGACTTGACCGATGAGCAGTGGGCAGTGGTCGGACCCTTCCTGCAGGCGTGGAAGGACCGGCATCTGTCGGTGTCGGGGCATCAGGGCCGCTACGAGCTGCGGGAGATCGTGAACTCGATCTTCTACCAGAACCGGACCGGTTGTCAGTGGGCGTACCTGCCGCACGATCTGCCGCCGAAGTCCGCGACGTACTACTACTTCGCCCGGTGGCGCGATGACGGCACCGATCAGGTGATTCATGATCTGCTGCGCTGCCAGGCGCGGGAGCGCGCTGGCCGGGCGGAGGACCCGACCGCGGTGGTGTTGGACACCCAGTCGATCCGGGCGGCCAACCATGTCCCAGCCGCGACGACAGGCAAGGACGCCGGCAAGCGGGTGCCGGGCCGCAAGCGGGGCCTGGCCGTGGACGCCCTCGGCCTGATCATCGCGGTGGTGGTCACCGCCGCGTCGGTCACCGACAACGCGATCGGCGTGAAGCTGCTGGACAACGTCGTGGCGCACGCCCCGACGGTGACCAAGGCGTGGGTCGACGGCGGGTTCAAAGACGACGTGCAGATCCACGGCGCGGTGAACGGTATCGGCGTCGAGCAGGTCAAACGCTCCGACACCACGGCCGGGTTCGTGCCAATCGCACGCCGGTGGGTGGTGGAGCAGACCAACGGCACATTGATGCTGCACCGCCGTCTGGTCCGCGAGTACGAGAGTCGACCCGCCTCGGCGGTGTCACGCACCTGGTGGGCGTCCACGGCGAACCTGGTCCGCCGGCTGACCGGCACCACCACCGCGTCCTGGCGCGACCCGGGCCACCAGCGGTGACCCCGCCGCCGCTGCTGAACCTGCTCACCGACCGCGAGACCGCCGCCGGCATCACCGTCGAGCGGCTCCGCGAGCAGATCACCACGCTCACCGACCAGCTCACCGCCGCCGAGACCGAGCTGGCCGAACTCGCCATCACCCGCAAGACCCTGCTCAGCCTCGCCGAACAGACCAGCCCGATGCCAGCCGCTGACGTCACCCTCGCCAGTCCCGCCTACCAGCAGATCCTCGCCGTGTTCCACACCGCCACCGCACCGATGCGCGCCAAGGACATCTGCCGCGCCCTCGGCACCGGCGCCACCGCGAAGGACACCGAAGGGCTCCGCGCCAAGCTCAAACGCCTCGTCGCCCGCCACATCCTGACCGAACCCGAGGCCGGCCTGTTCACCCTCGCCCCGCCGACGCCGTCCACGTAGCCCCACCAGCAGCGCCTCTAACGAACGGTCAAACCCACAACAGACATAACCTACCGAACCACCCTCTCAAGAGTTCGCTCGGCCTGGCCAGCGCGATGGCCGGGATCGTGCCTGGGCAACCGCTCGGTCTGTACGCCGCGATCCGGTGCGGCCTACTGGTGCGTGCCTGCAAGTTGTGCACGGACCTGCTGGCGGACGTGTGCGTGTTAAAGGGGCGCCAGCAGTTGGCCCTTAACCGGGAACTCATCGAAACGCTGTCGAACCTGTCCTACCTGTGCGGGGACGACGAGCACGGAACACGACACCTCGCCTTCCTGCAAGACAGTCTCATCGCCGAACGCGAGTTCCTGAAGGTCGTCGAGCGCCAACAGATGCTCAACGGCGGCATCGAGCTGCCGATGGAGGCCCGTATACGCGCCTCCATCGACGAGACTGCTCAGGCAGCGGGAGTCGACCTCGAGCAACTTCCAGGCCGCCGCCGCATCAACTGGCCGTCCGCGTTGGATCGGATCGAGATGGCTTTCGGCGCGACGGCGTATCCGGCGTTTCGTACCGGGTCAGGCGCCGTACACGGCTCCTGGCACGACCTGCTGCGCAATCACCTCGTGCAGGTCGACGGCGGCTTCGAGCCCAACTTCCAGGCGGCGCGCCCGCGCCCTCAGCCGCTGCTCTCGGCCGCCATCCAGCTCACAACGACGGCGATCACCTATCTCCGCCGGCAGCCCGACGTGCATCAGCAGATCTTCGACCAGCCGCTGGCCGCTGCGCTGGGGTTCGCCTTCCGGGCTGACGACTTGCACGAGCGGTGGCTGTCAACTTGGGGCGGGCAGCACCACCGCGACCCAACCGTCACGAGTTAGAGCCGGGCGAACTCGCGGGTGCCGGCGGGTCGGCTCGGTGGTGGGGTCGGGTCGGTGGTGGTCTGTGGTCGGCGGCGGCGGTCACCCCGTCCGGCACCCCGGCCCGCCGGGTTCCTTCCCCGTCGTGCGGCGCCGACCAGGATGAGGACGATCGGCGGCGGAGCGGGCGGAACCGGACCGCTGGCCAGTGCCGGAGGACGCAACGCCGCGGCGCTACAACGAGCGCCCGGGCAGGCCGAAGCCGCGCTGATCGAAGCGATGCGGACGTAAGGGCCTGAGACGTCGACCTGAACCAGGCATAACGAATGCCCCGGGGGCAAGGAGCCCGGGGCCCTCCGCTTCGCACCGCCGAGCGCCGCCACCACACTTCGCGACATTCACGACCGGTTCCGCCGCTACCAGCGCCCAGCTCGTTGGCCGACAGAGTGGAGGGCATTGACGCCCGATAGCATGTGCCGTCCAAGCGACGGATGCTCGCGGGGGACGCGGTGCACGGAAGGACTTGTCAGCCGGATGAATCTGTACCGACTGCTGGCACAGCAACAGCACCAACATGGATCCCGACAGCCGGGCGCTGATACGCGCCCTGACGCGCCGAGACCTCGGCCGCGTCCTGGCCCTATGACGAGCCTCACCGAAACAGCCGAAACCACCGACGAAGGACGCGCCGGGGTCTTGTTGGGCTCCACCGCGCCATGATTCTCCCGATGCCGGTGATCCTCGTCGGAGACCGAGCAGATCCTCATGTCCAAGCCGTCGCTGAACTACTTCCCGCACGAGGCACGGTGGTCATCGACGCCACAACGCTGAGCGATGGCCTGAAGAGCCTTGACCCAATCCGTATGGTGCTGGTCGACGAGGCCGGCGGCACGGTCGACATTAACCATGATAGACCCGCGCGAGGCTGGCTTCGCCGACTCGCACCTGCTGGGTGGGACCACGGGACGATCCTCGGCGGACATGACGCCGCCGTGTTGTCCTCGCGACTGGTCCTGCTTGCTGCCCTGCTGCGCGACCCTTCACTGACCCTAGTGACGCCGGTTGATGAACTGTTCGCCGCTGAGAACAAGCTGGTGCAGTATCGCGCAGCTCGTGCGGCTGGCATTCGGTACCCGACCACCCTGGTCAGCGGTGACGCAGCTGAGCTTGCGGAGCGACTAGGGGAGCCGTTTGTCCTCAAGCCGTTAGGCCCGGGGAATTTCGAGGACCACGAACGCCAGAACGTCGTCTACGTACGCCCCGTTCATGCCGCCGACATCGCCGGGGCCGATCTGCTCGATGCTCCCTTCCTCGCCCAGCAGTTCATCCGTGCGCAGGTCCACTTACGGGTCGTGACGGTCCACGATCGGGCGTGGGTGACTGAACTCGACGGTACCGACGTGCCGGTCGACTGGCGTGAGCACCAGCCCGCTCATCACGCTTTCAAGGTCTCTTCCGCCTGGACGGAAGTGGGAATCGCCGCCGTTCGATTAGCCGCCCACTTGCGCGTCGGGTTCAGCAGCCAGGACTGGGTTGTCGACAACGACGGCCCCGCATTCCTCGACCTGAACCCCGGCGGGCAGTGGCTGTTCCTACCCGGCAGCGCGACGACGTCCATTGCTCGCGCCCTCGCCGACTGGCTGGCAGGACGTTAGTGCACGTCGTCAAGGGTCGGCTCGCGGAGGCGCGCGTCTACGGCTGGTATGTTCTGGCGGTGCTTCGACCGGGCGTCGAGGTTCCTACCTTCGGGCAACCAGCGTCGTTCACCGCAGACATCGAACGTTTCACCCCGGACGACCTCAAGATCATCGTTGAAGAAGGTCGCCGCCAGGTTGATCGCCAACTCGCAGATCTTGAGAAGACCCGGTCACGTGCCGCCACGCTGCTGACGATCGGTCTTGCTGAACTCGCGGTGCTGGCGACCAGCGCCAACCGTGTCTTTCTCCTCGGTTTTGCAGCGCGGGTCGTTTGGGCCATCAGCGCCCTGCTGGTGGTGCTCACTATCGGCGGTGCCGCGTCACTGCTCACCTCCCGCGCGGACTTTGGACGCTTGGAGACGCGGCAGCTTGCAGGTGGGCCGATGCCCGTGCTGCGTGAGGCGGCCCTCGGCTACGCCCACGCGGTGGGCGCGGGTGAGGAAACCGTCCGCACCCGTATTACCGTGCTTCGTGACGGTGTGTTACTAGCCGTGACAGCGGCATTGTTGTATGCAGTGATCTGGCCGTTCGTTACGGCGGCGAAGACACAACCAAGCCCGGCCCCTCAGCCTTCATCCAACGGAGTGAGCACATGCCCCAGGACCTGTACACCATCCTTGCCAGATCGGCCGAGCCCGACGACGACCGCAACCCGCAACCTCGCCCCGACAAGCGCAACCCCCACACCGTCCTCACTCATGCGGTAGAAACGATCGACAACGACCGGGCAAGCTACCTTCTGGGCACCATCGCAATCTAGACAGACAAGCCCGACTCCGAGACGTCCTTCTAGCGCCCGGCTGGCGGCGGCGCAGAGCGGTCCGCTTCGCCGAGGCACGTACTGCGCGATTGTGGTGACCTACTCCGGCAGAGCTGGAGCCAATGCCTGCTTCAGCGGGACGATCCGGAGCAGCGCAGCAGTCATAACGATCAGGGTTTCAACCTCGTCCCGACTGTACTGGTAATCCTTGGTGCCTTGAAGGTGTACCGTGCCGCTTGCTTGGTCCTCTAGCGTCGCCCGGATTCGCGCCCACCGCTCACCAGCGGTCCACTGCTCCCTGTCCTTCTTGCCAGGCCAGGACCAGCTCGTCTGCTGCTTGATTCCCTCCAGCGCCATGCGAACGTGAACCATCGCTGCGCGAATCTCGTTTCCGGCCAGTTGCCGCTGTGCCTCCCGCAAAAAGTCGGCTATGCCACGCAGGGGGTCGTCGTCATCCGGGAACGGCACAAAGGTCTCCACTCCGACCGAGCGGCCGAGCGATTCGAGCTGCTGACGCCATCTGCTCTCAGCAACGCTGAGATACGTTGTGACGTCCGGACAGCCGGCGAAGCCCGGAGCCCCTGGCAGGAAACCGCGGATCTGAAGCTCCAAGCGCAAATCGCCGAGACGGTTCTGTTCCAGCGCCAGCAACTGCGGATTCGTCAGAAAGTATGTCAGCTCAACTCTCCGGACCTCGGCCGGTGCTCCGAACGCTACCGAGACGTTCGATGACGCGAGGGGCGCGCGGGGACCGCTGGCAACTGGGGCGTACAGCGTCGTCTCTAAGTGAAGGAGTCGGCCCGCGTCCGCCACGACTTCAGGGTTTGCGAGGGCGAGCTGCGCCCGAACGCAGTGGGTCCCAAGTCCTCTGGAGATCCAAATGCCCTCTGGCTCAACGGTTGCGAGGTACGTGCCGAGACTTTTCTCGAACCTGAGCTGCTCCACCTGGTGCCCTTCATCGGCGACGGATACATTAAACCGACCTGTGACACTACCGGTTCTGACGCTACCGACTACTCCAGGTTTACCCCGTGCGGCGGATGGCACTGGGCAGCCACCAAATCACGGTCACTGCGCCGGATAGAACCCCCGTTTACCCCCCGAAAACCCCTGCAAAGTGGCGACCGTCGGTGACAGGTGTCGACAAGCGGTGGACCAGGTTTGCACAGTTCAACGACAACTTTTGGTGCTCAATGACAAGTCCAAGAGCGTGACATTCGGTAACCGTGTGTCGCAGGTTCGAATCCTGCCGGGGGCACCAGGCAAAACGTAGGTCACCTCCCTTGCCGCGGGCGCTGAGAATCATCGAGCCGTGATGATCACGATCCCGCCTGGAGCATTATGGTAAGGGGATGTCTGCGGTCAAACCCCTTACCTTGTGGGCGGGGCGCGTGGCCGCGCTGCTGGGCATCGTGCTTGTCGCGCTCACCCTGCGCCAGACGGTTGCGGTGTTGTCGCCGATCCTCGGCGACATCCGGGCGGACATCCCGATATCAAACATCGGCGTCGGGCTGCTCGGCACGTTGCCACCGATCCTGCTGGCGGTATCGGGGTTCGTCGCGCCGCGCGTCGCCCGCGGCATCGGCCTCGACGGCGGCATCGTGCTGGCGCTGCTGCTCATGACCCTCGGCCATCTCGTGCGCGCAGCCGCCCCGGGCTACGCGGTGCTGCTCGTCGGCAGCGTCGTCGCGCTCGCCGGCACGGGCATCGGCAATGTGCTGCTGCCGCCGGTCGTGCGGCGCTACTTCCCCGACCGGACAGCGCTGCTGACCGCCATCTACGTCTGCATCCTGGGCGTGAGCACGGCCCTGCCCGCCGCGGTCGCCGCCCCGGTCGCCGAGCAGGTCGGATGGCGGTTTGCGCTCGGCATATGGGCGGCGACCTCGGTGGTCGCGCTCGTTCCGTGGCTCGTCATCATCACGCGGGAGCGACGCCGACGACTCTCGGACGCCGACGCCGTCGAGTCCCCGTCCACCACCCTCGTCACGCGACTGTGGCGGTCACGCGTGGCCCTGTCGATCACCGTCCTGTTCTCGACCAGCACGATCCTCACCTACGCGTGTTTCGCGTGGCTGCCCGAGATCCTCGGCGACATCGCTGGCTCGACGCCGACCGAAGCCGGTGTGCTGCTCGCCGTCACCGGCATCATCAGCGCGCCCATCGCGCTCATCGCACCCCTGCTCGTCGCGCGGCTGCGCGCTGTCAGCCAGCTGATCGCCGCCGGTACCGCCAGCTTCGTTCTCGGCTACCTCGGCCTGCTGCTCGCGCCCGCGACACTCACACTGCTCTGGGTGCTGCTCATCGGCTCGGGCTCGATCCTGTTTCCAATCAGCCTCGTACTCATCAACGAGCGCACCCGAACCCAGGGCGGCACCGTCGCGCTGAGCGGCTTCGCGCAGGGGGTCGCGTACGCGCTCGGCGCGCTCGGTCCTCTGCTCGTTGGGCTGCTGCACGACGTGAGCGGCGGGTGGACCCTGCCACTGCTGTTTCTGCTCGCCGTCGCCCTCGTGGCGGCCATCCCGGCGTTCACGCTGGCCAAGCCCGCCTTCGTCGAGGACGAGCTCACGCGCCGCGAACCCTCATCAACCCCGAAGGGCTCGCGGCGCTGAGTGCGACTCAGGCGGCGTAGATGAGCTTGACGCCGTCCAGTCCCAGGGCGGCTGCCCGCGTGCCGCGGACCCCGCTGTTCAGGTTGCGCCAGCCGTTGTTGCTGGCGGCTTCGTGCACCCACCCGTCGACGACGTTGTAGATGTGCTTCACCCCGTTGACGTTGAGCGCGGCCAACGAGGTGCCCTGCGCGCCGTGGATGCCGGTCCACAGGTTGGCCCAGCCGGCGTTGCTGGCGGCCTCGTGGATCCGGCCGCCGTCGAGGGTGTAGAGGATCTTCGTGGTGCCCACTGTGATCGCCGCTACCGCCGAGGCCGGGATGCCCGTGTTCAGGTTCCGCCAGGCGTTGGCGCTGTGCGCGCCGTGTACGTAACCGCCGACGATGCTGTAGACGTACTTGACGCCATTGAGCACGATCACCGAGATCGAGGACGAGCTGGCGCCACCGATGCCGGTGTTGAGGTTGCGCCAACTGTTGTTGCTGGCGGCCTCGTGCACGTACCCGTCGACGACGTTGTAGACCAGCTTCACCCCGCCGAGGTTGATCGCGGCCAGGGCGGTGCCCTGCGCGCCGTGGATGCCGGTCCACAGGTTGGTCCAGCCGGCGTTGCTGGCGGCCTCGTGGATCCGGCCGCCGTTGAGGGTGTACAGGATCTTCGTGGATCCCACTGTGATCGCTGCCGTCGCAGTGCCGGTCACCGCGCCCGCGCTGCCGGCGACCGGTAGGGCGCGCCAGCCGGCGTTGCTGGCCGCCTCGAACACCTGACGGGGCTGGTCGGCAGGATTCTGCTGGATGAAGGCCAGCGGGTTGATCCGGGTGCCGGACGGGTCGATCATGTGCCAGTGCAGGTGCGGGCCCGTCGAGCTGCCGGAGCCGGGTGCGCCGGCCGCGCCGCCGGAGCGGCCCACGATCGTGCCCGCGCCCACGCTCGTCCCGTTGGCGAGCAGGAACTGCGACAGGTGCAGGTACTGGCTGCGGTACCCGTCCGCGTGCTGGATCGTGACGGTGTGCCCGCCCGTGCCGTTGTTCGGGATGTTCTGGATGGTGCCGGCGCCGCAGGCCGGCAACGCCGTGCCCACCCCCATCCCGAAGTCGATGCCCCCGAGTGATCCGCGGCTGAGGTGCCCCTCCCAGGTGTCGGTGATCGGGTAGGAGCTGAACGGGTTGTAGATCGCCGGCGCGGCCTGTGCGGCCTCGGGGACCAGCAGGCCGCCGGTGCTGATGGCACCCGCACCCAGCACCGCCGCGCCCAACATCGTGCGGCGACTCACGGCGGAGGTGGTCGTGTCGTCGCCGCAGCAGCTGCCTTCGTAACCGTCCGTCATTCCCACTCCTTCTGCACCCGTCCAAATATCTACAGAGGCTAATGGGTGGGGTGGTCCGGCGGTACCGGTGCCACCAGACGTTGATCAGAGCGTTGACAGCTGTTCGGCTCGGGTCACCACCTGGTCGATCAGGCCGTACTCCCGGGCCTGCTCGGCGGTGAACCACCGGTCCCGGTCCCAGTCCCGCTGGATCTCGTCGAGGGTTCGTCCACTGTGCTGGGCGATCAGCTCCTGCATCGTCCGCTTCACGTGCAGCATGTTCTCCGCCTGGATGGTGATGTCGGCGGCGGTGCCGCCCATCCCGCCGGACGGCTGGTGCATCATGATCCGCGAGTGTGGCAGCGCGTACCGCTTGCCGGCCGCGCCCGCGCAGAGCAGGAACTGCCCCATCGAGCCGGCGAACCCGAGCGCCAGTGTCGCCACGTCGTTGCGGACGTAGCGCATGGTGTCGTAGACCGCCATCCCCGCGCTCACCGAACCGCCCGGTGAGTTGATGTAGAGGTAGATGTCGCGGTCGTCGTCCTCTGCGGCGAGCAGCAGGATCTGCGCGCAGATCTGGTTGGCCGACTCCTCGGTCACCTCGGTGCCGAGGAAGACGATCCGCTCCCGCAGCAGCCGCTCGAACACATGGTCACCGAAGGACGGCTGCCCGCCCTCCAGCATTCGCACGTCGTACCCGATCATGTGCCGCCGCCTTCCACCGCGCCGGCGGGCGGTGGGGACCGCCCGGTGGACCGGCCCCTTCAGCGTGCGGGCGACGGCGGTGGCTGGCCCAGTGATTCTGCCGCCGGCAGATCCGCCGACGGCAGAACCCGCGCGGCCTACGCGACGGTCAGCCGCCGCAGGCCCGGCCGGGTCTGCGCGCAGTCAGTCAGGGCGGCGGTACGCGGACCGGGGCGCGAGCCACCAACGGAGGCCCTTTCGTCGACGCTGAGGGTCGGCTCGCTCGCCACCGGCCCGCGGTGCAGGACGAACCCGCCGACACGTGGACCCACCAGCAGGGTGGCGTTGCCGATCTCCCGGCGAGTCGCATCGACGCGCTCCAGGTGGGTGAGCGCGGCGCGCGGCGCGGCCGGGAGGCGGGGCTCGACCCGGCGCATGTCGTCGCGGGCCTCGCCGAGCAGGTCGGCGAGGCTGATGCCGAGCGCTCGGCAGATCGCGGCCAGCACCTCCGAGGAGGCCTCCTTGCGACCCCGCTCGACCTCCGAGAGGTAGGGCACGGAGACGTCGGCTGACGCGGCCACCTCGCGCAGCGTGCGGCCCTGACGCTGGCGGTGGCGGCGGAGCACTCCGCCGATGACTCGTCGCAGCAACGACATGCCGGCCTCACTTTCGCGGTCGTCGTCGGGAACACCCTCATCATGCCCGTCCTCGGCCGTCCGGACCGACCCGTCCGGCCCGCGCCGCTCCGACGGCGCGGGCCCGGGGCTCTCATCCGGTAGTCGGGTGCGGGCGCGACGCCGGTTGTCCGCCGCGACCCGGACGTGCGGCCGACGGTGTACCCGCTATGTTGTGGGCGTGCAGGCGACGGCGGGGGAGCAGGTTCGACGGTGATCCATTTTCCCGCGCAGCGTCGGGGCCCACTGAGCGCGCTGAGCCTTCGGCTCGCCGCTGCCCTGGGCCTGGTCTTCGCCGTGGTCGCCGCGGTCTATCTGGGCCGGGACGGCTACCGCGATGTCAACGAGGACGGCCTCACCCTCCTCGACTGCTTCTACTACGCGGTCGTGTCGCTCTCGACCACCGGCTACGGGGACATCACCCCGGCCGCGCCGTCGGCCCGGCTGGTCAACGTCCTCTTCATCACCCCGGCCCGAGTGATCTTCCTTATCATCCTGGTCGGCACCACCCTGGAAGTTCTGACCGAGCAGTACCGGACCGGCCGTCGCCTGTCGCGGTGGAGGAGAGCCGTGAAGGACCACGTCATCATCTGCGGCTACGGCACCAAGGGGCGCAGCGCTGTCTCCGCCCTGATGGAGAACGGTCTGGACCGCTCGCGGATCGTGGTGGTGGAGCGCAGCGCCGCCGCCCTGCGGCAGGCCACCTCCGCCGGGCTGGTGGCGATCGAGGGCTCGGCGACGCGCTCGTCGGTGCTGAACGAGGCGCACGTCAAGAACGCGAAGGCCGTGATCATCGCGACCGACAGCGACGACGCGTCGGTGCTGGTCGCGCTGACGGTCCGGCAGCTCACCGCCGGGCAGGTCCGCATCATCGCGGCGGCCCGGGAGGCGGAGAACGCCCCGCTGCTCAAGCAGAGCGGGGCGCACCATGTGATCGTCTCCTCGGCCACGGCGGGCCGGCTGCTCGGCCTGTCCACCTCGGCGCCGCCGCTGATCGACGTGGTGGAGGACCTGCTCACTCCCGGCCAGGGCATGGCGCTGGCGATGCGTTCCGCGGAGCGGGACGAGGTGGGTCGCTCGCCGCGAGAGCTGGAGTCGTTGGTGATCGCCCTGGTGCGGCGGGGCAAGGTGGTCAGCCTGGCCGACCGGGCCGGCGCGGTGATCGAGACCGGCGACATGCTGGTGCACGTACGCGACGACCGCCCCCAGTCGGCCACCACCGCCTGATCGTCCCGCCACTGCTGGGCGGGCCTGGCCGCTCGGTCGCTGAGGTGGCCCCGACGGCTCCGCCGCCGTTGGCCGGTGTGCTGGCCGCCGCCGTTGTGGTGACGCGGCGTCAGCAGGTGTCGCCGGTGGCGCGGATCGCCTCGGTGCAGTTGATCGACGTGCCGGTGGAGGCCCGGCTGAGCAGCTTGTAGAGCGTCTCCCGCTCGGCGGGATCCAGTGCGCCCAGCACCTCGTCCTCGGCGCCGGCCAGGGCGCATTCGGCCTCGCTGAGGCGTTTTGCCCCATCGTCGGTGAGTTCGACGACGTGTCGGCGGCGATCCTCGGCTGAGCGCCGACGCTCGATCAGCTGCTTCGCCTCCAGGTCGTTGAGCAGCCCGACGATGTTGGTGCTGTCCATTTCCAGGATGGTGGCGAGCGCCTGTTGCCCGGTGCCGCCGCCGGCGCGCAGCACGGTGAGCGCGACCAGATGCCGGGGGCGTAGGCCCAGCGGCGCCAGCACCGACTCCGAGCGCAGTCGCATCCGCCGGGCCAGATGGTCCAGGAGTGCGCCCGAGCGGTGCTCGGAGGAGTCGAGCGGCTGCGCGGACATGTGACCCAGTCTACCGACCTGACGGAACATCGGCCTGCTATAAATAGTTGGTGCTTCACAGACGATTCCTGAAGGAGGAATAATGCATCTGCTGCATATTGATTCGAGCATCCGCGGTGACTGGTCGGTCAGCCGGCGGCTCACCGCCCGCGCGGTCGACGCCTGGCGTGCGGCCCACCCGGACGGCACCGTTGCCTACCGGGACCTGGGCGCCGAGCCGCTGCCGCACCTGGACGCGGAGAGTGGCCTGGCGCGGATGACCCCCCCGGAGCAGCACACCCCGGCCCAGCGGGACTCCTGGGAGCTCAGCGAGCGGCTGGTCGACGAGGTGAAGCAGGCCGACGTGGTGCTGCTCGGCCTGCCGCTCTACAACTTCGGCGCGCCCAGCAGCGTCAAGTCCTGGGTGGACCACCTGATCGTTCCCGGGCTGGCGTACGACCCGACGACGCAGGAGGGCCTGCTCGGCGGACGCGAGTTCGTGGTGCTGGCCACCCGGGGCGGCGGCTACGGCGAGGGCACACCTCGCTACGGCTGGGACCACGCCGAGCCGTGGCTCCCGCACGGCCTGTCGATGACCGGCATGCAGCCGCGCTTCATCAGCGCCGAGCTGACCCTGGCGCCGTCGGTGCCGGCGATGGCCGAGCTGATCCCGCTGCACGAGGCGAGTCTCACGGCGGCCGAGAAGGAGATCGACAACCTCTGGCTGCCGGCCGGCGCCGCCCGCTGACCAGTCGTCCCTCGTCTCTCGTCGCCCGGAGGGCGGCCGCTCCACACCGGAACGGCCACCCCTCCGGGGCGGGACATCCAGTTTGTGCGCACCAGGCGGCGGGAGCCGCAACCCGTCCGGATGATTCGCGGCTGCGCTGACCCCCTCGGTTCGTCGCGGTCTGGTTGCGGATCATGGAAAAACCTCGTTACCGGGCAGCTTCCCGAACGAACCCTTGCTACGGTGTCCGGGCTTAGAGCTGTCAATGGGTGTCGCTGCCGGGGCTTGCCGGTGCAGCGTCGTTGGCGCAGGCACGACGGGGAAATCTTTCTAGTTCCGGGCGGACTCCGCCCTGGTGTGGTTTGTCGTTCACCCGTCGCGTCCCACGCAGGTCATCCCGGGCAGTTCCGAGTGCCTCGTTAATCGAACGACGGGAAGCAATCAGTGGCTGAAGTGGCAACATCCGCAGGAGCCCGACGGCGGTGGTACGCCGGTGTCGCGGCGGGCCTCGCTCTCACGGGCGTGGCGGCCGTGGCACCCACGACCAGTGCTCAAGCCGCCCCCGGCGGCGGCGCGTACGACGTGGCAAGCAGCGAGCGACCGGACCGGTCGAGCAAGCTGCCGAACCTGCACAAGGGGAAGCTCACGCTTCCCAAGCCGGGCGCCCAGGGCCGGGCCTTCCAGTCCGGCACCGGCGCCTCCCCCAAGGTCTTCCAGGGGACCCTGGCGAGCGCCTCCGAGTTTCCGTACATCGTGGGTATCGTCACCACCCTCCAGGTCGGCGACGAGTTCCAGTGGTACTGGTGCACCGGCACCATCATCGCCCCCAACAAGGTGCTGACGGCCGCGCACTGCACCGCCGACGGGCCCGGCACCACTCGGGTCATCGCCGGCAACGACCGGCTGGTCGACAGCAACGGCCAGCTCGTCGGTGGCAGCGGGTTCGTCGCCGAGGTCGCCTCGACCTGGACCCACCCGGGCTGGAACATCGCCCAGCAGTATGAGAACCCCGACACCGCGCCGATCGTGGACGACGTCTCGGTCCTCACGCTGAAGCAGAACCTGCCCAGCGTGTACAAGCCGGTGTCGTTGAGCGCCCAGGGTGACCAGACTCCGTACGTGGCTGGCAAGCAGGCCCAGATCGCGGGCTACGGCGTCACCACGTCCGACGAGGAGAACCCGGACAGCCGGCTGCGCAAGGCGACTGTTCCGATGCGGTCCGATGCGGACTGCGACATCCCCGGGCTCTACCTCGCCGACCGGATGATCTGCGCTGGAGCGGGCACCGACGCCACACCGAGCAGCGACACCTGCGGGGGTGACTCCGGCGGTCCGCTACTCGTCAACGGGGTCCAGGTCGGCATCACCGACTGGGGCTTCGCGCCGTGTGGTTCGTCGCCCGGCTACTACGAGCGGTTGAGCTACTACAACAACTCCATCAAGGCGGACCTGACCCGTCCGTCGCTGGTCAACGCGGACTGGACGGGCGACGGTCACACCGACCTGCTGTCCCGCGACGCCGCCGGCAACCTGGATCTGCACTACGGCAGTGGCTTCTCCAACGACGGGTACGGCGGCTTCTTCGGGTATCAGACCATCGGCGCGGGCTGGAACATCTACAGCCGGGTCTTCCGCGTCTACAACTGGAACGGCGACAAGAAGCCGTCCATCATGGCGATGAAGCCCAACGGTGAGCTGTTCATCTACAACACCGATGGCAAGGGCAACTTCGTCGGTGGCGCGAAGAGGATCGGCACCGGGTGGCAGGGCTTCACCGCGCTCATGGTGACGAACAACTGGCTGGGCAACAACCGGCCGAGCCTTCTGGTGCGCAAGTCCAACGGCGACCTGATCCGCTACACCAGCAACGGTAGTGGCGGCTGGGAGAACCCGCTGGGCACCAAGATCGGCAACGGCTGGAACGGTTTCAACCTGTTCCTCACCCCTGGGGCCTGGAAGGGCGACGGGCGTGAGGTGCTGATCGGTCGTACCTCGACCGGCGACCTGAAGATGTACCAGTCCGACAGCAAGGGCGGCTGGACCAACCCGCTCGGCACCAAGATCGGTAGCGGCTGGCAGGGCTTCAAGAACATCATCGTTCCGGGCGACTGGAGCGGCGACAACATGATGGACATGCTCGGCGTCGACGGCAGTGGCCGGATGCGGCTCTACACGACCAACGGCTACGGCCAGTGGATCGACTCGAGCGGCGGGGTCATCGGCACCGACTGGGACTACTTCAACCTGGTCTTCTGATCAGGCTGTCCGCAGCAGTAACGGGAAGGGCCCGCAACCTAACGGTTGCGGGCCCTGTCCCATTTCGGGGCGTTACATGATTGTCCAGGTGTCGCCGCTGCCCAGCAGGCCGGCGAGCTGCTGCTCGGGGGTCTCGGTGACAGTCGCCTTGGCGGCCGCGAGCTGAGCCTGCACCACGCTGTCGTAGGACGGCCGGTCCACCGAGCGGAACACCCCGATCGGAGTGTTGCGCAGGTCCAGGCCGGGCAGCCGGGACAGCGCGAAGGCGTACGCCGGGTCGGCCACCGTCGCGTCGTGCACGACGATCTCCTCCGGACGGACCGAGCTGGTGTCCCGGACCTCCAGGCCGAAGCCGCCCGGCGGGTGCACCACGCAGAACCGCCCGTCGGCGCCGCCGAGCTGGCCGTTCGGCTCGCGAGCAGCGCCGAAGGTGATCGGCTGCCCGTGCTCCAGGCGGATCAGGTAGTCGTCCCGGGTGGACGGGTCCTTGAGCTGGTCGAACGCCCCATCGTTGAAGATGTTGCAGTTCTGGTAGATCTCCACGAAGGCCGAGCCCTCGTGCTCTGCGGCGGCCCGCAGCACCGACTGGAGGTGCTTGCGGTCGGAGTCGATGGTGCGGCCCACGAAGCTGGCCTCCGCGCCGAGGGCGAGCGAGAGCGGGTTGAACGGGGCGTCCGCCGAGCCGGTCGGTGTCGACTTGGTGATCTTGCCGACCTCGGACGTCGGAGAATACTGACCCTTGGTCAGACCGTAGATCCGGTTGTTGAACAGCAGGATCTTGAGGTTGACGTTGCGCCGCAGCGCGTGGATCAGGTGGTTGCCACCGATGGAGAGCGCGTCGCCGTCGCCGGTGACCACCCAGACCGACAGGTCCGGCCGGGACACCGACAGGCCGGTCGCGATCGCCGGGGCCCGACCGTGGATCGAGTGCATCCCGTACGTGTTCATGTAGTACGGGAAGCGCGACGAGCAGCCGATCCCGGAGACGAAGACGGTGCGCTCCCGGGGGATGTTCAGCTCCGGCATGAACTGCTGGATGGCTGCCAGGATCGCGTAGTCACCGCAGCCGGGGCACCAGCGCACCTCCTGGTCGGACTTGAAGTCCTTGGCGGTGAGCTTGACGGCGACGGGCTCAGACATTCTTCAGCACCTCTTCCAGCGTCGTCTCCAGCTCGGCGGCCGTGAACGGAAGGCCGCGGACCTGGTTGTAGCTGATCGCGTCGACCAGGTAGCGAGCCCGGATGACGTGGGCCAGCTGGCCCAGGTTCATCTCCGGGATGACCACCTTGTCGTACGAGCGGAGCACCTCACCGAGGTTGGCCGGCATCGGTGCCAGGTGCCGCAGGTGCGCCTGGGCGATGGAGAGGCCGCGCTGGCGGACCCCGCGGCACGCCGCGCCGATCGGCCCGTACGTCGAGCCCCAGCCGAGGACCAGCACCCGGGCGTCGCCGTCCGGGTCCTCCACCTCAATGTCCGGCACCGGAATGGTCTCGATCCGGGCGGCCCGGGTGCGCACCATGAAGTCGTGGTTGGCCGGGTCGTAGGAGATGTCCCCGGTCTTGTCGGCCTTCTCCAGACCGCCGATCCGGTGCTCCAGGCCCGCGGTGCCGGGGATCGCCCACGGCCGGGCCAGGGTCTCCGGGTCACGCAGGTAGGGCAGGAAGGTGGTGCCGTCCTCGCCGTTGGGCTTGGTGGCGAACTCGACCCGGAGGTCGGGCAGCGACTCCACGTCCGGCAGCAGCCACGGCTCGGAGCCGTTGGCGACGTAGTTGTCGGACAGCAGGATCACCGGGGTGCGGTAGGTCAGCGCGATCCGGGCCGCCTCCAGCGCCGCGAAGAAGCAGTCCGACGGTGACCGGGGCGCGATCACCGCGACCGGCGCCTCACCGTGCCGACCGTAGAGCGCCATGTTGAGGTCGGCCTGCTCGGTCTTGGTCGGCATGCCGGTCGACGGGCCGGCGCGCTGCACGTCCACGATCACCAGCGGCAGCTCCAGCGCCACCGCGAGCGAGATGGTCTCGCTCTTGAGTGCCACGCCGGGGCCGCTGGTGGTGGTCACGCCGAGCGACCCGCCGTAGGAGGCACCGAGTGCGGCGCCGACGGCGGCGATCTCGTCCTCGGCCTGCACTGTGAGAACGCCGAACCGCTTGTGCTTGCTCAGCTCGTGCAGGATGTCCGACGCGGGCGTGATCGGGTACGCGCCGAGGAAGACCGGCAGCCCGGAGCGGACCCCTGCGGCGACCAACCCCAGCGAGAGCGCCGCGTTGCCGGTGATGTTGCGATAGGTGCCCGGCTTCATCTTGGCCGGCTTGACCTCGTAGCGGACCGCGAAGTCCTCGGTGGTCTCGCCGAAGTTCCAACCGGCCTTGAAGGCGGCGACGTTCGCGGCGACCAGCTCCGGACGAGCCGCGAACTTGCGCTCCAGGAAGCGCAGCGTCGACTCGTAGGGCCGGGAGTACATCCAGGAGAGCAGGCCGAGGGCGAACATGTTCTTCGACCGCTCGGCGTCCTTCTTGGACACCTGGTGGGCGGCGAGCGCGCCGACCGTCATCGAGGTCAGCGCCACCGGGTGCACGACGTAGCCGGCCAGTGAGTCGTCGTCCAGTGGGCTGGTCTGGTAACCGACCTTGGCGAGGTTGCGCTTGGTGAACTCGTCGGTGTTGACGATGATGTCCGCGCCGCGCGGCAGGTCGGCCAGGTTGGCCTTGAGCGCCGCCGGGTTCATCGCCACCAGCACGTTGGGCGCGTCGCCCGGCGTGAGGATGTCGTAGTCGGCGAAGTGCACCTGGAAGCTCGACACGCCGGGCAGGGTGCCGGCGGGAGCCCGGATCTCGGCGGGAAAGTTTGGCAGCGTGGAGATGTCGTTGCCGAGCTGCGCCGTCTCCGAGGTGAACCGGTCGCCGGTCAGCTGCATGCCGTCGCCGGAGTCACCGGCGAACCGGATGACCACCCGGTCGAGTTGACGGATCTGCTTGGTCACTGTGCCACCTTCGTTCGCGACTGCGGGGCTTGCCCGGCCACGGAACCTCCTTGACGCAACGCTTCACCGCACCGCCCCAGGCTGGTCCGGCCGCTGTCGTTCCTCACCTGAGAGCCTACGTCTAAGGGAGCCCTAACCATCCCCGGAGGTCCGCCGACTGGGACCCGATGTGGTCGCGAAACGCCCGCATTTGCGGTGTTACGCCCCGCCCGCCGTAATTCAGATCACCACCGGTTGCGCGGACGACCCCGGCTGCCCGCTGCCGGGGTCGTCCGTCGATCAGTCGGCCGGGTTGGGCGCGGGCTCGGGCGGCGGACCGCCGAGCCGGCGGCGCAGCGAGGTCGTGGCCAGCGTGAGAGCCAGCACCACCAGCAGCGTGGAGACCGCGATCAGGATGACCGCGGTGCGCTGCGCCGAGGTCAACCCGCCGTCGTCGGTCGCGGCACCGGCGGGCAGTACGCCCTGCGAGCCGGTCGGCGCGGGCGGAGAGACCACCGGAGTGGCCAGGGCGGCCGCCGCGGTGATCCGGAAGCTCATCTGCACCCGACGGGTCGGGCCGCTGCGTGGATCGAGTTGACCGATCACGGCCCCGGACAGCGGCGCCTCCCGCTGCGCCTGCGGCGTCGCCTCCACCGGTAGCTGCACCTCGGCGGTCGTTCCCGCCAGCACCAGGCCGGCGTCGCAGCGGGTACGTGTCGGGTCGACCGCCACGCAGCCCAGCGGTGGGGTCGGCACGGTCACGCCGGCCGGCAGGACGACCTCGACCCGGCCGGCGGCGTCCACCGCGCCGGTGTTGCCCAGCCGCAGCGTGAGGGTGCTGGGGCCGCCGCTGATGTCGAAGGCCACCTCGTCGGCGGCGAGCGCGATCCCGGGCACCGGCGGACCGGGCGGGAAGAGCACCGCGAAGCCCTGGTCGTCGGTCGCCTCCCCGGCCGCTTCCGGCGCGTCCGCGACGACTTGGACGGAGCCGCTGAGCGGCATCTGCTTCCACGCCGTACCAGCGACCCGTAGCCGCAGCACGGTACTGAACCGGACGCCCGCTCCGGCGGTCCAGGCCCCACAACGGTACGTCCCACCACCGGCGGCGACGCAGCCCTTCGTGCCGGCGTCGGTCAACCCGGCGGGCAGCGTGTACGCCAATCGGATCTGTTCCGTGGTGGTACCGGTGTTGTGCACGGTGACCTGGAGGGTGACGGCCGTGCTCGGCGTGTTCCAGTACGCCTCGGTGAGGGTGACGTCGCCGGTGGTGACCTGCACGCCCAGTGGGTTCTGCGGCGGCGGCGCCGAACCCGGCGCGGGCGGGCGGACCGTCGGCGCCGGGGGTGTCGGCGGGGCCGGGGGCAGCGTCGGTGGCACCGGGGGAGCCGGGCTGGGCGGTCGGGTGGTGCCGCCCGGCGCGGGCGCGCTGGCGGTCGGCGCCGGCGGGACCTCCGGGGCTGAGGTCACCGGCGCCGGTGGCGTCGTCTCCGGTGGTGGCGCGCTGGTCTCCGGTGCCGGCTCGGTCGGCTCCGGTTCACCGCCCGGGTCTTCGGTCGGGGTCGGCTCCTCCGCCGGTGTGGTCGGGGGCTCCTCCCCTCCGGGCTCGTTGATCGGTTCGGCCGAGGTCGCGACCGGGTCCGCGTCCGGTGCGGCCGCGCTGGCCCAGGCCGGCCCCACGGCGAGCGCCGTGAGTAGGCCGAGCGCGAGCGCGGTCGCCAGCAGGGGCGTGGAACGCCGCCCCTCCGCCCGGTTACCGGGCGATGCCTTCACGCGGGCCATCTGTCCTCCGGTGACATGGGTGGGTGTCCAATATTCGGTAACAGTTGCCCCAATGCACTAGTCCCAACTGGAAACAAATTCGTAACGTGTTTGGGACGGCCCGTCCGGGCGGACGGTAGGCTGCCGGCTGTGACCGGATACCTGGGCTCGTACGCGACGCTCGGGCTCCTGCTGCTCGCCAGCGTTCTCTTCTTCGTTACGGCGTTCTCGGCCAACCGGGTGTTACGTCCGGCGCGTCCGGCCGACCCGCCGGGCAAGCGGGCCAGCTATGAGTGCGGGCTCGACCCGGTCGGTGCCGACTGGGCGCAGATGCAGATCCGCTACTACGTGTACGCCTACCTGTACGTGCTGTTCGCGGTCGAGGCGGTGTTCCTCTTCCCCTGGGCAGTGGTCTTCGACCGGCCGGGCTTCGGCCTGGTGACGGTGGTGGAGATGGCGGTGTTCGTGGCGGTGCTCGCGCTCGGCATCCTCTACGCTTGGCGTAGGAACATCCTCCGCTGGACCTGAGCGCCACGGCCTCCGGCGATCGTGTCGGTCCGTCCGGCCGTTTGCGGTCGTTCACGGCGACGACTGGTCAGGCGAGGCCCCGGCGGGTCGCCGTCGGCGGGCGGTCGCCTCGGATCGAGGCCACCATGTCCAGCACCCGGCGGGTCGGGCCGACCTGGTGGGCCCGGAAGACCCGGGCGCCCAACCAGGCCGAGACTGCCGTCGCGGCGAGCGTCCCCTCCAGCCGTTCGGCCACCGGCAGGCCCAACGTCTCACCGATGAAGTCCTTGTTGGAGAGCGCCACCAGCACCGGCCAGCCGGTTGCGGTCAGCTCGTCCAGTCGGCGGGTGATCTCCAGCGAGTGCCGGGTGTTCTTGCCGAAGTCGTGAGCCGGGTCGATGAGGATGCCGTCGTGGCGTACCCCTGCCGCCACCGCGCGCTCGGCGAGCCCGGTCACCGTCGCGACCACGTCGGCGACCACGTCGGTGAAGGCGGCCCGGTGCGGCCTGGTCCGCGGCGTCAGCCCGCCGGCGTGCGAACAGACCAGGCCGGCGCCGGTCCGCGCGGCCACCCGGACCAACGCCGGGTCGGCGCCCGACCAGGTGTCGTTGAGGAGGTCGGCGCCGGCGGCCACGGCCTCCGTCGCCACCTCGGCACGCCAGGTGTCGATGGAGATCACCAGCTCGGGAAACGCGGCTCGGACGGCGGCGATGGTGTCCACAGTGCGTCGGATCTCCTCGGCGACGTCCACGTTCGCGCCGGGCCCGGCCTTGACCCCGCCGATGTCGATGATGGCCGCGCCCTCGTCCACCGCCCGTTCCACAGCGCGCAGAGCGCTGTCGGCGGCGTAGGTGGCCCCCCGGTCGAAGAACGAGTCCGGCGTGCGGTTGATGATCGCCATCACCACCAGCTCGCCGGGGGCGAACGTGTGCCCACCCAGCCGAAGCGCCCCGGCCATGCCCGCCTCCTGGAAGTTCGCGCCGTCGCCGCCGCGTCGGCCGGTCCCGACGCTAGTCGGTCGCCCGTCCACCGTTCCGGGCGGGCGTCGGCACCGATCGTGATCGAGGCGGGTGGCGGGGTCGCTCCCGGCCGGCCGCCATGCCACGATCAGTACATGGGTCAGCTTCTGCTCCTCCTGGTCGTGGCGTTGACCGTCGCGGCGGTGATATTCGGCGTGACGGTGCTGGTCAGCGGCCGTGATCCCGGCCTGGTGCCGGCCGAGCCGGATTCGCAGGCCGTGGCGTTGCCGGGCACCCGCCCGTTGCGCGAATCCGACGTGGGGGCGGTCCGTTTCGACACCGGGTTGCGCGGGTACCGGATGGACCAGGTCGATCAGGCGTTGCGCCGTGCCGCCTACGACATCGGTTACAAGTCCGAGCTGATCGGCGTACTGGAGTCGGAGGTCATCGCCTTGCGTGAGGGGCGCACCGACGATGCGGACGTGCTGCGGCAGGCCCGCGAGCAGTCCGCGAGCAAGGTGACCACCACCGACGCGGCGGAGCCGGCCGAGCCGGGCAAGGCAGTGGAGCCGGGTAAAGACGTGCCGCTGACCGGCGAGGCGGGCTCGGCCCCGGTCGGCTCGACGACCCCCGGCCCGGTGCCCACAGCGACCTCGTCCCCGGCCGATTCCGATGGGGTGGCGCCTGCCGCCGCGCCCGTCGACGACGAGTCGGCCGATCGTGAGCAGACCGGTGACGCCTCCGCCGACGCCACCGAGCAGCGCGACGCGGTGGTTCGGTCGGAGTCGGCGTGACCGAGCCGGAGGGCGCCGACGATCTTCGGGAGGCGGCCCGACCCGGTGCCGGTGAGGTGACGGCCACGGTGATCGTCGACGCCCCGGCGGAGCGGGTGTTCGCCGCGCTGCTCGCCTGGGAGCGTCAGTCCGACTGGATCCCGTTCACCCGCGTGCGGGTGGTCGAGGGCGACGGGCGCGAGGGCAGCCGGATCGAGGCGGTGACCGCGCTCGGCCGGGCGACGCTGCGCGACGAGATGCTGGTGGTACGGGTCGACGAGCCGTACGAGATCGGCGTCGTGCACCACGGCCAACTGCTGCGCGGCCCGGGGGTGCTGCGCTGCACGCAGTTGGGCCGGGACCGCACCCAGGTCGTCTGGCACGAGTGGTTCCACCTGCCGGGCGGCCGGGCCGGTCGACTGGCGTGGCCGGTGCTCTGGCCCGGCTCCAAGCTCGGCCTCACCCAGGCGCTGAAGAGGTTTGCGCGTCTGGTCGAGCAGGGCCGACTGCCCTGACCGGGGAGCCCGGTGCCGGCTGCCAGCCGGGCGCGCGGAAGAGATGCCCGACCCGGTGCCGCCAGGTCACCGCGGCGCGCAGGTCCCGGGCGATCGAGGCGTACTCGTGGAAGGCCACCCGGACCGGGTTGTAGCTGCCGACGTTCTTGGTCAGGCCGTACACGCAACGCTCCCGTTCCGGCGCGAACGACCTGAAGAGCCGGTCCCAGACGATCAGGATGCCGCCGAAGTTGCGGTCCAGGTAGCTGCCCTGCGACGCGTGGTGCACCCGGTGGTGCGACGGGGTGTTGAACACCGCCTCGTACCAGCGCGGCATCTTGTCGATCCGCTCGGTGTGGATCCAGAACTGGTAGAGCAGGTTGACCGAGCCGCAGAACGCGACAACGGCCGGGTGGACGCCGGCCACGATCAGCGGGATGTAGAACACCCAGCTGGTCAGGCCGGTCCACGGCTGACGCAGCGCGGTGGAGAGGTTGAACCGCTGCGACGAGTGGTGCACCACGTGCGAGGCCCAGAGGATGCGGATCACGTGATGGCCGCGGTGCGACCAGTAGTAGCAGAAGTCCTGCGCGAGCAGAATCAGCGGCCAGGTCCACCACAGCTCGGCGACCCGCAGCGGGGTGAGTGCGTAGAGCAGCGCGTACGCGGCGGCGATCGGCACCTTCCAGAGCAGGTCGGCGAAGATGCTCCCCAGCCCCATCGTCAGGCTGGTAGCGGTGTCGGCGCCGCCGTAGCCGACCTCGTCGTCGTCGCGGTGCAGCAGGTAGGAGACCCGCTCCAGCACGACGAGCAGCACGAAGGCCGGAATCGACCAGGCGATGACGTCCGGGAATTCCTTCATCGCGCGGCCTCCGCTCGCCGTCACCGGTCGGGGCGCACCATCGGGTGACCCCGACCTACCGGTCGGTAACAAGCACCATAGGCAGCCGGACGGCCGGTGGCAATGGGGTGTCGGACGGATGCCCTAGCGTGTACGAGGTGACTGACCTGGTGATCGGCGCCGATGGGCTGCCCCGCTGCGCCTGGGGGTCGAGCACCCCCGACTACGCCATCTACCACGACACCGAGTGGGGGCGGCCGCTGCACGGCGACGACGCGCTCTACGAGCGGATGACGCTGGAGGCGTTCCAGTCGGGGTTGTCCTGGCTGACCATCCTGCGCAAGCGTCCGGCGTTCCGGCTGGCCTTCGGCGAGTTCCACATCCCGACCGTCGCCCGCTACGACGACGCCGACGTGACCCGGCTGCTCGCCGACGCCGGCATCGTCCGCAACCGGGCCAAGATCGAGGCGGCGATCGCCAACGCCCGCGCCGCACTGGAACTGCCGGAGGGCCTGTCCACACTCCTCTGGTCCTTCGCGCCGGAGCCCCGGCCAGCTCGCCCCGCCTCGTTCGCCGAGCTGGCGCCGATCACACCGGAGTCGACGGCGATGGCCAAGGCACTCAAGAAGCGCGGCTTCCGGTTCGTCGGCCCGACCACCGCGTACGCGCTGATGCAAGCCACCGGGATGGTCGACGATCACATCGTCGGCTGTCACGTCACCCTCCCACCGGCGGCGTGATGAGATGGCAGGCATGACGACCGAGACCGCGCACCGGGCCGGTGCGGCCGGCAACGCCGACGGGGTGGGCACCTGGGCGCTGCTGCTGCCCGCCGAACGGTACGAGGCCGAGCGGCTCGTGCACCACGACACGCTTGAGCTGACCGGGCTGACCGACGTCGCCCGGCCAGGGCCGGGAGACCAGGTGGCCGTGCTGGTCGACGCGCCGCCACGGCTGGTGGCCCTCGGCCGGGTCACCGCGCCGGGCCGACGTCACCGCGAAGACCCGGACGACCCCCAGTCCCCGGTCGAGCCGGGCACGCTCGTCGTCGCGTACACCCGGCGGGCGTTCGACGAGCCGGTGCCGGCCGACCTGCTGACACTCGACGGAGCGGTCACCGCGGTGGAGCCGGCGGCCTTCCGGGCGCTGGCCGACCGGCTCGGCCCGCCCCCGGCTCGGCGCACCTGGCTGGTCAGCCTCGACCTGCCGATCGAGGCCGGCACGCGGGCCGAGGCGGTTCGGCTGTTCTGGTCCTACGTGCAGGAACTGGGCCCGCGTGAGCTGCCCGCCTTCGTCTCGCCGGCCGGCGACGAGCTGGCCATGCAGGCGTTCGTGCTGGGCGAGCAGGCCAACCAGGACCCGGAAGAGGGCGACTAGAAGAGTTTGTCCACTCGTCCCCGCCAGTCGGCGAGGACCGGGCCCGGGTCGGTGTCCAGCACCCGCTCCAGCAGCGTGGCGTAGACGTCCCGGAAGTCGGTGGTGTATTTCAGGTCGCCGTCGTCGAGGTCGGTGAGGCTCGGCGGCGCGCCGTGCCAGCCGCCCCGCACGCCCGCGCCGAGCAGCAGCACGTCCGAGGCGGTGCCGTGGTCGGTGCCGTCCGAGGCGTTGGCGCGTACCCGACGGCCGAACTCGGAGTAGACCGCCACCACCACCTTCCGGCCCGCCTCGGTGCGACTCATCCGGTCGGCGAACCCGGTCAACGCCCGGTCCAGTTGACCCAGGAGCACTGCCTGCAACTGTTTCTCGTCGGCGTGCGTGTCGAAGCCGCCCAGCGACACCGAGAAGACCCGGGTGGACACTCCCGCCTCGACGCACTGCGCGACAAGGTCGAGCTGCGCGTCCAGCGGGGTGCGGGCCCCGCCGGTGGCAGTGGCGGGGGCCTGCTCGCCGTCCGGTTCCGCCGTGTCCGGGTCGGCGGAGTCGCGTACCTGGCGGATCATCTCGTCCACCGACCGTAGGTCGGCGAAGCAGGCGGCGGCCCGACCCCGGGCCGCCGACTCGCCCGACTCGGCGGCGGCGAACGCAATGAGCGTCTCCTCGGGCAGCCCCTTGGCGGCCTTTCGGTCGCTCACCGGCACTGCCGCACCGGCGCTTTGCGCCCCGGCCAGCAGCGGCGGCAGCGCCGGCTCGAAGGAGACCGCCAGCCGGGGGTCGCCGCCGGCGCGGTCCAGCCACCGCCCGAGCCAGCCGGTGTTGCCCGGCCGGTCCGGTTGCGCGGTGTGCCAGATGTCCATCGACCGGAAGTGGCTACGGTCGGGCTTCGGGTAGCCGACTCCGCGCACGATCGCCAGCCCACCGCCGGACCAGCGCTGGTGCAGGCCTGCCAGCGCCGGGTTGAGGCCGAAGTCGTCGTCCAACCGCCGCACCTCGCCGTCCGGGTACGCCAGCTCCGGGCGCGCCGCCCGGTAGGCCGGGTCGCCGTACGGAATGACCGTGTTGAGCCCGTCATTGCCGCCGTAGAGGGTCACCAGCACCAGCGTGTGGGACTGCGGGTCGCGGTCCCCGCTGGTGTCCAGCAGGTCCCGCAGGCTGTACGCGCCGGCCCCGGCGGCCAGCGCGCCAGCGCCGACCACCCCGCTGGTGAGCAGGAACCTGCGTCGGGTCACTGTGTCCATGTCGACTCCTCCGCTCAGCTGACTGTGTATTCGGGGCTGACCAGGCCGGCGGCCAGCAGCTTGCGGGGTTCACCGGCCAGCGGGGTGAGAGCCGCCCGGGTGCGTGCGCCCCAACTGTCGACCACCAGCAGTCGGGCCAGCGCGTCCGGTCGGCCGGCGGCGGGCGCGGCGGTCAGCCGGGCCAGCACCGCCGGTGCCGTGGCGGCGGCGAGCACCCCGGCCGTCCGCAGCCGGGCCTGCAACGACGAGGTGGTCAGCCAGGCGGCCCCGGCCGGCCAACCGCCCACGCTCGGTGGGCGCAACGGCACCTGGTCGAGCGCGTTCAGACCGGCGAGCAGTTGTCTGCGTTGCTGCTCGGGCAGCGCGGACGGTCGGATGCCGAGCTGCCGCAGCGCACCGACGAGCCACTCCACCGGCTGCTTCACCAGCGTGCCCCGGGTCTGCGCGAAGGCCGGCGCGGAGAAGAGCGCGCGCAGTGTCGCTGTGGTGTCCGCGCCGGCCAGGCCATCCGGCGCCGGGGTCTCGGTGCCGGCGTAGCGGAACCAGAGCCGGCCGGCCACGAAGGTCGCCGCCGCCGGTTGAGCCGCGAGCAGACCGGCGTACGCCTCGGCGTCGAACCGGCCGCTCTGCCCGAGGATGCCCTTCTCGCCAGGGTCGTGCCGCTTGGTCTCGAAGCGGACCGCGCCGGTACGCCGGTCGACCACCCAGCCGGTCAGGGCCCGCGCGCCGGCCTTCACGTCGGCCTCGCTGTAGGCGCCGATGCCGAGGGTGAACAACTCCATCAGCTCGCGGGCCAGATTCTCGTTCGGCGCCTTGCGGGTGTTCTTCTGCCCGTCCAGCCAGACGATCAGGGCGGGGTCGCGCACCATCGCGGCGACCAGCGGGCCCAGCGGCCCACGACCGTGCCGGCGCAGCGTCTCCAACTGGCCCACCATCAGCCGCGCGGACTTGACCTTCTGCGCGCTGGTGGCCCAGTGCCCGTGCCAGAAGAAGAGCAACTTCTCGGTCAGCCCGTCCTCGGCGGCCACCATCCGGTCCAGCCACCACTCGGTGACCTGCTGGAGTTGCTTACGGCGCTCCGCGTTGGCCTGCTGCCGCTGCTCGCGGGAGGAGTCCTTGGTCAGCCCGGCGTACGGGTCGGGGGGCAGTGTCGGGACGGGCGTGGCGGCAGCACCCCGATCCGTGGCGGGCGGCTTGAGTAGCCGGTCCAGGGTCACTGCCGGCCCGGCCCGCTCGGCCGCGTCCACCTCGTCGGCGGTCGGCCCGAAGGTGGCCCGGCGCAGCAGGTGTGCCACCGCTTCACGATCGCTCATACCGGCCGACGCTAGGCGGCCCGTGTTCGAGGACGGTAAGGGCGGCGTCCGGATCGCGTTCAGCGTCCCTCGAAGACCGGTTTCTGCTTGCCGACGAAGGCGAGGGTGGCCGCCCGGTGGTCGGCGGTGGCACCGCAGATCGACTGGGCCTGCGCCTCGGCGGCGAGGGCGTCGGCGAGGGTGCCGGCGTCGGCGATGGAGAGCTGTCGCTTGATCGCCCCGTACGCGACGGTCGGGCCGGCGGCGAGGCGGGCGGCCAACTCCTGGGCGACGGGCAGCACCTGCTCGTCGTCGTCCGTCAACCGGTTGAGCAGGCCCAACCGGCAGGCCTCCTCGGCGCGGACCGGCTCGGCCAGCAGCAGCAGCTCCACCGCCTTGGCGTGGCCGACCAGTCGGGGCAACGTCCAGGAGGCGCCGGTGTCGGCGGCGAGACCGACCTTGGCGAAGGCCATCAGGAAACTGGTGGTCGGGCCGCCGATGCGAATGTCGGCCAGGAACGCCAGCGACGCGCCCGCCCCGGCGGCCATCCCACGGACCGCGGCGATCACCGGCTTGGGCAGGTTGGCGAGCCGGGCGGCGATCGGGTTGTAGTGCGCCCGCACGGTGCCCAGCGGGTCACTGGCGGAGTTTTCCAGGGTGGCCACGTGCTCACGCAGGTCCTGACCGGCGCTGAACGACCCGCCGGCCCCGGCCAGGACGACCGCGCGGCAGGATCGGTCGGTCTCCAGCTCCGCGAGGGCGTCCCGCAGCGCCTCCTTGAGCGCCACGTCGAACGCGTTCATCGCGTTCGGCCGGTTCAGCGTGAGGGTGACGACGGCATCGGTCCGGTCGACGAGCAGCGGCTCGGTCACGTGTCTAACGACCCTTCTGTCGGACGATGCGGTTGCCGGCGTCGAGGCACTGTTCGACGTACCGGTCGGCGGCCGGACGCAGGCGTGCTGCGTGCCGGTCGAAGAAGCTGGCCGCGGCGGTGCCAGGCCACCGCTCGGGCAGCAGCGCCGGGGGCAGTTGCGGATCCTGGAAGAGGAAGGTACGCCACGCGTGCACGAGGCGGAACCGCGTCGCGTACGCCTCCTCGTCGCTGCTGCGCACGGTGACCGCGGCGAGCAGCGGACGCTGGTCCGCGACGAATCGCTCGTAGGCGCGGCCGATCTCGGCCAGGTTCCAGGCGCGTCGGACCACGCCCATCGCGCCCGGGGTGCCGGAGAAGTGCGAGGCGGTGAACCGCTCGAACCGGATGCCGGTCTCGGCGAGGAGCAGGTCGACGTCCTCGGCGGGGCGGGTGGCGACCCAGGTCTGCTCGTCGAGCGTCCCGTAGCCGAGGAAGCTCAGGTTGGCGGCGAGCCGCTGGCGGTCCCGCCGGGAGCCCGGAGCCGCCAACACCAGCAGATCGAACCGGCCGTCCCAGGTGACCCGGCCGGTCCGGTAGATCCGGGCCGCTGCCTCGTCGAGTCGGCGGGCAGCTTTCGGTGTGATCGAATATCCCGGTCCGGAGACCAACCGGAGGGGTTCGAGCCAGCCCTGACGCACCATCCGGGAGACGGCGGTGCGAACTGCCGGCGGTGCGATTCCCAGCGGCGCCAGTAGCTTGACCAGGGCAGCAACCGGTGCCCGGCCACCCCTCGGACGGAGGTGGTCGCCGTACAGGTCGAAGAGTGCCGACCGTGCCTGCATGACCGCACATTGTGACAGGCCTTCTCAAGATAAGCTAGATGCTGTTACATCAATGCTGCTCCGGTTTGGGTCCGGCGGTGTTCATCAGGGAAAATCGTTTGTCGACACCCCCGTGACCGTTGCGGGTGGTCGTGACGAAGTGGCGTGGGGCAACCCACCGACCCTGGTGTAGGTCTGAGGGGAGACAACATGGCGGCGATGAAGCCGCGGACGGGCGACGGTCCGCTGGAAGTCACCAAGGAGGGGCGGGGCATCGTCATGCGGGTCCCGCTGGAGGGCGGTGGCCGGCTCGTCGTCGAGATGACTCCCGACGAGGCCAACGCGCTCGGTGACGCACTGAAGGCAGCGGCCGGCTGAGTAAGGAGTGCTCCGGGCGGCTCACGCCGCCCGGAACGTTCTTCAGGCCCTGAGCCACCGGAACCACCGGTGGCTCAGGGTCTTCAACGCTGTGGGCAGGTGGCTTCGCCGCCGGCCCGCGACACTTTCCTGGAGGTGCGGTCCGCGTGCTCGCCATCCGTCTGATCGCCGAGCCCGACCGGCTCGACGTCCTCGTCCTGCCCGTCCGCCCCGGCGATTCGACGGCGGAAGGTGACACCTCGGCCGAGCCCGTGTCGACCGCCGTGGCGGGCCCGGACGGCACGGCCGACGAGGCGGCAGCGCTGGCGTCAGCGGCCCGACTGACGGGCCGAGCCGGCGAGATCCACACTCAGCTGCGCCCCGGGCGTACCCCCGGCCGGCTGCTGCTGCTCGGCATCGGTGACGGCGGCGAGGCGGCCTGGCGGACGGCCGGCGCGGCCCTGGCCCGCTCAGCTTCGGCTGAGACGCATATCACCATCGCGCTGCCGGCCGAGGTCACCCCGGCCACGGTTCGCGGGCTGACCGAGGGGTTGCTGCTCGCCCCGTACCGGTTCCGGCTCACCGAGGCCGGCGACCGACCGGCGCTCACCGACGTCGACCTGCTGCTTCACGACCCGACCGGGTACGAGGACGTCGTCGCCACGGCCCGGACCACGGCCGCGATGACCCACCTCGCCCGGGACCTGACCAACACCCCCTCCTCGGTGAAGACCCCGCAGTGGTTCGCCGACCAGGTGGCCTCCGCCGCAGCCGACCTTCCGGACCTGCGGCTGCGGGTCCGTGGCCCGGCCGAACTCGCCACCGAGGGCTTCGGCGGGATCCTCGCCGTGGGCGGTGGCTCCGCCAGCGGACCACGGCTCGTCGAACTGGACTGGCACCCCGCCAACGCGCGCACGCACGTGGTGCTGATCGGCAAGGGCATCACCTTCGACACCGGCGGCATCTCGATCAAGCCGGTGGCGTCGATGAAGCTGATGCGCAAGGACATGGCGGGCGCGGCCGCGGTCGTCGCCGCCACCCTGGGCGCCGCCGCGCTGCGGCTGCCGGTCCGGATCACCACGTTGGCACCGCTGGCCGAGAACATGGTCAGCGGCTCGGCGTTCCGCCCCGGCGACGTCATCCGGCACTACGGCGGTACGACCAGCGAGACGACCAACTCCGACGCCGAGGGTCGGCTGGTCCTCGCCGACGCGCTGGCGTACGCGGTGCAGCAGCTCAAGCCGGACCTGCTGCTCGACCTGGCCACGCTCACCGGAGCGAACTCGGTGGCGCTGGGCAAGCGCACCGCCGCCCTGTACAGCGAGAACGACGAACTGGCCGCCGGCGTGCTGGCCGCAGCCGAGGCGGCCGGCGAGTCGGCGTGGCGGATGCCGCTGCACACCGACTACGTCGAGTACCTCGGCAGCGAGATCGCCGACCTCTACAGCGCACCGACGCAGGGTGCCGGCTCGGTGCTGGCGGCGCTCTACCTGCGCGAGTTCACCGGCGACCTACGGGACCGCTGGCTGCACCTGGACATGTCCGCCCCGTCCTGGGCCGACGGCGACCAGGCCGAGGTCAGCCGCGGCGCCACCGGGTGGGGCGTCCGCTCGTTGCTGCGCTGGCTCGCCGACGTCAACTAGTGGGTGGGTCAGAGCCTCGGGCGGCCGAGGCTCTGACCCCTCCTGGGCTCGGATCAGCACTTCACCGCGGCGAGCAGCCCGTGCCCGACCGGAAGTAGCGCGGGAATCCAGTGCTCCGACTCCCGGACCGCCTTTATCGTCTCGCGAACCGTCACCGTCTCCGCGTCCCGGGCGGCCGGGTCGCCGATCCGGCCGCTGGCCAGCACGCCGTTGAGCGCCAGCACGCCCCCCGGGCGCAACAGTCGCAGCGCCGCCTCCACACAGGCATGGAAGCCGGTCGCCTCCGCGTCCACGAAGACCAGGTCGTACGCACCGTCGGCGAGCCGGGGCAGCACCTCGAGCGCCCGACCGGTGATGATCCGGGTGCGCCCGGCCGCGAAACCCGCCTCGGCGAAGATCCGCCGGGCGATCCGCTGGTGCTCCACCTCCACGTCGATGGTGGTCAGCACGCCGTCGACGCGCATGCCGCGCAGCAACCAGACGCCGCTGACCCCGGTGCCGGTGCCGATCTCCACCACCGCACGGGCATTGCCGGCGGCGGCCAGCAGCCGCAGCGCCGCCCCCGCGCCGGGTGTGACCGCGTCGAGGCCCACCTCCCGGGCCAGGCTGCGGGCGGTACGCAGAACGAGATCCTCGGTGACGTACGACTCGGCGAAATGCTGGGCCTGTGTCGTCGAACTACCGGAACCGGCGACCGTGGCGATGGGGCACCTCCGGGGGCGGTGCGTGGTGCGGGGGCGGGTTGGCACTGTGAGCGTAGAGGCGACCGTCGTGGGGCGCAGCCGCGCCTCCGCCGGAAGCGATCACCGGGGCAACCGCTGACTGCACCGCGTCCATCCGTGCAATCCTGGAGGCGGTATCCCGTCAGCCGCGACCAGACCGGCCCGTGGCCGGGCGACGCGGCGCGGGATCCGGGGACGGACTGGGAGGCACCGACGTGACCGACGGCTGGGACTGGCGCCGGGGCGGTGAGACTCCGGCTCCGGCGCGACCGCCCGGGGCAGGAGCCCCGTCGGTGGGGCCGCCGACCATGCCGGGGTCTGACCCCGCACCCCTCGCCTCGCCAGGCAGCGGGCCGGCACCGGGCTGGCCGGCGTCTCCCGGCGGGCCGGCACCGAGTTGGCCGGCGCCTTCTGGCGGACCGACACCGGGCTGGCCGGCACCGGCTGCGGGCGGGCCCACCTCGGCCGACGCGTCGGCCTGGTGGTCGGACGCGCTCGCCGACCCCTGGCGCGACCCGGCGGCCCCGACAGCGGTGGTGGTGCCCGGGGTGGTGGCACCCGGCGCCGAGCCCGAGCCGGTCACCGACCCCGATGCGCCGGGCCGGCCGACACTGCGCCACCTGCTGCTCATTCCCGTGATCACCGCGCTGCTGGCCGGCACCCTCGGCGGTGCGCTGGGGTACGCGTTCGCGGTGCGCGGCGGCGCCGGTGCGGCGGTCCTCGGTGGTGCGCCCGCGGAGGTGCCGGCGCTGGCCCAGCGCAAACCGGAGTCGCTGGCCGGGGTCGCCGAACGGGTCCTGCCCAGCGTGGTCACCGTCCGGGTGAGCAGCCTCGGCGGGACCAGTGAGGGCTCCGGGTTCATCGCCACCGCCGACGGCCATGTGATCACCAATGACCATGTGCTGGCCGGCGGCACCGGCAAGGCTTCGGTGGTCTTCAACGACGGCAGCACCGCGCCGGCGACCATCGTCGGTCAGGACGCGGAGTCGGACATCGCGGTGATCAAGGTGAGTCGTCCCGGGCTGCGACCGGTGGAGTTCGGCGACTCCGACGCGCTGGCGGTCGGTGACCCGGTGCTCGCCATCGGCTCGCCGTTGTCGCTGGCCAACACGGTCACCGCCGGCATCGTGAGTGCTCTGGACCGGACGATGCAGGCCGGCGAGCCGGGCGGCCCGGTGCGTTACTACGCCGCCATCCAGACCGACGCCGCGGTCAACCACGGCAACTCGGGCGGCCCACTGGTCGACGGCGCCGGTCGGGTGGTCGGAGTGAACTCCACCATCAAGTCGCTTGTCGCCGAGGGGCAGGAGGCGGGCAACATCGGGCTCGCCTTCGCCATCCCGATCAACCAGGCCAAGCGGGTGACCCAGGACATCATCGGCACCGGCAAGGCCCGGCGCACGGTGATCGGCGCCCGGGCCGACGGCCCGACCGGGGTCGTCGGGGGTGGCCTGCGGCTGGCCGAGGTGGAACCGTCCGGCCCCGCGGACGGCGCCGGGCTCAAGGTCGGCGACGTGATCCTCAAGATCAATGGTCGGCCGATGACCGAGCCGACCGACCTGACCGCATTGGTCCGCAAGTACGCGCCGGGCTCGGTCGTGACAGTCGAGTATCGGCGGGGCTCCGCCCGGCAGAACACCTCGGTAACTCTCGCCGCGGACGCGAAGTGAACAGCGGCGCACCCCTTGCCCGAAAGCCGTCCGGCGTGCGTAGTCTTGCTGCTGACGCCGAGAGGAGGCCCGCGGGATGCTCGACAACCTGAACTGGTGGGAGATCGGTGCGCTGCTGCTCCTTGCGCTGCTGATCTTCGGCGACCGGCTCCCCGCCGTGATCACCGACGGCCTGCGGTTGGTGCGCAACCTGCGCAACATGGCCCGCAACGCCACCGGCGACCTGAGCCGCGAGCTGGGCACCGACATCCAGCTGGAAGACCTGCACCCGAAGGCGTTCATCCGCAAGCACCTCCTCAGCGAGGAGGACGAGGCGGCGATCCGCAAGCCGTTGCAGGGCGTCTACGACAACCTGCGCGCGGATGTCAGCGGCGTGCACAACGACCTGAAGGACGTGGCCAACGCCGCCGACCTGCGGTCGAACGGGACCCCGTCCGCCGGCACGGCCACCAGCAGCCCTTCGGCGCCGGCCCCCCGCGTCAGCTACGACGACGCCACCTGACCGACCCGTACCCGCCCCGACCGATACCTACCCGCCCGGCCCCGGCGCTTGCTCTGGTCAAGCCGGCCACGCTGCGGCGGCCTGGCTCGACCAGCCACCGACGCGACTCAGCCCGCCGGCCAACGGTGACCGACGGGCTGACGGTGTTCGCGGTGGTCAGCGGCCAGCTGGCTTGAGACCGAGTGGCTTGCCGAGCAGCGACTCGCGGCGCAGGGCGAGCCGGTCGGCGATCGTGCCGAGCGCCTGCGCGGCCGGGGAGCCCGGCTCGGCCAGCACGATCGGGTTGCCGGCGTCGCCGGCCTCGCGGACCCGGGTGTCCAGTGGGATCTGACCGAGCAGCGGCACCTGCGCGCCGATGGTCCGGCTCAGCGACTCGGCAACAGCCTCGCCACCGCCGGCGCCGAAGATCTCCATCCGGGAGCCGTCCGGCAGCTCCAGCCAGGACATGTTCTCGATGACGCCGACCACCCGCTGGTGGGTCTGCAGGGCGATCGCCCCGGCCCGCTCCGCGACCTCGGCGGCGGCGGTCTGCGGGGTGGTGACGATCAGGATCTCCGAGTTGGGCAGCAACTGGGCCAGCGAGATGGCCACGTCACCGGTGCCCGGCGGCAGATCGAGCAGGAGCACGTCCAGGTCGCCCCAGTAGACGTCGGCCAGGAACTGCTGCAATGCCCGGTGCAGCATGGGGCCGCGCCACACGACCGCCGCGTTGCCGGACGTGAACATGCCGATGGAGATCACCTTCACGCCGTGCGACTGCGGCGGCATGATCATGTCTTCGACCCGGGTGGGCCGGGCCTCGGTGCCGAGCATCCGGGGCACCGAGTGGCCGTAGATGTCGGCGTCGACGACCCCGACGGAGAGCCCACGGGCGGCGAGGGCCGCCGCCAGGTTGACCGTGACGCTGGACTTGCCGACGCCACCCTTGCCGCTGGCCACCGCGTACACGCGGGTGCGCGAGCCGGGCTGGGCGAACGGGATGACGGGCTCCTCGGTGGCGCCGCCGCCGCGCAGCTGCGACTGCAACCCCTGCCGCTGCTCGGGGGTCATCACACCGAAGTCGATCTCCACGCCGGTGACGCCGGGGACGGCGGCGACGGCGGCGGTGATGTCGTTACGCAGCTTGTCCTTCAGCGGGCAGCCGGCGACGGTGAGCAGGAGCTCGACGCGGACGACACCGCTGGCACCGATCGTGGCGGAGCGGACCATGCCCAGCTCGGTGATGGGCCGGCGGATCTCCGGGTCGTTGACGGTGGCCAGGGCGGCCTGGATCGCGTCCTCGACGGTGCTGACGGGTGCTGACATGCCCGCAATGCTACGTCGCGGGGCATCCGTTGCCGCCGCTGCCCGGGGCGGTGTGAGCCAATCGATGACCCGTCGGTCAGCTCTCCGACCGGCGCGGGCCGGTGCCGTCCGGCCGGGCTTCCCTGGTGAAGTCGCCGTCCAGGTCGTCCCGGGGTTCTTCCAGGCCGACGCCGTCGGTCGGCCGCTGGCCACGCCGCTCATGCCGGCTGTCCTTCTCCTGCTGGCGGCGCTCCAGCCGCTGCCGGCGTTGCCCCACCTCGTCCAGCTCCTCGGCCAGCCGGGCCAGCTCGGAGCGGAGGAAGTCGCGGGTGGCGACCTCACCCAGCGCGATCCGCAGGGCCGCGATCTCCCGGGCCAGGTACTCGGTGTCCGCCTTCTGCGCGGTGGCCCGCCGCCGGTCCTCCTCCAGGGCCACCCGGTCCCGGTCGGCCTGCCGGTTCTGGGCCAGCAGGATCAGCGGGGCCGCGTAGCTGGCCTGCAACGACAGCACCAGGGTCAGGAACGTGAAGGTGTACGGGTCGAAGCGCAGGTTCGCCGGGGCCAGGGTGTTCCAGACGAACCAGATCGCGATCACCACCGTCATGACGACGATGAAGTTCGCGGTGCCCATGCCCCGGGCGATGCCCTCGGACCACCGACCGAACGCCTCCGCGTCGAACCGGGGCAGCTTGACGCCCCGGGGCTCGCGTGGCTGGTCGAGACGCTCCGTCCGACGCCGGTCAGCCATCTGCGCCGTCCAGCGCCGGGTCGGTGGTACCCGGGGCGGCCAGGACGCCGCGGTCCCGCCAGTCCCGGGGCAGCGAGTGGTCCAGCACGTCGTCGACAGTGACGGCGCCGACCAGCCGGTTGTTGCGGTCGATCACCGGCATGGCGACCAGGTCGTAGGTGGCCATCCGGCGGGTGATCTCCGGCAGTGGCGTGGTGGGGCGCAGCGGGTCGATGTCGTTGACCACCACCTTGCCCAGCAGGTCGGCAGGGGGTTCGCGCAGCAACGCCTGGAAGTGCACCATGCCCAGGTAGCGGCCGGTCGGCGTGTTCTGCGGTGCCCGGGTCACGAAGACCTGCGCGGCGACGGCGGGGGAGAGCTGCGGCTCCCGGATCCGGGCCAGCGCCTCGGCGACGGTGGCGTCCGGCGGCAGGATGACCGGCTCCGAGGTCATCACACTGCCCGCCGTGCCGGGGGTGTACTTCAGCAGTTGGCGTACCGGATCGGCCTCGTCCGGCTCCATCAGGTCCAGCAGCACGTCCTGCTCGGGTGGGGGCAGCTCGTTGAGCAGGTCCGCGGCGTCGTCCGGGTCCATCTCCTCCAGGATGTCGGCGGCCCGCTCCCGGTCGAGGGCGGCGAGGATCTCCACCTGGTCGTGCTCCGGCAGCTCGCTGAGCACGTCGGCCAGTCGCTCGTCGTCCAGCGCGGCCGCTACCTCGTTGCGTCGCGCGTCGGGCAGATCCTGCAACGCGTTGGCCAGGTCGGCGGGGCGCATGTCCTCCAGGACGGCGAGCAGGTTCGCCGTACCCCTGTTGTCGGCGATGCCGCTGAGCCCGCGCACCCGGTCCCACTCGACCTGGTGCAGGTGGCCGCGGCGGCTGAGCCGACCGGTCTGCTCACGTACGGCGACACGGGTCAACGACCACTCGCCACCCCGGGTGCACTCCATCGCGACGTCGACGACCGCGCCGGGCTGGCCGCCCGGGTCGAGTTGCACCCGCCGGTCGAGCAGTTCCTGGAGCACCAGCAGCTCGTTAGGGCGCTTCTCGAACCGGCGCAGGTTGAGGGTGCCGGAGCCGAGCACGACGGCGTCCGCGTCGATGGAGGTGATCCGGTTGATGGACAGGAAGATCCGACGACGCATCGGCATCTCGGCGACGAGGCCCACCACCTCCGGCGGACGCTTCGTCGCCCGCAGCCGTGCCACGGCGTCGCGAACCCGCCCCACCTGATCGCCGTTCGGGTCGAAGACGGCGACTCCGGCGAGACGGGCGATGTAGACCCGGGTCGGCGTACTCACGGGCACCAGCCTAAGCGCCTAGTGTTTATCAACATGTCGACAGTGGCCTACGAGATCGTGGACGTCTTCACCGATCGCCCCTTCGCCGGCAACCCGCTGGCAGTGGTGTTTGGCGCGGAGGCGCTGGCCACCGAGCAGATGCAGGCGCTCGCGTTGGAGTTCAACCTGTCCGAGACGGTGTTCGTGCTGCCTCCGACCCAGGTCGGCGTCACCTATCGGGCCAGGATCTTCACTCCGGTGGAGGAGTTGCCGTTCGCCGGGCATCCCAGCGTCGGCGCGGCGGTCACCGCCTGCCGGCGGGGGATGTTCGGTGTGGGGCAGATCACCCAGGAGTGCCACGCCGGTGTGCTGCCGATCGAGGTGACAGCGTCCGGGGCGACGCTGACCGGTGGCGCCCCGACCCTTGGGCCGGAGCTGGACCCTGAGCCGTTGCTGGAGATCGCCGGGTTGGTCGCCGACGACCACATCGGGCCCGCCCCACGGGTCGCCGGCTGCGGGCTGGAGTTCCCGTACCTGCCGGTGCGGCCGGAGTCGGTGGCCCGCGCCCGGGTGGACCCGGCGGCGGCGCAGCGGTACGGGGTGTCGCACGTCAGCGTCTTCTCCTGGAACGAGGCCGCGCAAACCGCGCACGCCCGGGTGTTCGTGCCGGGGATCGGCGTTCCGGAGGACCCGGCGACCGGTTCGGCGGCGCTCGGCCTCGGTGTCTGGCTGGTGGCGAGTGGTCTGCTGCCCGGCGAGGGGCGGTCGGAGTACGCGGTCCGTCAGGGCGTGGAGATGAATCGGCCGTCCGCGTTGGCCTGCACGGTCACCGCGGCGAACGGGGTGGCGGTCGGCGCGACGGTCGCCGGCCAGGTGGTGCCGGTGGCCCGCGGCGAGATCGCCGTGCCGCCGTTCGTGGGCTGAGCGGGGGCGCGGATGCGGGAGGATGCGGATGTGACGGACGAGGACGCCCCCGGGGGCACCCCACTGGTCGACGAGGCGATGAAGAAGGCCGCCGTGGCCTGGGTCAGCGTTGCCGGCGGGCCGGCGCTCGCGCTCTGGTGCGCCCCGCTGGAGGGCGCGCTGCTGGTGGTCAGCGGGCCGGGCGAGCAGACCGCGCCGGGTCTGGCCGACGCGACCGAGGCCCAGGTCACCCTGCGCGGCGACCACGGCGGTCGGATCGTCACCTGGCCGGCCCGGGTGAGCCGGTTGCAGCCGGGCACCGAGGCGTGGGACGTCACCGCGCCGCTGGTGGCGGCGAAGCGCCTCAACGCGCCGGGTCCGACCGCCGACCTGGTGGCGCGTTGGGCCGCCGACGGATGCGCGGTGAACCGGCTCGCCCCGGCCGGTGCGCCACTGGCCGGAGCGGAGTTGCCGGCCGACGCGCAGGCCGAGCCACCCCGGCCGACTCCGGCGGTCCGGGCCACCCGCAAGCCGTTCCGGCTGCACCGGGTCCGCCGCCGCTGATCGGATGATCAGCCGGCTCGCCCGCCGACGCCCGCCACCGCGGCGTCGACGTCGACGAGGGCGAGCACCTCGCCCAGGGTGCCGATCGTGGGGCCGCGCCAGTCCCGGTCGGCGTTGAACACCATGTGCGTGGCCAGATCGGGTGCGGCGAGCCGGACGGCCGTCATCCCGGCCCGCTCGGCGCCGGTCAACTCCTGGCTGCCGCCGTCGCCGACGTAGAGGCAGTCGCCCGGCGCGAGCCCGAGCCGGTGGCAGGCAGTCAGGTAGAGCGTCGGATCCGGTTTGCACCGCCCGACCTGCACCGAGAAGACCCGTACGTCGAGCAGGGGGGCGACCGCGAGCTGCGGCAGGAAGGCCGGCAGTTCGTGCGTACAGTCGCTGATCACGCCGGTGCGCAGGCCGCGCTGGCGCAGGGCCGCCAGCACCGGCACGGCGTCGGCCCGTAGCCAGGTGTCGGCGCGGACCGCCCGGTGCCGGGACGCCACCGCCGCCTGTACCGCCTGGTCGCTGGGGTGTACGCCGGCCTGGGCGCACACCCAGCGCAGGGTCGCCTCCGCGTCGCCGAGCCGGCCGCTGGCCCGCTCGTAGAAGGTGCGGTTCAGCACCTCGGTCAAGATCTCGGTGGGACACCCGAGCAGCTCGGCGGTGCCGACGTGGGCGACACCGCGTTGTACCGAACGGGTCAGGGTGCCGAAGAAGTCGAACAGCACCGCCTGGTAGCTGGGCATGAGGGGAGCGCCTCCGGGCGGTCGAGGGTCGCCGGCGCGAACCCGCGTGATCGTAACGGAGTGATGACCCTCCGTGCTGACCGTCATACGTGTGAGGATTACGTCCCGTGCCCCCACCTTCACCCCGGCCGTCCCTGGACCCGCTGACCACCGGCGCGGTCGGGTTGGCAGTGGTCGCCGTGTCGTCGTCCGCGCCGCTGATCGCGTACGCCGCCGCCCCCGCGCTGGCCATCGCCCTCTGGCGCAACCTGCTCGCGGTGGCCGTGCTGAGCCCCTTCGCGCTGGCCCGACGCCGTGCCGAGTTCCGCAGACTGACAGTGGGCGCGGGCCGGCGGGAGGGCCTGTTCTGCGTTCTGTCCGGGGTCGCCCTGGCCGGGCACTTCGCGACCTGGGTGCCGAGCGCCCAGCTCACCTCGGTCGCCACGTCCACCGCCCTGGTCGCCACCCAACCGGTCTGGCAGGGGCTGATCGCCCGCGCCCAGGGACGTCCGCTGCCCCGGGTGGTGTGGATCGGCATCGCGGTGGCGGTCGGCGGCGCGGCGGTCGCCACCGGGGTCGACGTGGGAGTCTCCGGCCGGGCCGTCCTCGGTGACGTCCTGGCGCTGATCGGCGCCATGTTCGCCGCCGTCTACACCGCCTTCGGGGAACGGGCCCGGGTCAGCATCAGCACCACCACCTACACCACCATCTGCTACGGGATCTGCTCGCTGATCCTGCTGGCCCTGTGCATGGTCGGCGGCGTACGGCTGACCGGCTTCGACGGGCGTACCTGGCTGGCCATCCTGGCCCTGGTGGCCGGCGCCCAACTGCTCGGGCACTCGATGTTCAACTACGCCCTGCGGAAGATCCCCGCGACCACTGTGAGCGTGCTGATCCTGCTGGAGGCGCCCGGCGCGGCAGTGCTCGGCTGGGCCTGGCTGGGTCAGCTGCCCCGCCCGTACGCGCTGCTCGGCATGGCGTTGCTGCTGGCCGGCGTGGCGGTGGTGGTGCTCGGTGGCCGACGGAGCGAACCCACAGCCCTGCCGGCCGACCCGACCCCGCTGGCCGACTGACGGCCTTACAGGTACGCGGCGAAATGCTCAGCCACGGGTGCGTACTCCTGAAGCAATCTCGCGGGTCAGGCCTCGTGCACCTCGATGACCCGGGTCGTCGGCGCGCCTTCGCCGAGGGCGGCACGCAGGGCGGCCCGGTCCGGGTCGGCGAGGAACGACTCGTAGCCGGCCCGCCCGTCGAACCGGATCACGTGCACCTCGGCCTGCCCGTCGGTGCCACGCAGTCGCCGCTCCAACCGGCCGCCGTGCCGGTCGAGCAGGGCCAGCACGGCGTCCTCGTAGCGCTGCCCGGCGGCCTCGGCCCGGACGGCGAACTCGACGATCGCGACGAGTGTCAGCACACCGTCCCGCTCAGTCATCGAGACCGACCGCCTTGGCGCTCGCCGCCCACAGCCGGGCGGCGAGCTGCGGATCGGCCGCCTTCCGGAGCGGTCGACGCGGCCGACGGTCGACGTAGTAACCCCCGTTGATCAGCCGGGAACGCTCCTGGTTGGCCAACCACACCAGGGTCTCGGCGCCCTTCTCCGGGCTGCGGAACGGCATGAACCGCATGCCGAACGCGACCAGCCTGCTGTCGTTGGCGAACCGGGTACGGACCACCCCGGGATGGAAGCTGTACGCGGCAACGTCCGGCCAGCGCCGGGCGGCCTCGGCGGTGAACAGGACGTTCGCCTGCTTGCTGGTGCCGTACGCGCCCATCGGCCGGTAGTCACGCAGCGGCTTGTTCAGGTCGTCGGGGTCGAGTGCGCCGAAGCGGTGCGCGCCGGAGGCGGTCACCACGACCCGGCCCACCCGATCGGCGAGCAGGTTGGTCAGGAGGAACGGAGCCAGGTGGTTGGCCTGGATCGACACCTCGAAACCGTCGACGGTGCTCAGTGGTTGCAGCGCGATCGCGCCGGCGTTGTTGGCGAGCACGTCGATCCGGTCGTACGCGGACCGGAGCTGCTCGGCCAGTCGGCGTACGTCGTCGAGGATCGCGAAGTCGGCCCGGAACAGCTCCGGACGTTCACCGGAGTTCTCCCGTACCCGAACGGCAGCGGCCTGTAGGCGGGCCGGGTCGCGCCCGACCAGCACCACCTGGTCGCCCCGGCAGGCCAGATTCACGGCGGCGGCCAGCCCGATGCCGGAGCTGGCCCCGGTCACCACCACCAGTCGGCGCCCAGTGAGATCTTCCACAGGTCCATTCACCCCGGTCATGGCGCGAGGTTACCGTGGCGTCACAACGCCCTTTGGGATCGTTAAGGTCTCGGATCTGTCGTCAGGTGGCGTCGGCATGCCCGCCGGACGCTGGAAGGAGCGCATCCATGGCCGCAGTCGGTCGCCCCCGCAGGTCCTGCCTCGCCGTGCCGGGTTCCAGCGTGAAGATGCTCGGCAAGGCCCAGGGACTCCCGGCCGACCAGGTCTTCCTCGACCTGGAGGACGCCGTCGCCCCACTGGCCAAGCCGGACGCGCGCAAGAACATCGTGGCCGCCCTCAACGAGGGTGACTGGGCCGGCAAGACCCGGGTGGTCCGGGTCAACGACCTGACCACACCGTGGACCTACCGGGACGTCATCGAGGTCGTCGAGGGCGCCGGCGCCAACCTGGACTGCATCATGCTGCCGAAGGTGCAGACCGCCGCCCAGGTGCAGTGGCTGGACCTGACGCTCACCCAGATCGAGAAGACGATCGGCCTGGAGGTCGGTCGGATCGGCATCGAGGCGCAGATCGAGAACGCCGCCGGTCTGGTCAACGTGGACGCGATCGCCGCCGCCTCACCGCGCGTGGAGACCATCATCTTCGGCCCGGCCGACTTCATGGCGTCGATCAACATGAAGTCGATGGTGGTCGGCGGCCTGATCCCGGACTACCCGGGCGACCCGTACCACTACATCCTGATGCGGATCCTGATGGCCGCGCGGATGCACGACAAGCAGGCCATCGACGGCCCGTTCCTACAGATCCGCGACGTCGACGCGTTCCGCGAGGTGGCCAAGCGCTCGGCCGCGCTGGGCTTCGACGGCAAGTGGGTGCTGCACCCGGGCCAGATCGACGCCGCCAACGAGGTCTACCAGCCGGCGCAGGCCGACTACGACCACGCCGAGTTGATCCTCGACGCGTACGAGCACTACACCTCCGAGGCCGGCGGCCGGCTCGGCGCCGTGATGCTCGGCGACGAGATGATCGACGAAGCGTCCCGCAAGATGGCGCTGGTGGTCGCCGCCAAGGGCCGGGCCGCGGGGATGAGCCGTACCTCGTCGTTCACCCCACCGGAGCAGTGACCGGCCGGGCCGGGACGACCGCCGCCGGCTGTCGGTCCGACCCGACAATCGGCGGTACGCCGGCCCGCCCGCCGGTCAGTAGCTGCTGCTGCTGTTGTTGTCGCTCGTCGCGATCGCGTAGATGATCGCGGCGGCGTAGATGGCGATCACCAACACCAGGAACCCGGTGAGAATCCAGCCGACGATGATGGCGGCCTTCGCCATCCCCGCACCGCCCTCGCCGCTGAGCCGGATCTGCTTCTGCGCCACGTGCCCGAGGATCGCGCCGATCGGCGCGGTGATGCAGGACGTGAAACCGATCAGGGCGAGCACGAACGCCGCGATGGCCAGCCCGTTGGTCTTCGGTGGCTGCGGGTAGCCGTAGCCGGGGTACTGCGGGGGGTAACCGGGCGGGGCGTATCCGGGCATCGGCTGGGTAGCTGGCTGCTTCGCGCCGGCGTACGGGTCGACCGGGGCGTACGGGTCCGGGGCGTAGGGGGCCGGGGCGTACGGGTCGGGGGCGTACGGGTCGACCGGGCCAGCTTGTGCGGGCACCGGCTGACCGGCCACCAGCGTCGGATCCGGTGCGGGGCTCGACGGCTGGGCCGCCCACGTGGGGTCGCTCCAGTTGCCGGGCGGCGGGGGATTGGTCATGCGGACTCTCCGTCAGGTTGGGGTGCGGAGACAGGGTAGCCAGCGCTGCCCAAACCCGACGCCCCTGCTTCCGGGTGCCGCGTTGCTCGGGCCGGTCGTAACGGGCAGGATCCCTGGCATGGCATACGACGCGCGCGCCGCGGACCGCTCCGGCAGTCGACCCCGACGGGACGTCAGCCGCCCGGGCGCGGCCCGGCGCGCCCGAACGGCCGCTCCGGCGGGCAGCCCCGGCACCGACGAGCCGGTCGCGCTCACCGACCCGGTCACCATGCGCCTCGACGGGCGGGTCGCCCTGGTCACCGGGGCGGGCAGCCCGGACGGCATCGGGTACGCCACCGCCCGGCGACTCGCCGACCTGGGCGCGCGGGTGGCCATCGTCTCCACCACCCGACGCATCCACGAGCGGGCGACCGAGCTGGGCGTGACCGGCTTCGTCGCCGACCTGACCGACGAGTCCGAGGTCGGCGCGTTGGCCGACGCGGTCGCCGAGCAGTTGGGCGACGTCGAGGTGCTGGTCAACAACGCCGGACTGGCCAGTCGCGCCAGCCAGGGGGTGCTGCGGCCGGTAGCGCAGCTTACCTACGACGAGTGGCGCGGTGAGATCGACCGCAACCTCTCCACCGCGTTCCTGTGCAGCCGGGCGTTCATCGGGGGGATGGCCGAACGGGGTTGGGGTCGGATCGTCAACCTGTCGGCCACGGCCGGCCCGGTCAACGCCCTGCCCACCGAAGCCGCGTACGCCGCGGCGAAGGCGGGGGTCGTCGGGCTGACCCGGGCGCTGGCCATGGAGATGATCGCCGACGGCGTGACAGTCAACGCGGTGGCGCCCGGCACCATCTACACCGCGGCGTCCACGATGGCCGAGATCAAGCAGGGGTTGGGCACCCCGGTGGGGCGGCCGGGCATGCCGGACGAGGTCGCCGCGGCGATCAGCTTCCTCTGCTCGCCGGCCGCCTCGTACATCACCGGGCAGATGCTGGTGGTGGACGGCGGCAACAGCGTTCGCGAGGCGCGTTTCCGCTGACCGCGACGGGCCACACCGGCCCGTTCGTCAGTAGCCGCCGCTGTCGCCGTTGTTGCTGAAGGCCACCAGCGCCAGCCAGCCACAGCAGGCCAGCACGGTGAGCCCGGTGAAGACGTAGCCCAGGATCAGCCCCCAGGTCGCGAGCTGGTCGCCCTCCTCGCCGCTGGTGCGGATCTGCCGCTTGGCCACGTGGCCGAGGACGGCGCCGGCCGGCGGAAAGACGAAGGCGAACACCAGCGACAGGATCGCCAGCACGTTGGTGCCCCGACCCGGTCCGGCCGGCGGTGGGCCGTACTGGCCGTAGGGGCCCTGCGGGGGGTACGGCGGTTGCTGGCTCCAGTGCGCCGACTGCTGCGGCCCCTGGTGGCCGTACGGCGGCGGTTCGCCCGCCGGTGGCCCGTACGGTGAGCGTTCCGCTGGCAGCTCGTACGCCGGCTGGTCCGGCTGTGGCACGTACGGCGGCTGGCCGGCCGGCGGTGGCGCGTACGGCGACTGGTCCTTCGGTGGCTCGTAGGGTGACGGCGGCGGCTCGTCCTCGGGCGGTCCCGACGGCGGCGGGTAGCTCACAGCTGTCCTCCTCCTGCCGGTGCCGGAAAAGTCCCTCTTGCCGGACGCTACCCGCAGCGGTGAACCTTTTCACAGCTGTTGTGTGGACTGGTCACCTTGGCCCCGTCGACCCGAGGGGCCGATACTGACCCAGCGTTCAGTTACCCATGAGTAGTGCGCGGATCCCCGGAGGCTGAGATGGCCCGACTCGCCCAGACGCCCGGCCTGACCGATGTGCAACAGTCGATCCTGGAGACCGTTCGGGACTTCGCCGACAAGGAGATCATCCCGCACGCGCAGCGGCTGGAGCACGCCGACGAGTACCCCACCGACATCCTCGACGGCATGCGCGAGATGGGGCTGTTCGGCCTCACCATCGACGAGGAGTACGGCGGTCTCGGCGAATCACTGCTCACCTACGCGCTGGTGGTGGAGCAGTTGTCCCGAGGCTGGATGTCGATCTCCGGCATCGTCAACACCCACTTCATCGTGGCGTACCTGATCTCCCAGCACGGCTCCGCCGAGCAGAAGGCCCGGCTGCTGCCGGCAATGGCCACCGGCGAGGTGCGCGGCGCGTTCTCCATGTCCGAGCCCGAGACCGGCTCCGACGTCTCGGCGATCAAGTCCCGGGCCGTCCGCGACGGCGACCGCTACGTGCTCAACGGGCAGAAGATGTGGCTCACCAACGGGGCGTACTCCTCGGTGGTCGCCACCCTGGTCAAGACCGACACCGGCGCCGAGTCGGTCTACGGCAACATGAGCACCTTCCTGCTGGAGAAGGAGCCGGGCTTCGGGGAGACCGCCCCCGGCCTCACCATCCCCGGCAAGATCGAGAAGATGGGTTACAAGGGCGTCGAGACCACCGAGATGGTGCTCGATGGCGTGACAGTGCCCGATTCCGCGATCCTCGGCGGCGCCGACCAGGTGGGTCGCGGCTTCTACCAGATGATGGACGGCATCGAGGTGGGCCGGGTCAACGTGGCGGCCCGCGCCTGCGGCATCTCCATCCGCGCCTTCGAGTTGGCGGTGAGCTACGCCCAGCAGCGCAAGACCTTCGGCCAGCCCCTCGCCAAGCACCAGGCGATCGCCTTCAAGCTCGCCGAGATGGGCACGAAGATCGAGGCCGCGCACGCCCTCATGGTCAACGCCGCCCGGCTCAAGGACGCCGGCCAGCGCAACGACGTCGAGGCCGGGATGGCCAAGCTGCTCGCCTCGGAATACTGCGCCGAGGTCGTCCAGGAGGCGTTCCGCATCCACGGCGGCTACGGCTACTCCAAGGAGTACGAGATCGAGCGGCTGATGCGGGAGGCCCCGTTCCTGCTCATCGGCGAGGGCACCTCGGAGATTCAGAAGACCATCATCTCCCGAGGTCTCCTCAAGGAATACAAGCTCTAACCCGCCCCGCCCTCGCGATCTTGCACTTTCGGTTGCCCGATTGACCCTTATGCCGGCTATGCCGGGACAGTAAGTGCAAGATCGCGGGGGAGGGGTGGGCAGGTCAGGGCAGGCGGGTCAGGTTGGCGGCGGCGCGTTCGACGATGAGGCAGCGGTCTTCGACGTAGTCCATGCCGGCCTCCTCGGCGATCCGCCGAGCCTCGGCCGAGACGATGCCCAGTTGGAGCCAGACCGCGGGGACGCCGATCGCCGCCGCGTCCCGGACCACCTGCACGGCGTCGGCCGCCGGTCGGAACACGTCCACCAGGTCGACGGGGTGCGGAATGTCGGCGAGGGTCCTGTAGGCCCGTTCCCCGAACAGTTCGTCGACCGTCGGGTTGACCGGGATGATGCGCCAGCCGTGCTGCTGCATCTGCAACGGCACGCCGTGCGCGGCCTTGAACGGGTCGCGGGACGCGCCCACGACGGCGATCACGGCGGAGTCGGCGAGGATCTGCTGAGCGGTACGCACCCGCCGACTGTAGCTCCGACTAGAGCAGCGTCAGCTGCTCGGCCGCCGCCGGTTGCGGAGGCTCGGGCAGGCTGCGGTTGTCGCCCCGCTCCCCGCGGTGCAGCCCGTGCCGACGGGCGGCGATCCGCACCCGCGCGGTCAACTCCCGCTGGTACGCCTGCGGGGCGTACGCACCGGCCCGGTAGAGCTCGCGGTAACGGGGCACGAGGTGCGGGTGCTCGCGGGCAAGCCAGTGCGCATACCACTCCCGGGCGCCGGGACGCAGGTGCAGCGGCAGGGCTGTCACGCTCGTCGCGCCGGCGGCGGCGATCGCCGAGACGGTGGTGTCGATCGACTCGTCGCTGTCGCTGAGGCCGGGCAGGATCGGGGCAATGAGCACTCCGACGGAGAAGCCGGCGTCGGCGAGTGCCCGGATGGCGTCCAGTCGGCGGCGTGGGTGCGGTGTGCCCGGCTCGACGCTGCGCCAGAGGTGCTCGTCAACGAACCCCACCGAGAAGGAGATGCCCACAGTGGTCACCTCGGCGGCCTCGCGCAGCAGCGGCAGGTCGCGCAGGATCAGCGTGCCCTTGGTGAGGATCGAGAACGGGTTGGCGAAGTCCCGCAGGGCGCCGATGATCTGCGGCATCAGCCGGTAGCGACCCTCCGCCCGCTGGTAGCAGTCCACGTTGGTGCCCATCGCCACGTGCGCGCCCCGCCAGCGCGGCGCGGCCAGCTCCCGCCGGACCAGCTCGCCGGCGTTGACCTTGACGATCACCTTCCGGTCGAAGTCGGCACCGGCGTCGAGATCGAGATAGGTGTGCGTGTTTCGGGCGAAACAGTTGTGGCTGACCACTCCGTTGGCGATGAAGTCCCCGGTGCCAGTGGTGATGTCCCAGAGCGGCAGTTCAAGCCCGAGTGCCTCGATGCCGACAACCCGGAGGGCGCCCTGATGTTTGAGCGCGTCACCGTCGATCGACCGCTTCCGAGTGATGGCAGGGTCGGTCAGGTGAAAAAATCGGAGCCGGGCGGCGAGGCCCCCGGGCAGCCTGATCTCCCGCACCCGGTTGGGTCGGCCGCGGTCTTCCCGCACGCAGGCGAACCCGAAATGGCGCAGTGCTGCAGTCGTCTGGTCGAGGATGGCGTCGTCGCTGTTGCTGATGCGCAGGACGCCTCTGCTGCAACTGCCCTCCGCATCGAAGATGCCGGCCAGGAAGCCGAGGCGCCAGTCATCGCTGGGCTCGACCGGCCAGCGGATAAGCCCACTGATCGTCTCGGTGTCCCGCTGCTTCGAGGTGCGGATGGCGGTCATCGCACGTCGCGTGGTGCTGGCCCGCGTGAAAATGAAACGCTGCGTTGTGATCCCTTCGAGGGCGAGGTACCGCTGACTGCGGCTCAATGCCTCGTCATCGGCCAATGCCAGCCGGAACCGATGCACCACCCCGTACGAGTACGAGTAGGTGCCGAGGCTTCCATCTCCGCGGATCATGCCGCAGAGGTAGCCCCGGCGGTAGTCGAGTGACTCCTTGGGCCCTTCGGCGAAACGACCTGTGCCGATCAGGCGGTTGTTGGTGGTCAGGTAAGGGCGTCGGGCGTTGCCCTGCATGGACCCGGTGACGTACTTCCACCCACGTTCAGATAGGAACCGGTGGTCTCCGCTGGCGATGAGTGTCGTGCCGTCTCCCAAGGTGACCCGGTAGGCCGGCTTCACCGTGGACCACTTGTCGCGGACGGTGGTGATCACGTATCGACGGTAGGCGCCGCGCCGCTCGGTCCCGTAGATGCGGTCGCCTGGCTCCAGCGCGCTGATCGGCTTCGTGCGACCGTCCGCCATCAGGATCGGGGTGTCGCCCGAGAGGCAGTAGACACAGGCATGGGAACAGCCTCGGTAGGGGTTGATCGTCCACTCGAAGGGGACGCGGGACTGCCCGGGCACCCGGTTGAGGATGGACTTGGCCTGCACCTCGTAGAAGGTCATCCCGGCGAACTCGGGGGTGTCGAAGGTGCGGGCGATGGCGCCGGGCAGCGCCAGCGGCAGGGGTGGCGTCGCTGGCGCTGCCCGCTCGGGGTCTCCCTCGACCGGGGGAGCGGTGAGGTTGTCCCAGCGCATAGCCATTATTCGAACACGTGTACGAGGCAAGCGCAAGTGACCCGCCGTACACCGGTGGGCGTTCGGATGGTTGGAGAGGGGAGGATGGACGCCATGGAGACGTCGACCTTCGTCTACGACGGGGACTGCGCGTTCTGCACGAGCTGTGCGGAGTTCATCAAGCGCCGCATCCCCACCGCGGCCCGGGTGGTGCCCTGGCAGTTCGCCGACCTGGACGCGCTCGGGCTCACCATGGCCGAGTGCGAGGAGGCCGTGCAGTGGGTCGGCGCGGACGGCTCGCGCGCGGCCGGTCCGGACGCCATCGCGAAGCTGATCGCCGCGAGTGGTCCGCTCTGGCGGGTCGCTGGCGCCGGCCTGCGGATTCCTCCGGTGCGCGTTGCGGCCTGGCCGTTGTACCGCTGGGTGGCGCGCAACCGGCACCGGCTTCCGGGTGGCACGGCTGCCTGCTCTCTGCCGCAGGAGGCCCGGGAGCGGCTCTACGGGCCGGCCGGCCGCCCGACCACCGGCGCCTGATCGTCGAGCGTCCGCTCCGCGCCGGCTGCCACCGGGTCCTGGTCAGCCGGTGCCGGGTCGACTGCGGCCGGGCGCGGTTGCGGGGCATCCGTCGTCGCCGCCCCGGAAGGGCCGCGGCCGATGAGCCGGCGGGCCCAGACCACCGGGCGCACCCGCTCCAGCGGTAGGAAGCTGGTCGTCGCGGCCAGGTGCGGCGCGAACGAGATCGTGATGGTCGCGATGGTGACCGCGTGGAAGGAGTAGAAGAAGCCGACCATGGCGAGTCGCCAGCGGGGTGGCAGCAGGAAGACCACCGGGCTCAGCAGCTCGAACGCCACGATGCCGAACTGGGCGACGATCAGCAGGTGCGGCACCTGGGCGATGAGGTCCGCCAGGTCGGTGCCGCGCCGGATGATCGCGCGGGCGAGGACCGAGCCGGTCAGCCAGTCCAGACCACCGAAGCGCAGCTTGGCGAAGGCGGCCAGGAAGTACGTGCAGATGACCGCGATCTGGGTGACGCGTAGCGCCCAGCCGCCGGCCTCGGTGCGGGTGGTGTCGCCGTGTCGGGCCCGACCGGCGGTGGGCAGCACGGCCAGCGCGACGAGCAGCCCGAACCGGTCGTGGTCGACCTTCCCGTAGCTCATCGCGATGATCATCCACTCCAGGTACAGCGCGCACACCGCCCAGCCGAGCAGCCGGGGTGCCCGTCCGGTGGCGGCGAGGAGGGCGAGCAACAGCAGCGCCCAGAAGATTACCGTCACCAGCGTCTCGGTTGGCGTCGGCAGTGGGAGCAGGCGGCCGATCAGGAGTGGCTGGTACAGGTCGCCGGGCACGCTGACCCGGGTGCGTACCCAGGGAGTGAAGATCACCAGATCGGCGGCGACGAACAGGTAGATCAGGGTGCGGAAGGCGGCCACCCGGCCCCGGGGTACGGCCTCGGTCAGCCAGCGGTTCATCGGGTGGCCTGCCAGCGGACGACGGTCTGGTCGGTGTGCTGGCCGGTCGGCCGGCCGCCGCGGATGCCGTGCCAGCGGATGACGATGCGGACCTCGACCAGCGCGGGAGCGTCCGGGTGGCGTTCGGCGTACGCGTCGGCGACCTCGGTGAGCAGCGTCGGGTCGGCGGCGTATCGGGCCTGCTGACCCTCGATCTCGGCGCGGCGGATTCCCGTCGCGTTCTGGTCGAGGTCGATCACCGTCCCGGAGCTGTTCACCCCCTCGACGCGGGTGTCGGGCGCGGGTGCGTTCGGCGGGTTGGAGGTGGAGTACATCCGGAACGGGCCGAACGGGAAGTCGTCGTCGCTGCCCCAGAAGGTGCCGACGACGAGCAGGACGAGACCCAGTGCGGTCGCGCCCAGTCGGGTCACGCGCCCGCGGGTGGTCAGGTTCTCCATCGGGTCGTGACGATACGGGATGTACCGACGGCCTCGGGTCCCTCCGACGGCCAGTTCGGCCTGACCAGGCAGGTGATCATGCGGAGTTGGTGGGGGTACGACGAAGGCCGGGCCCGCATCGGGCCCGGCCTCGTCCGTCGTCGTCGGGACGACTCAGTGGTTGTGCTCGGCCAGCTGCTTGCGGACGTCGTCCATGTCCAGCGCCTCGACCTGCTCGATCAGGTTCTCCAGCGCGGACTCGGGAAGGGCGCCCGGCTGGGCGAAGACGATGACGCCGTCACGGATCGCCATGATCGTCGGGATCGAGCGAATGTCGAACTTGGCACCCAGATCCTGCTGGGCCTCCGTGTCGACCTTGCCGAAGACGATGTTCTGGTGCTTCTCCGAGGAGCGCTCGTAGACCGGGGCGAACCGCTTGCACGGACCACACCAGTCGGCCCAGAAGTCGACCAGGACGATGCCGTCGTTGCCGGTCACCTCGTCGAAGTTCGTCGAGGTCAGCTCAACGGTTGCCATTGCACTCTCCGATCACCGCGGTTTATCTACGTCCCGTAGAACCAGGGCTGACCGTATCGAATTCCCGGGCGGTGGGGCACGAAACGTGCTCGGGCCTGCCGGCGGGTCCCCCGGGTCATCGACACGCATCTGTTCACACCCGACCTGCGGAACGCAAGTGCACGACGCACTTGCGTGACCTGCCGTGATGGGAGCGTTTCCAGGGAGATCCACGCGCTTGAGCACTACGAATCGGTAACTTGGGCCTTGACAAGGAGCTATCCGGCCTGCGGAGATCGCTGATCAACTCCCACTTCGTCACGGACAGTAGTGTTACAAAAAGATAAATGTGACCGCGATCTCTGTTGAACCTACGCAGTCGTAGGGCAGAATTCCTCACATCAGAGCGTGGGCGGCGGGTGCCGGGGAGGGCCCCGCCGCTCATTGCGTCTCCCCCCAGGTGAGTGACCGGTGTGACATTTCCGCCGACGCCGCGCCCCTCCGGTCGCCTTAACCATCGGTAAGGCATGCTGTGCCGAACTCCATCGCCGCCCGTCGAAGGGACCAGCATGCAGTTCGGTCGCTACTACGAGGAGTTCGAGGTCGGCGCGGTCTACCGGCACTGGCCGGGCAAGACCGTCACCGAGTACGACGACCACCTCTTCTGCCTGCTCACCATGAACCACCACCCGCTGCACATGGACGCGCACTACGCCGCGACAGCCAGTCAGTTCAAGCGCAACGTCGTGGTCGGCAACTACATCTACTCACTGCTGCTCGGCATGTCGGTGCCCGATGTGAGTGGCAAGGCGATCGCCAACCTGGAGGTCGAGTCGCTGCGGCACGTCGCGCCGACCTTCCACGGCGACACCATCTACGGCGAGACCACGGTGCTGGACAAGCGTGAGTCCGGCTCGAAACCCGACCGGGGCGTGGTGTCGGTGGAGACCCGCGGCTACAACCAGGACGGCACGATGGTCTGCGTCTTCCGGCGCAAGGTCATGGTCCCCAAGCGGGAGTACGCGGCCGCTGCGGTGCCCGACGGCGTGGATCCGGAGCGGCCCAGCTTCCCCGAACCGCGCTGACCGTCGCGGCGGGCTCGACCGTCGACGAACACGGGCCTCCTTCCTCACCGCGGGTCTGCCGAGGAAGGGGCCCTGTTCCCGTCTTGAGGCCATATGCTGACGCCGGAGGTTCCGATGAGCCACTCCGTAGCGGGAGAGCCGTCCTCTGCCGGCCGCCGAGCCGCACCCTTGACCACAGATGTCTACTCCGCCGCCGAGTGGGATCTGCTCACCAGCCTGCCCGGTCGGGTTCTCGTGGCCGCCGCGGCACCCGGTCCCGGCCGAACGGAGCGTGGCGTGTTGGCAAGCCTGGCCGGCCTGGATGCCGTGGCCGCCGGCCGCGCCTCCGACAGCGACCTGGTCCGCGCGGTGGTCGCCACGATCTACGCCCGCCACGACGGCACCCCGCAACCCGCCGAACGGCTCACCGACCTGGTGGACCTGCTGGCCGCCTGCCGGGCGGCGAGCCGGGTCCTCCGGCGGCGGGCCGACCCCGCCGACTCGGCCGCGTACCGCCAGTGGGTGCAGTCGGTCGCGGCCCGGGTCTGTCGCGCGGTGCCCGGCGCCGGCGCGCGCCGGGTGGACCCACCGGCCAGCCCGGCGGACCGGCGCTTCCTGGACGGGCTCGGTGCCGCCCTCGACCTGGGCTGACCGGCAGGTCGTCGCGGCGGGTGCCGACGGGGTCCGTACCCTCTGATGACCGTGACCGACGACCAGCTTGAGGTGGGTGTGGGCCCCTGGCCGGGGAGCCCACCGGACGACCCCCGTTACGACAGGCAGCTGCTCGCGGAGGGGGACCGGCGCAACGTCGTCGACCGCTACCGCTACTGGCGGCACGAGGCCATCGTGGCCGACCTGGACCGGCACCGGCACGGCTTCCACGTCGCGATCGAGAACTGGCAGCACGACTTCAACATCGGCACTGTGGTGCGCAACGCCAACGCGTTCAACGCCGCCGAGGTGCACATCGTCGGACGGCGACGGTGGAACCGGCGCGGTGCGATGGTGACCGATCGGTACCAGCACGTACGGCACCACGAGACGATCGAGGAGTTCGTGGCCTGGGCGGCCGAGCGGCAGCTGCCGGTGTTCGGCATCGACAACCTGCCCGGGTCGCGTCCCCTGGAGACCGGCGCCCTGCCGCGGGACTGCGTGCTGCTGTTCGGTCAGGAAGGGCCCGGCCTCTCCGCGCCGGCCCGTGCCGCGTGCGACCAGCTCTACTCCATCGCCCAGTACGGCTCGACGAGGTCGATCAACGCGGGCGTGGCCAGCGGGATCGCCATGCACGCCTGGATCCGTGCGCACGCCGGTACGCCGCCGGACTGACCCCACGTACGGTGCCGAATCGGACGTTCCGGCTTGACGCGCCGCCGCTCCGGGGAGACGGTGGGGATGTGAGTGTCGCGGTGAGTTGTCCGAGATGCGGGGGCCCGGTACGGGCGCCGGATCTGATGAACACCGACTCGAGGTGTGTGCGCTGCGGCCCGGTGCCGCCGCTGCACGTGCCGGAGCACATCGGAGCGGACATCGTGGCGAGCGTGGTGGAACGGATCACCGCGACCGGCGATCCGCCGGTGACACCGTTGTGGTGCCCGTGGCCGCTGCCGCCCGGTTGGACACTCACCGGCGTGGCTTACGCCGGGGACGAACGGACGGGCGTGCGGGCGACAGTGGTGGCCTGCGCGGGCCCGGCGCCGCTCGGTGGCGGCCCGGCCGATCTGGTCTTCGTGGCCGAGGAACCCGGTGTCGGCCTGGGCACCCGGCTCGCCGGTCTGGCCGGCCCGGATCCGGGACCGGAGTTGGTGGATGCGTTGACCGACCCGGGCTCGGGTCACCCTGACCACGTCGGACAGGCGAAGATCAAGGTCGGCGGGCACCCTACTCCACTGTGGTTGGTGAATTCACCGACGGATCGAAGCGCGTACGCCGGCGAGGCTCGGGGAATGTGGCTCCATGCGATAGCCTGGCCGGCGAGTGCGGGTCACCTGCTCGCGGAAGACGTCGTGCTACACGACCTGACCGAGTGGACTCCGCCCGAGCTCGTGTACGGCGCACCGTCCCCGTATCTACCCGGTAGAGCTTGACAACTCTTCCGGATTGACGGAGAACGGACGCAGATATTCACTGTACGACACCACACTGATACTCTGGGTGCCGCTGCGGTAATGGGACCCGGCGCCGCGCGAGAGGATGGCCCGCCATGGTCAAGAAGGTCCTCACCTGGGCCGGAATCGCATTCTTGATCTTCTTCGTCGCCTACCGGCCAAACTCTGCGGCGGACGTGTTCAAGTCGCTCGGCGGCGGGATCATGGATATCGCCCAGGGGTTTGGCGACTTCTTCACCAGCCTCGTCGCCTAGCCGCCGATGGGCAGCCCCTCCGGACCACCCTTCGACCCGGACGACCCCGACCGGGAGCGCCGCGAGCGCGACACCGAGCCGATCCCGCGGATCGGGCCTGATGACGGCCCGGGCTACGGGGCCGGTCCCGGCCTGTCCGACGGTCCGTCCCTTTCGGACGACGTCGGCTATGGCGACGGGCCCGGCTATGCCGGCCAGGGTCGTTCCGGTCGGGGGTGGATCCGTGATCCGGAGGCCAGCTACCAGCCGCCGCAGATCTCCGAGGACGAGCTGGCCGGGTTGCGTGCCGACGCGACCGGCTCGACCCCCCGGCGGGTGCTGCCACTGGAAGACGAGCCCAGTTCACTGGTGGCTCGCTACCTCTTCCCCACCGAGCGCTACCGGGGTGAGTGGAAGCGACACTGGATCCACCTCACCAACCCGCTGTTGATCGGCGTCGCGGCGACCTTCGTGCTCGGCTACCTCTCCGGCTTCCTCGCCGGCCAGGACGTCGGCGCGCTGACCACCATCGCCGTTCTGCTGTGGTTCGCGGTGATGGGCTGGGTGGCGTGGAAGGTCGCCGACTGGTGGTATGACCGTTTCATCCTGACCAACAAGCGGGTCATGGTGGTCAACGGCATCGTCACCCGCAAGGTGGCGATGATGCCGCTGGTCCGGGTCACCGACATGAAGTACGAGCAGACCCCGACCGGTCGCGCGCTCAACTACGGCACCTTCGTGCTGGAGTCCGCCGGCCAGGAGCAGGCGCTCCGCGAGATCAAGAACCTGCCCAACCCGAACGAGCTCTACCTGCGCGTCGTCGAGGAGATGTACGAGCCGCAGGCGGTCGAGGCACGGCTCGGCAAGGAGGCCGACGAGGCCAAGGCCGACGACGGGGCGTGAAGGTTTTCGACCGAACATCGGAGCAAGTGCGCACCTTTCGTCATGGACCAGAGCGCTCCTGACGTGGCACTCTGCCAGGACGGCAGGGGTGTGGAGGTGGGCGGTGGCGAGCAAGGACTCGTTGGAGGAGCAGTTTCGCGAGTTCGTCGCGGCCCGCTCCGCCGCGCTGCTACGCACCGCTTATCTGCTCACCGGGGACTGGGCCACGGCCGAGGATCTGCTCCAGACGGCGCTGACCAAGACCTACCTCGCGTGGAAGCGGCTCGGCGGTATTGAGGCGGTCGAGCCGTACGCCCGGCGTGTGATGGTCAACACGTCGACCAGTTGGTGGCGGCGACGCTGGCACGGTGAACGCCCGACCGAGGTGCTGCCCGAGCGGGCCGGCGTCGACGAGATCGAGCAGCAACTGGACCGTGACCTGCTCTGGCGGCATCTCCGGGAGCTGCCCAACCGGCAGCGGGCAGTTCTGGTGCTGCGCTACTACGAGGACATGTCGGAGGCGCAGACCGCCGCGATGCTCGACATCTCCCCGGGCACTGTGAAGAGCCAGGCGTCCCGGGCGCTCGCCACGCTGCGTCGGCGGCTCGGCGCGGACGCACCGGAACTCGCCGCTGCCGCCGGCATCGCCGCCCGCCCGGCCGCTGCCGCCGGGGCCGCTACCGGTGCCGCCGGCCGGAGCACGGGCTCGGGTTCCCGGACCGGGCGGGTCCCGACCGGTGCCGCCGCACCCCGGCCCGGACGGGCCGCCAGTCAACCCGTGCCCCGCCCGGCCGCGTCGCGCCCCGCCGTGCCGCGTGCGATCACACCGCAGGTCGTGCTCCCCACCGCCCCGGCGGCCGTGCCCGTCGGCACGGGCTCCGGGGAACAGCAGTGAGTCAGTTCCCAGGCCGGCGCGACAACCTGACGGCCGGCCCGCAGCGTTCATACCAGGTGCGGCCAGACGAGCTGGAAGGTGCGGTGCGGGAGACACTCTCGCACCACGTCGCTCTTGCCCGCCCACTGCGCGTCGATCCGGCCGGCCAGGCCATCCGCCACGCGAACCGTATCCGTCGTCGACGCACCGCCGTCGGCGTCGCCCTCGCGGCGGTCACCACGGTGCTGCTCAGCGCCGGCATGGCCCAGCTCGGCACCGAAACCAGGCGGGACGGCCCACCCATCGTGGTGATCGGCGACCCGGACCCGACCAACCGACCGCTCCCGACGCCCAGCATTCCCGGCCCCGCCCCCTCGCCCGCGACGTCGTCCTCTCACCTCGTCGGCGAGACGCTGGTCAACGCCGACGGGCGGCGGCTGGTGCTGCCCGACATCGGGCCGGCCGAACGCGTCCAGCCGCTGCCCAGCGGCGGCGGCTGGCTGGTGATCGGTACGCCGAGCATCGCAGGACGCTCGCTGTCGGTGGTGCAGGACGACGGCCTGGTGCAGGTGCTGCTGGCCGGGGCCGGCGCGATCGTCCTGGCTCCGGACAGCCGCCAGGTCGCCTGGCTCGAAGGAGACGATCTGCTGGTGGCAGGCGTGGTCGGCACCCAACTCATCGGGGCGGTGCGCACCCCGGTGCCCACGTCGGCGGAGCCCGTCCGGTTCGTCGCGGACAGCGTGCTGGTCCGACTCGACCCGGCCAGCGCCGGTCACACGCTCTGGCGGCCCGGTGCGGGGCCGTTGCCCGACGCCCTCGACCGGTTGAGCCTCAACGTCTACGGAGGGCTGCCCGACGGGCGGCTCGTCGGCCAGGTCACCACGACCGACCCGGGCCGAACCTGCCTCGCCATCCTCGCCCCGACACGTCACCTCGACCCGGTACGCACCGGCTGCGGTCCAGACCTGAGCCAGGACGGCGTCGGCGGGGTCTCGCCGGACGGGCGGTGGCTGCTGGTCAACGGGGGGAGCGGCAAGGCGCGTCGGTCCCTGCTGGTCGACCTCCAGCGCCTCGGGCCGGGCGCGACAGCTGTCGGGGCCGGGCCGCCGATGACCGGGGCGATCGTGTGGAGCGACGAGAACCAGGCCTCCTACCTCGACGGCGCCGGCGAGCTGGTTCGGGTCGACGTCGGTCAGGTGCGGGCGGGAAAGCCCGCCAGCCCCGCTGCGGTGCCCGGCGTGCCAGCCGGAGAGCGCCCGATCCTGGTGAAGGACCTCTGATCCCGGGTGACCTGGGCGACCCATGTGAGCCGGGTTCGCTGTTTCCTCGGTAGCGTCGGGCGGTGACCTCGCGTACCGGCCCCGCCCCCCGGATCGACCTGCACGCCCACTCGACGGCCAGCGACGGCACGCTGACCCCGGCCGAGCTGGTCGGCGCGGCCACCGACGCCGGGCTGGACGTGCTGGCGATCACCGATCACGACACCACGGCCGGCTGGGCGCCGGCCGTCGGCGCGCTGCCGCCGGGTCTGCGTCTGATCCGGGGTGCGGAGTTGTCGTGCCGCTGGTCCGGTGCGCAGCCGGCGGTGCCGCTGCACCTGCTCGCGTACCTGTTCGACTCCGACCACCCGGAGCTGGTGGCCGAGCTGGCGCGGGTCCGGGCCGCCCGGGAAGAGCGCGGCGAACGGATGGTCGACCTCCTGCGGGCCGACGGCATCGACGTGAACTGGCCGGACATCCTGGCTGGCGCGGGTGGCGGCACAGTGGGACGCCCGCACCTCGCGCAGGCACTCATCCGCGTCGGCCTGGTCGGCAGCGTCCGGGAGGCGTTCGGCCCGGACTGGCTGGGCGAGCGGTACCGGCTGCCCAAGGAGGACATCGACGTGTTCCGGGCCGTCCGACTGGTCCGGGCGGCCGGAGGCGTGCCGGTCTTCGCCCACCCGCGGGCCACCCAACGCGGCCGGGTGGTGCCCGACGAGCTGATCGCCGAGCTGGCCGCCGCCGGGCTCGCCGGGCTCGAGGCCGACCACGAGGACCACAGCCCGGCCGAGCGGGAACACGTGCGGGCGCTCGCCGCCGAGCTGGGTCTGCTCGTCACCGGCTCCTCGGATTTTCACGGCACCCACAAGACAGTTCAACTCGGCGCGTTCAGCACCAGCGTCGAGGCGTACGAGCGGATCGTCGCCGAGGGGGTGACCGAGGTCGCTTCGGGCTGATCCGGGTATTTCGCCCATCGCGGCGCGGCTAGGTTGATCACGTGGATCTGAAGCTGTTCGGCGAGGTTTTCGTGACCCTGCTGGTGATCACCGACCCGCCGGGCATGATGCCGATCTTCCTGGCGCTGACCGGCCCGCTGCCCGCCCGCGACCGCAACCGGGCAGCCTGGCAGGCCGTCGCGTTGGCGCTCGGCGTCATCGTGATCTTCGCGGTGGCGGGGCAGACCCTGCTCGACTATCTGCACGTGGACCTGCCGGCGTTGCAGGCGGCCGGCGGGCTGCTGCTCGTGCTCGTCGCGCTGGAGCTGCTGACCGGCAAGGCCGACGACCCGAGCCAGCAGGTCACCTCCAACATCGCGCTGGTGCCGCTGGGCACGCCGCTGCTGGCCGGCCCGGGCGCCATCGTGGCCACCATGCTCTTCGTCCAGCAGGCCGACGGGCTGGGAGAGTTCAGCGCCATCGCCGTGGCGATCCTCGCCGTGATGGTCGCCGTCTGGATCGTCCTGCGCTTCTCCGGCGGCATCGTGAAGATCCTCCGGCCGGGCGGGATCGAGGTGCTGACCCGGATCGCCGGCCTGCTGCTGGCCGCGATCGCCGTGCAGCTCATCGCCGACGCGGTGGCCGCCTTCGTCACGCAGTACGTCAACATGGCCTGACGGCACGCGCGCGATGTCGGGGGCGGATGGCAGGATCGCAGGCGTGCGACGATCCTCATCAGCGGGGCGGCCGGCCGCCGGCGGCCGGGCCCCTCGGCAGCGCGCCGGCGACGCCGAGCAGCTCGGCTTCGAGGGCATGCCGGAGCGGCTGTTCGTCTGCACCCCGAGCAAGCTCGGCGCGTACGCGGACTGCCCGCGTCGCTACCGCTACTCCTACGTCGAACGGCCCGCCCCACCCAAGGGCCCGCCGTGGGCGCACAACTCGCTCGGCGCCAGCGTGCACACCGCCCTGAAGAACTGGTATGCGCTGCCCGCCGACCGGCGGCGCCCCGAGGCGCTGGCCACGTTGCTCAAGGGCACCTGGGTCCGCGAGGGCTACCGCGACGACGAGCAGGAGCGGGCCGCCTACCGGCGGGCGTTGGGGTGGCTTGAGGCGTACGTCGAGACGCTGGAGCCGGATTCCGACCCGCTCGGTGTGGAGCGGGTGGTGGCGGTCAAGACCGCGGTGCTGGCGTTCAACGGCCGCGCCGACCGGATCGACTCGCGGCCGGGCCCGGAGGGGCCGGAGCTGGTCATCGTCGACTACAAGACCGGTCGCACCGGGTTGGACACGGACGACGCCCGGGGCTCGCAGGCGCTGGCGCTCTACGCGTACGCCGCCGAGCGGGTGTTCCGTCGCCCGTGCCGCCGGGTGGAGCTGCACCACCTGCCGACCGGCACGGTCGCCGGCCACGACCACACCGTCGAGTCACTGGCCCGACAACTGACCCGTGCGGAAGAGACAGCCCGCGACATCATGGCCGCCGAGCGGGCAGTCGCCGACGGCGCCGACGCGGACGAGGCTTTCCCGGTGGCACCCGGCCCGCGCTGTGGCTGGTGCGACTTCCGGCGGCACTGCCCGACGGGCGCGCAGGTCCCGGGCAAGGAGCCGTGGGCGGCCATGGACCGGCCCGCCGACGGCTGATCCCGCCGCCGAGGGTCGGGTCAGCCGGCCAGCGAGGCCGCGGCGTGCCGCGCGGCTCGCTCCTTGGCTGCCTGTATCAACGGCCCCTCCAGGTAGCGGCGGGGGACGGCGGCGAACGCGAGCCGCAGTGCGCGCACTGTCAGGTCCGCCGACAGCGCCGTCGTCGGTAGACCGAGACCTCCGTACATCCGGTGTGCCCACGTCGGCAGCAGCGCGAACGCGGTGCTGGCGATACCCAGGTACGCCCAGCGTGGCGGGCCCAGAGTGAGCCCCAGCCGGACCGGCAGGCTGAGCTTCCACGGCAGCGGTGGGGCGGTGAGGAATACCGCCGTCTCGGCGGCCTCCCGGGTCATCCGCAACTGTGGCCGTACGGCCCTGTAGTAGTCCGCGACCTCGGCGGCGGTCCCCGGGACGGTGGCCGGGTCCAGGCCGACCAGGGCGGCGGCGCGGCGCTGCTCGGTGTAGTAGCCGTCCACCTCGTCGTCGCTCAGCGGCAGCCCGGCACGTCGGGCCGTGCTCAGGAACGACTCGACCTCGGTCACGTGCACCCAGCGCAGCAGGTCCGGTTCGTCGATCCGGAACCGCTCACCGGTGAGCGTGTCGGTGGCCCGCAGCCGGTCGTGCAGGCGGCGCAGCCGGGCCCCGGCGGCCTCCGCCTCGGCGGTGGTCCCGTAGACGGTGGTCGCCACGTAGGTGGCGGTGCGGATCAGTCGGCCCCAGGCGTCGGTGCGGTAGTTGCTGTTCTGCGCGACCCCGGCCATGGCCCGGGGGTGCAACGCCTGAAGGTAGAGCGAGCGTAGGCCGGCGACGATCAGGATCGGCTCGTCGTGCACCTTCCACGTGACCGAACCCGGACCGAAGAGGCCGAGGTCATCGGAGTTCACCGTCCAAGAGTGCCACGGTCGAGCCGGCCTCGCCGTTCACCTGCCGCCGGTGCCGTGCCTGGACTGCGGCGTCGCCGGTCAGACGTCGGCGGAGCGGCGGGCCCGGCAGCCAGGGCAGAGGCCCCAGAAGGTCACCTCGGCCTCGTCCACCTCGAACCCGTGCGCGCTGTTCGGCTCCAGGCACGGGGCGCTGCCCACCGCGCAGTCGATGTCGGCGATCTCGCCGCAGCCCCGGCAGACCACGTGGTGGTGGTTGTCGCCCACCCGCGCCTCATAGCGGGCGGGACTGCCCGCCGGCTCGATCCGGCGCGACAGCCCGGCCCGGGACAGCGCGCCCAGCACGTCGTAGACCGCCTGGGTGGAGACCGAGTCGAGGCGTTCGCGAACCCGCCGGGTGATCTCGTCGACCTCCAGATGGCCGCCGCCGGCCAGCACGTCGAGCACCGCGAGGCGTGGCCGCGTGACACGCAGGCCCCTCGACCGCAGGAGCTCCTCGGCACCGGACATTGGCCAATGACAGCACGCCCGGTCCGCATCGACAACCGTCGCCCGCTCCGGGTGGCCACCGACACAGCAAGGCAGGATCGGGAGTACGGCCCAGCGGATGAACCCGATCGACGCGGCGCGCGTGTCACCGGTCGAGAGCCTGGGGACGATCGGCGGACCATAGGCTGACCACCCCTGACCATGATCCACCTGGAGGGTTCGATGTTCGAGGAGATCCTGGGTCTACCGGTGCACGTCCTGGTAATCCACGCGGTCGTCGTGTTCGTGCCGCTGCTGGCGGTGCTGGCCATCGCGTACGTGGGGCTGCCGCGGTGGCGGCACCGGCTGGACTGGGCCCTGGGCCTCCTCGCCGTGGCCGCGCCGGTGACCGCCTACGTCGCGGTCAAGTCGGGTGAGGCACTCACCGACGCGCTGGTGGTCCGGGGCTTCCAGGGGCCGATCCTCGATCAGATCTTCGAGCACTCCCGTTACGGCGACATCCTGTTCCGCATCGTGGTGCCGCTCGGGATCGTGGCCATCCTGCTGCTCGTGGCGACGAGTGGGCACCCTCGGGTGCCGCAACTGCCCGCGCTGGTCATCCCGGTGCTGGCGGTAGCGACGGTGGGCCTTGCCATCGCCGCCCTGATCTACGTCTACCTGACCGGTCACTCCGGCACCGAGACCGTCTGGGGCACCACCCTCTGAGCTGCCGCTCTCTGCTGCTGCCCGGGGGTGGGCATCAGAAGACGACTCGCGAGCAGAGCAGACAGAGCAGAACCAGCAGCACCACGCCGGCCGCCGCGCCGAAGCCGTAGGTGACCCGCTGCGAACGCTGCTCGGCCGCGTCCAGGCCGGCCATGTCCTGCTGTGGCAGCTGTCGCGGTGCCGCCGGCTGCAGATGTACGGGTGGACGCCAACCCGCCGGCGGCGGCACGCTCGGTGGCGGGCCGGAGTATCCGCTGGCAGTGCGCCCCGTCGGCGGTGGGCCGGTCTGCCCGGTCGGTGGGGTGGTCGCGGGCCCGGCGGCAGGTTGGTCCGCCAGCGCGTCGTCACCGGTGTCGGGCCGTCGCCAGTAGTCGTCCGGGGTGCTGCCACCGCTGGGGGTCGTCACGCCGTCCGACGCTACCAACGCGACCGGCGGCCCGGTCGCTTCTGGCCGGCGTGCCACTGTCGGTGGTCCGGCTGGTTCTGGCCGCCGCGCCCACTGTCGATGGCCGGTCCACCGCCGTCGGCTGCGCTAGTCTTGCCGCTCGTGAGCACCGAGGACCCTGGCACGCACGGCGCACCTGGAGACGACGACCGCGCCGTCGACCTGAGCGAAGACTTCGTGGTGCTGCCCGAGCAGACCACTGACGACACCGACCGTGGTTGGGGCGAGCGGTCGGGCGGCAACGACGACTGGCTGCTCGCGGAACGCCCCCCGCACTGGGACTGACCCCGGCGGCGCGGCCAGACCCTCACGACATCGATCCGACAGCCGACAGTGGGATGACCGGGTCGGACGGTCTCGCAGCGGAACCTGCCCCGTCGTGGTCGTACCCGTCGGTGAGCGGGTCAGCGCCCTCGGGTTGCGGCCCCCGGTGACGGCGGCGGAGTCTGTGCTGGCGGGGTTCGGTCTGCCATCGAGGGTGCGTCGGAGGGAACGGCGGCCGGCGGGCATCCGGCCGGGGTGTGCAGGACTGCGGCGGCCAGGCCGAGCAGCGCGGCGACCAGACCGGCCCGGAGCAGGGCGCGGCCGCCGGGCCGAGTGAGCTGGCGCAGCGGGCGCAACGCCCGCGCGGAATCCGGATCGAGCATCGCCTCTGCCGCCTCCCGTCCCCGAGCGCCACAGTGGCACCCCTGGACGGCAGGCTAGGCAGTTCCAACCGCCGCGGCAGACCCTCTGGCCGACGCCTGTGGACAACCGCGTGGCCTGTGGATAACGCCCATCCGTCGGTGCGATCTGCTACGGCACCCGCCTCGACCGACTCGGGATCAAGGAATCTGGGCGGTCGGAGCGGTGGGAACAGGCCGACTTCCTAAAACCTGAGTTGATTGAGGCCCGACCCGAGGTGGGTCGGGCCTTCGGCGATCAGGACGTGGAGCTTGCCGCCGCCGCCTTGCCGCCGCCCGATCCACCCGAGGAGGACGACGAGCCCGACGACGACCCCGAAGAGGACGACGAGCCCGAGGACGACCCGGACGAGGACGAGGACCCCGACGAGGACGACGAGGACGAGCTGTCACCGGAGGACGACTCGGACTTCGCCGGCTTGGTGGCCGTGCCGCCGGCCGTCGCCTCGGAACCGGACGCCCGGGAGTCGGTGCGGTAGAAGCCCGAACCCTTGAAGACGATGCCGACCGAGTTGAAGACCTTGCGCAGCCGCCCCTGACACGCCGGGCACTCGGTCAGCGGCTCGTCAGAGAAGGACTGCACCGCCTCGAGCTGGTGACCGCACGTGGTGCAGGCGTACTGGTACGTGGGCACGTTCTCCTCCGGATCTGGGCTCGGCCAGTTGGCACTCGACGTATTCGAGTGCCAATGGTGCGTCATTCGGCCCGGGTTCGTCCAGCGGACGTGTGGGGCGCGACACCGTCCGCCGCATCCGGGCCGCCATCAAGCGTACGCACCCCGTCGGCGGGGGTGACGACCGCGCGCACCCGACGGTCGTGTGGCTCCGCCGGCAGCGCCTCGACCAGCTCACCGTCGTGCAGCGGCACCACGGTCAGGGCCGCCTCGGGTACCCGGGCGAGTGCGCGGTCGTACGAGCCGCCGCCGCGCCCGAGCCGCCGACCGTTGTGGTCGACCGCGAGAGCCGGTACGACCACCAGCTCCGCGTGTGCCACGGCGGTCACCCCGAGACGGGCACCGACTGGTTCTCGGATACCCCGACCCGCGGCGATCAAGGCAGCCGGCCCGGTATACGCCGCCCAGTCCAGATCCAGATCGGCGAGGAGCACCGGCAGCAGCAACTCGGCGTCCGCCGGCAGGGCTGCCCGCAGTACCTCGGGCAGGTCGGCGCCGCCCGGTTCGGAGCCGACCGGCACGTACGCCGTCATCCGGTGTGGGCGCAGCCGGCGTACCAGGGCGACCAGCTCGGCCTGCACGCGCCCGGCGGCGGCCGCCCGGGTCTCGGCGGGCAGCGACCGGCGACGAGCGAGCAGTTCGACACGGGTGTCCCGCTTCGCCATTCGGGTCACTTCCGCTCCATCAGAAAATTCCGGCACGCAACACTCCTGACGCAACGCCTCTCCCACGGTTGCTCTGTGTCAGCATCGCAAGCAACGGAGGCGGAACTTCCGGGGGGACCGAGTGACGCTACGCGGGCGGTTGACGGCAGCCTTCCTCGTTGTGGTGCTCGGGCCGGTCCTGCTCGGCGCACTCTTCGTCGCCTCCACCGTCGCTGCTGTCGACCGCAGCCGCTCCACCGAGCGCCTGGCGGTGGCGGCGTCCACAGTGCGGACCTCGGTCGACGCGCTCTGCCAACAGCTACGCGCCACCGCCGACGCGGTGGCGCTCACCGCCGATCCGGCTGTCGCCGCCGCGCAACTGGTCGGCCGGGGTCTGGCCGCCGCGGTGCTGATCACCGACGTGTCCGGTCAGGTCACCTACGTCTCGCCCGGTGCGCCGTCGACCCCGTGGCAGGACTGCGCCGGCTCGACCGAAGGCACGAACGGAAGCTCGGACCCAGGCTCGACCGGCCCGGTCCGTGCGCTGGCAGCCCAGGTCGACCTGCACGATCGCGCCGGCACCCGGCTGGGCACGGTGACCGCCGCGCAACTGGTCGACCCGGCCTTCGTGGCCCGACTGGCGGCGGTGACCGGGGTGGCGGTCACACTGCTCGACAGTGGGACGAGCACCGCGCGGGTCACCCACACGACCGAGTCCCGTGACGTCCGCGACGCGGTACTGGCCGCCGCCGTCGGCGTTCGGGGCGAGCAGGTCACCGAGACCAACGAGGGTCGGTACGTGCGCCGGCTCGGGCCCACCGACGCGCAGCCGCTGCCGCTGGTGCTCTCCGTGCCCAGCAAACGGCCACCGGGGCTGCACGCCACGCTGGTCGGGGTGGTCGTGCTGGCCGGGCTGCTCGCCGTGCTGACCGCCTGGAGACTGGCCCGGGTGACCACCCGGCCGCTGGCGGAGTTGGCCGGTGCTGTCGACCGGGTGGCGCAGGGCGACCTGACCGCCCGGGTGCCGGTACGCAGTCGCGACGAGTTGGGACGGTTGGCCGCCGCTTTCAACCGGATGACCCGGGAGACCGGCTCCTACGTCGCGGCGTTGACCAGCAACCGGGATCAGTTGCGCGGGCACCTCGCGGTGCTCGGCGACACCCTGGCCAGCACGCACGACCTGCAACGCATCCTGCGGGTGATCCTGCGCAGTGCCATCGGGGCCACCGGTGCGCGTGCCGGTGCCGTGCTGCTGGTGGAGACCGGCGGGGTGCTGGTCGCGCAGTGCACCGAGGGGTTGGACGGGCGCTGGCCGGCCGAGGCGGCCGACGGGTCGCAGACGCTCCGGGTGCCGGTCGGCGTCGGCGTGGTCGGTGAGGTCGCGGCAACCGGGGAACCGCAGCGGGGCAGGGCGGAGCCGACCGAGGCGCCAACGGGTGAGCCACGCTGCCGGACCTACGTCGCGGTTCCGTTCGCCGCCCCGCCCGGCGGTGCCACGGCCACCCTCGGCGGACCCTCGGGGCCGGTCGACGAGGCGGGCGCGGCGGCCGCGCTCGGCGTTCTGGCCCTCTACGACCGGCTGGGCGCCGACGAGTTCGACGACGACGACCTTGCCACCCTGCGCACCTTCGCCGGCCACGCGGCCGTGGCGGTGGACAACGTCCGGGTGCACGAGGAGGCGCAGCGGCTCTCCCTCACCGACCCGCTCACCGGGCTGTGGAACTACAGGTACCTGCGTGAGTCGATCCGGCGGGAGGTGGAACGGGCCAGCCGATTCGGGCGGATGCTCAGCGTCCTCGCGCTGGACCTGGACCGGTTCAAGGACGTCAACGACACCTACGGGCACGCCGCGGGGGACACCGTGCTGGCCGAGTTCGCCCGCCGGGTGCGCGGGGAGATCCGTGAGGTCGACCTGGCGTTCCGCCAGGGCGGTGAGGAGTTCGTACTGCTGCTGCCGGAGACCGACGCGCGGGGCGCGGCGATCGTGGCCGAGCGGCTCGGCGCGGCGGTGCGCGACACGCCCATCGCCGTCGAGGCGTACACCGGGCCGGTCCTGGTCACCGTGTCGGTGGGCATCGCCGTGTTCCCGGACCACGGCAGCACCGGGCGGGAGGTGCTGGAGGCCGCCGACGACGCGCTCTACGCGGCCAAGGCGGCGGGCCGCGACACGTACCGGGTCGCCGAGGTGCGCTCGGATCTGCCGACCCGGGAGATTCCGGTGCTCGCGTGTGCGGTGAGCCCACCCGACGGGCTACCGCGCGCCGGCCAGCCGGTGCAGGCCAGTCGGGAGCCGGGCGGGCCCGCCCGGTCCGACCCGGCGGTGGGCGTACCGGAATCAGCGCTGGCGGGCCCGGCGCACGCCCGACCGGATTCGGCCGACGACACGCCGGACAGCGCGACGGGCGCGGCGCGGGCCGGCCCGGACGCGGCCCGGCCGGGGCCGGGTGGCGGCGCGTCTTCTGGGCCACACCCGCCGCGGCAGAGCCGTGGCCGATAGTCTCGCGGCATGTCGGAGCACTCAGCGAACCCCTCATCGACGGTCGCCGCAAACGGCCGTCCCCTGGCGGTCAAGGCCGTCATCCCGGCCGCCGGACTGGCCACCCGGTTCCTGCCGGCCACCAAGGCGGTGCCCAAGGAGCTGCTGCCGGTGGTGGATCGGCCGGTGTTGCAGTACATCGTCGAGGAGGCCACGCAGGCCGGCATCGGTGACGTGTTGCTGATCACCGGTCGGGGTAAGACGTCGATGGTGGACCACTTCGACCGTCGCCCGGACCTGGAGACCAGGTTGGAGGAGAAGGGCGACTCCGAGCGGTTGGCCGCCGTGCGTCGGCCCAGCGAGCTGGCCGAGATCTACACGGTGCGGCAGCCCGAGCAGCTCGGGCTCGGCCACGCCATCGGGTACGCCGAGTCGCACGTCGGCGACCAGCCCTTCGCGGTGCTGCTCGGCGACGAGTTCGTCAAGCCGTCGGAGCCGCTGCTGCCGGCGATGCTGGAGCTGCAGGCCCGCACCGGCGGTGTGGTGCTCGCCTTCTTCGAGGTCGACCCGGCCGAGACCAAGCGGTACGGGATCGCCTCGGTCGAGCCGGCCGAGTCGGAGCTGACCGACATCGGCGAGGTCGTCAAGGTGACCGGGATGGTGGAGAAGCCGCAGCCCGAGGACGCCCCGAGCAACCTCGCGGTGCTCGGCCGCTACGTGTTGCCCGGCAAGATCTTCGACGCGATCCGGCGGACCAAGCCGGGCAGCGGCGGCGAGATCCAGCTGACCGACGCGATGGAGCTGCTGCGTACCGAGGGCATCCCGGTGCACGCGATCGTCTACCGGGGCACCCGCTACGACACCGGCATGCCGCTGGGCTACCTCCAGACCGTGGTGCAGATCGCCGCCGAGCGCGACGACCTGGGCGCCGAGTTCCGGTCCTGGCTGGCCGACTTCGTCAAGGCCGACGCGGCAGGCGGATCTGGTACATGACCGCGACGGCCGACGCCGAGGCGGCCGCGAACGAGTTGACGCCGCTCGCCGACTACCTGGGCAGCGTGCTGCGCAGGTTGCGCGCGCTGCCGCCACTCGACCTCGACCTCACCCAGGCGCATGGCAACGTCCTCGCCGAGGACGTCGTCGCGCCGCACGCCTTCCCGGCCTTCGACCAGGCGGCCGTGGACGGCTACGCCGCGCGCTGGGAGGACATTTCCGGAGGGGGCCGGGGGCCGAGTTACGTCCCGGCCCCCTCCGGCACGCCCGGTGGCCGCACCATCCGGCTCAACGTGGTCGGCGATCTCGGCGCCGCGAGCTGGCGGCCGGTCCGGCTCACCCCCGGCTCGTGTTTCTCGGTGGCCGCCGGGGCGCCGCTGCCGGTCGCCGCGGACGTCGTGGTCCCGGTGGAGTGGACCGACCAGGGCATGGCCGCGGTGGAGATCTTCCGAACCCCCAAACGGGGGTACGGAGTACGCCGGGCGGGTGAGGAGCTGCCCGCCGGCACCCTGCTCGCTCGGGCCGGCACCTACGTGTCCCCGGCCCTGGTCGCCGTCTTCGCGGCGACCGGCATCGGGCACGTGGTGGTCCGGCCCAGTCCACGGGTGGTCATCGTGGCCACCGGTGACGAACTCGTCGACGTGGGCCGGGGCAGTCAGCCCGGTCAGGTGGTGGACGCGAACTCGCACGCGCTGACCGCCGCCGCGGCCGAGGTGGGCGCGCTGGCGTACCGGGTGGGTATCTGCGACGACGACCCGGAGGGGCTGCGCGGGCTGCTGGAGGACCAGACGCTGCGCGCCGACCTGATCATCACCACCGGTGGCACCGGCACCGGCCCCGGGGACATGGTGCGCCGGATCCTCTCCCGCCGCGAGGGCGGTCGCGTCGGGCCGGTCACCTTCACCGACGTGGCGCTCTATCCCGGCACCGCGCTCGGGTTCGGCACTGTCGGCGCCGAGGAGGTGCCGGTGGTCTGCCTGCCCGGCGACCCGGGCGCTGCGTTGATCGGCTTCGAGGTGCTGGCCCGCCCCGCCATCCAACTGCTCGCCGGCGCCGAGCCGGTGTTCCGACCCAGTGTGCGCGCACACCTGCTGGAGACCGTGTCGTCGCCGACGGGGCTGCGCGAGTTCCGGCCGGCGCACGTCGCCGAGCGGCGCGGCGGCGGGTACACGGTCCAGCCGCTCAGCGGCGGGCCGTTCACCCTCTCCGGTTTGGCCGAGGCCAACGGGCTGCTGGTGCTCGGGGAGCGGGTCACCACGGCGGCGGCCGGCTCCACAGTGGACGTCCTGCTACTGGACCGCCGCCGGTGACGCGTCCCGGCCGGTCCGCTCGCGGCCCGCGTCGGGCGCTCGTCGGATCCGTGCGGTGAACGCGGTGGGGCCACTTGCGCGCGACACGGTCCCGCGCGGGAGACTGTGCGGGTGAGTCTCTTCGGACCCGCGCGGGCACCCGGCTGGCCGGTGGAGCTGGCCGACGGCCCGGTGCTGCTGCGGCCCTACCGGCGCTCCGACGCTGCGGCGTGGTCGGAGGTGCGGCGGGCCAACCGGGCCTGGTTGGCACCCTGGGAGTCGTCGCTGCCCGGCGGTTGGGACGAGTTGAATTCGCCCGCCGCGTTCCGTTGGGTGCACCGTGACCAGCGACGTTCGGCCCGCGAGGGTGAGGGCTTGCCGTTCGCGGTCTGCCTGCGTGAGGCCGACCGGGACCGGCTGGTCGGGCACGTCAACGTGGGAAGCATCGTGCGGCGGGCGCTCTGCTCCGGCTACGTCGGCTACTGGGTGGACGCGCGGGTCGCCGGCCGGGGTGTGATCCCGACGGCGCTCGCGCTCGCCGTGGACCACGCGTTCGGCCCGGGCGGGCTGCACCGGGTGGAGGTGAACATCCGTCCGGAGAACCGGCCGTCCCGGCGGGTGGTGGAGAAGTTGGGCTTCCGCGAGGAGTCGTACCACGTGCGCTACATGCACATCGACGGCGCGTGGCGGGACCACATCGGGTACGCGATGACGAGTGAGGAAATCGCCGCCGAGGGTGGCCTGTTGGCACGCTGGCACCGGCTGCGCGCCAACGCGCGGTAGGAGGATTTCCCGACCTCCGCCCACTCGTCCCACGGACGGGATCGGCGCGGCGCGGTGGCATCCCGGTCGGCGCGCCGTAACCTCAAGTAACTGCAAGCTGCGGCAAGCGCTCCCCGGCTGGACGATCCACGCGCCCAGGCGCGATCGGTGGAAGATCCTGCGGCCGGATGGCGGTTGCTTCGAATTCGGTGACGGGAGGGGTGAGGGTGCCGACCTCGGTGCTCCTCGCCGTCCTCGCCGCCGCCGGCCTGCTCGCCCTGGCTCCGGCGTTGGTTCGCCGGTACGACGCCACCGAGCGGCTGGTGGCGGAGCGGGCGCAGTCGACGGCGCGGGTGCTCCAGCGCCGCCGGCGGCGCCGCACTGTGCCGGGACGGCGACCCGTCCATCTTCCGCGCTCACTGGTCGTCACCCTGAGTGAAAACGCGACTACTGGCGCGTTGAGCGCGCCGGTCTCCGCGCCCCCGGCCGGCCGCCGCTCCGGTCGGCTGCGCGCCGTGCCCGCCGCGTCCAAGCGGTCCCGTCGCCGCCCGCCACCGCGCCGACAGCACACCCCCGCCGTGTACCGGCGTCGCCGGGTGCTCGCCGCCCTGCTGCTCCTCAACGTCGTCGAGCTGATCGGCGTGCTGTTCGTCAGCCCCGGCTTCTGGGTCGGCTTCGGGGTCACCTTCCTGCTCCTGGCCCTGTACGTCGTCCACCTGCGGGGTCAGGCCCTCGCCGGGCGTCGCCGCCGCCGTGCCCGAGCCCGGGAGGCCGCCTGGTTGGCCGACCGGCAGGCCGAGGTGCGCCGGGAGCAGGCCCGCCGGGCTGCGGCCCGCCGGGAGGCGCAGCGCCGCCTGGCCGCCCAGCGCGAGGGGGTACGCCGAGCCGCCATGGGCCTGGACCGGCCGGGCGACCTGCCGGCAGCGGTCAACGGCGGATCGGTCTCGTACCGGCGGTCGGGCGGCCTGCGCGGCCGCCCCTACGAGGCCGGCCGAGGCGCCTGACCCGGTCCCGCCGACCGTGCCCTGGTCGCGGCCGTCCCCCGGCCTGGGCTCGGTCGCGGCGGCTGGCTTGATCCACTCGGGTTCCTGAAAGTCGTGTGGTCGCGGCGTCCGGGATGCCCCGATTTCCAGGAACCCGAGTCGATCTTCGCAAAGGCCGGAGCATCGGGCGGGGGGCGGATTCGCGGTGGAGCCCGGCGACCTGTTAGCCTTGCTGCCGGCCCGCCCGGTGTAAGCCGGGTGGGACCGAAGCCGGTTCGCCGGCGGGGGGCTGTGGCGCAGACTGGTAGCGCACCTCGTTCGCATCGAGGGGGTCAGGGGTTCAAATCCCCTCAGCTCCACCCCAGGTAAAAAGGCCGTCTCCCGTGTGGGAGGCGGCCTTTTTCGATCTTGCGTAGCGGCAGGCGCGGTGCGTCCCGAACGGGCCCGAACTGGCCCGAACGGTCCCGAACAGCCTATCTGTCGGAAACGGCGATCATCGATGCTCTACTCGATCTCGCGGCGGGTCGTCCCAGTCCTGATCGGATGATCGGGGAGTGCGGCCGACGGCATGCGCGGGTCCTTGACCAGCGGCGACCACCGCAGCTCATACGGAGGCGCGGCGTACCAACGCGTCCGCGGAGCCCTTCCTGTCTCGAGGATCGTCAAGGGGGAGTTGCATGCTCAGGTTCCTACCAAGGGCGGGTGGCCGACGACGTGCCACCGGAGTCGCGCTGGGTGTCCTACTGGTGTCCACGTCCGGTGTGGTGGTCGTGCCGGCGCACGCCGCACCGCCGCAGGCGGCTGCGAAGCCCGCCTCGGCACCACCGGCCCAGCCCGCGTCACCCGGTTCGCCGGAGAAGCGGGTGCTCGGACCGTCGAACGCTCCGGTCAGCCAACTCGCCGGGCCGATTTCAGTCCCGATCGGCACCGGGCCGGTCCGCAACGGAACGTTCAGCACGTTTCACCTGACCGACCGGTTGACCGCCCAGGTGAACACCGGCTCGGGGAACCTGCTCATCCGCAGCACCGACCTGGCCCTGCCCGGCATCGCGGACAACGTGGTGCTGGGTGCCGCGTACAACAGCCTTCTCACCGGTAGTGAGGTCCCCGCCGGCTCGTTGGGTTACAGCTGGCGTACCCGGGCCGGTGTGGACGTCAGGCTGATCAGGGCGGACGACAACTCCGTCACGTACGTCGCGTCCGACGGCGTCATCGGGCGGTTCACCCCGAGCGGGTCCGGCTACACCGCCGCGAAGGAGTTCAAGGCGACGCTCACCACCGACGGCGCCGGCTGGAAGCTGGTCGAGCACGACAGCGGCCGGAAGCTCTTCTTCACCTCCGCCGGGCAGCTGGATCGCAGCCAGGACCGCAACGAGGGCGTGACCGACTACAGCTACGACGGCAGCGGCCGGTTGACCACTGTGACCTCCAACCGAGGCGCCACGGGCGTCCGCACCGCGAAGGTGCTCTACGGCTCGAACGGCTACCTCTCGGCGATCGAGCAGACCGTCGCCGGTGGGCAGTACCGCAGCGTCAGGTACAGCTACGCCAGCAACGGCAACCTGACCCAGATCCGCTCCGCCACCGGAACGGACACCCGTTTCGAGTACGACTCGTTCCGGCGGGTCACCAGGATCTCGGGCGGTATCCAGGGCTCCGCGCTCGGGAACGCCACCACGATCACCTATGACGCGGCACACCGGGTGACCTCGTTGACCCGGGCCTTCCAGCCGGAGAACCCGTCGGTGGGCGCCACCACCCGGTGGGCGTACCAGTCGGCCACCCAGACGCTCGTCGCCGACGCCAACACCAACCAGTCGCAGCCGGTCACGTCGGTGCCGCACAGCACGTACACGGTCAACGCCGACAAGCGGGTGACCGGCCTGGTCGACCCCGACGGCAAGGCCCGCAGCATCTCCTACACGCCCAGCCTCGACGTGGCGTCGACGCAGAGCGGCACCGGCGGCGTCACCAGCATCTCGTACGAGGCGAACGGTGGGCAGTCGCCGACAGTGGTCGTCGCGCCGACCGGGGCGAAGTCCTCCCTCGCCTATGCGAACGTGGCGACACCGACCAACCCGACGGCGAACTTCCAGCCGTCGTCCGGCGCGGACACCCAGGGGAACGCCAGCCTCTACACCTACAACGGGGCGGGTAACCGATTGTCGGCGACGGACGCCCTGGCCGCCGAGGCGAAGGTGGATTACAACACCGACGGCACGATCGCCTCGTCGACCGATCCCGGCAACGGCACGAACAGGACCACCCACCAGTACGACGCCAACAAGCAGCTGACCTCGATCACTCCACCGACGGGGACGACGCTCGGCACCCGTCAGTTCAGCTACGACGAGTTCGGCCGGGTACGCACGACGACCGACGGCACCGGGCGGACCCAGGAGTACGAGTACGACCTGGACGACCGCGTCACCCGGATCAAGTACCCGGACATCCCCGACGTGGCCTACGAGTACGACGGCGGCGGCAACGTCTACGCCCGCATCGACGGCAACGCGTACCAGAACTTCTTCTACGACCGGCTGAACCGGCTCACCGGGCGGCGCACCGGCAGCGTGGGCGGTCTGTGGTACGTCTATGACCCGGTCGGCAACCTCATCGAGCAGCAGGACGAGCGGGGAAGTTCCTTCTACACCTACAACGCCCGCAACCTGCTCACCAAGCTGGTGGCCGCCAACGGCACCTACACCTTCGGCTACGACGATGAGGGACGCCGCACCTCCACCACGTTGGCAGTCTCCGCGGTGAAGGTGGCCGAGACCGTCAACGCCCTCGACCAGTCCGGCCGGATCAGCCGCACCACCAGCAAGCGGTGGCAGGGCGGCACGGCCAGCACCGTCTTCGACGTCTCCTACTGCTACGCCAAGCGGGTCGGCACCGCCGCCTGCTCCACCGCCAAGACCGACGACACCGGCCTGCGGCAGTGGCAGACCGACCACCACCGCGGGGGCGCGGTCAGCTCCTACGCCTATGACAAGGGCAACCGGCTCACCCGGGCCACCGACATCGACGGCAAGACCTACGACTACACGTACGACAGCAACGGCAACCGCACCTCGGAGAAGGTGAACGGGGTCACCAGGCAGACGCTGACGTACAACCCGGGCAACCAGATCACCAGTTCGGGTTACCAGTACGACGGTGCCGGTAACCAGCTCGGCGGTTCGGCGCTGCGCGACTTCGAGTACAACTCCGCCGGGCAGCTGATGCGCGGCTTCACCGCCGGGGGCGCGGAGCTGGGTTGGGCGTACAACGGGGCCGACCAGATCGAGCTGGGCTGGAAGGGCACGCCCCGGTTCGAGTACGAGTACTTCTTCGGCCGCAACGACCAGAACGGTCAGAGCGTGGTGCAGAGCTACACAGTGCCGGGCACCTACGGCCGGCACTACATCGAGCGCGACCAGCTCGGCACGCCGCTCGGCTTCCGAGGCAAGACCGGGAGCACCTTCCACCACTACTTCTACGTGTTCGACGGGCTGGGTTCGGTGGTCGCCCTGATCAAGTACGACGGCTCGCTGTCCGGCTCGTACACCTACGACCCGTACGGCAAGGTGGTGAAGACGGTCGGCAGCAGCAACGAGATCATCGACAACGCCATCGGTTTCGCCAGCGGCACCCGTCACGACGACCTGACCAAGTTCGGTCGGCGCTGGTACGACCCGAACACCGGCCGCTTCACCCAGCAGGACGCCGTTGAGCTCTTGGGGGACGCGAACGAGGGCAACCGCTACGCCTACGCCGCGGACAACCCGGTCAACAACGTCGATCCCACTGGCTTGGACTGCGCGACCACCGTGATCACTGCGCTCGCCGCAGCCGGTGCGACCGTGACAGGCGTCGCCCTAGCTGTTCCGACCGGTGGGGCGAGCGTCGCCGCTTTGGCGTCCGCCTCCCTCTGGTTCACCGGTATCGCGGGAGTTGCTTCAGCGGCCGAGATCAAGGAGGCATGTTCCTGACCGAGCCGGCGGCCGTGCGCCGTCAGTGAGACGGCTCGCGTCATCTGCTGACAAGGAGGTAGGTGCCAAGGCCGCGGAGGGAGTGGTGAGTGTTCACCGATCCCTCCGTTGCGCTGTTGCGGTGCTCAGCGAGGTGAGAGCAACGCCCGTGCTAGGAGAAGCGTTCGGTTGTCACGGGTATCAGACCGTACTCGCGCAGGACATTGGTCAGGTCGGTCAGGGTCGAGCCCACCGTGTCGGCCGCGTCGGTGCCCAGCAGGACTCTCACGTCGAGACCCCAGGCGAGGCGGCCGCCAACCCGTCGCAGGTCCCAGGTGATCCGGTCGAGACCCCTGTCGAGCCGACCGCTCGCGGCGGCAGTACTCGTGCCGCCCGCCGGTGTTCGCCAGGCCGTCCGGAGGCTGGCCACCGGCTCGGCGCGGAGATCCCCGGCGAAGAGGACGCGGTACACGCGCCGCTCGTGGAAGCCGGCCGATGCCTGCGCGGGGCCGAGCCGCAGCGGCGGGGCGATGGCGATCGGTTGATGGTCGAGGAAGTGCGTACGCAGCACCGACTCGTCCGGCAGTTGCCCACCACCGCGCGCGCGGTAGACGTTCTCGGCCTCGCGGCGCGAGGTGGGCACCACCCGCGCCAACACCTCGGGGTCGGTGCGCATGCCGCGGCTCAGCGCGGCGGAACTCCACCAGCCGGTCTCCGGCGTCCAGCCAGCGCTGCCCAGCCCTGTCGTCGAGAAGTCGTGGTGGCGAGTGAACTCCTCGACCACGATTCCCTCCACAGTGGTGCCCGGGTCACGGTCGCCGAGTGGAGGTAGGACCAGGTAGTAGTCCAGGCGCGGTCCCGCGTCGGTCACCAGCACGGGCACAGCGCGCAACGGGTCGGTGGTCATCAACTCAACCGTAGCGAAGGAGAACGGTTAGCATCCGGACCTCTACGTGAGGAGCCCAGATGACTTCGGTGGCCCAGACCCGGTTCGGCATCGTCGGCAGCGGTTGGCGAGGTGAGTTCTTCCTTCGCCTGGCCCGGCTGCTCCCCGAGCGGTTCCGGGTGACCGGGGTGGTGACGCGAACCGAATCGCGGGGAACTGCCGTGACGGCCGAATGGGGAGTGCCGACCTACCGCACGACGGCGGAGTTGCTCGCCCACGAGCGGCCGGACTTCGTTCTCGTGTCGGTGCCGTGGCCGGCGACGCCCGAGGTGACCCGGGAGTTGGTGGCGGCCGGCGTACCGGTGCTCGCCGAGACGCCGCCCGCCCCCGACCTGGCGGGTCTGCGCTCGCTCTGGACCGACGTCGGAGGCAGCGGCCTGGTGCAGGTCGCCGAGCAGTACCTGCTGATGCCCGGGCACGCCGCGCGCCTGGCGTTGGTCCGCGCCGGGGTGCTCGGTGAGCCGACCTCGGTGCAGATCTCCTCGACCCACCTATACCACGCGGTCTCACTGATCCGGGGTCTGCTCGGCGTCGGTCACGAGAGCGCCGAGGTGAGCGCGCGTGCCTTCGTCGCGCCGCTGGCCAACCCGCTCTCGCCGGCCGGCTGGAGTGGCGACGACACCCCACAGCAGCTCACGACCACCCTGGCAAGCATCGACTTCGGCGGGCGGATGGGGTTGTACGACTTCACCGACAACCAGTGGTGGAATCCGCTGCGTACCCGCCGGTTGGTGGTCCGGGGCTCGCGCGGTGAGCTGGTGGACGACCGGGTGGTCCGCCTGGTCGACCCGACCACGCCGGTGGAGTCATCGCTCGTGCGACGCCAGACGGGTCTCGACCTCAACCTGGAGGGGCTAGACCTGAAGCACATCAGCTTCGACGGCGACGTGGTCTACCGCAACCCGTTCGTCGGCAGTGGGATGTCCGACGACGACATCGCGGTGGCCGACATCGTCGCCCGCGCCGGGGCGTGGGCGCGGGAGGAGGGTCCTGCGCCGTACCCGCTCGCCGAGGCCTGCCAGGACCACCTGGTCAGCCTCGCCATCGAAGAATCGGTACGCACCGGCCGGCCGGTCGTCACCGCCACCGAGGCGTGGGGGCGCTAGCCCGGACGGTCACGGCTTCCAGGAACCGGCGGTCTGGAACTGGTCCTGGTACTCCAACGCGCCCGAGGTGTCGTGCACGTCGAACACCACGCTGCCGGTGCGTCTGGTGCCGGCGGTCAGATCGTCGACGGCCGGCATCGGTTTGCCGCAACCGGAGAAGGCCCCACCGATCGCTGTGGTCTTGGTGCCGTCGGCGGCGACCCACCGGAAGTAGAGCGGGTTCGTCGACGCGGTGCCCTTGGTGACGGCCACCGTCACGTCGGCGATCACGTACATGCCCTCGCCGGGCCTCAGTCCGTGGGACTTGCAGGGTTTGGTGGCGCTGCTGAACTTCGTCACGGTGATCTCGACGGTGCCGGCGTCGCTGTTGACGACCAGCGTGTCGCCCGGCGACATGCCACGGGTGTCGCCGCTCGTCGACGGTGGCGTCGGCGGGGTGGCCCGCGCCTCGCTCACAGTGGTCGAGGTGCCTTTGGTGCCGATGACGACCGCCACGATGCCACCGGCGCAGGAGAGCAGGGTGAGTACGGCCGCGGTGACCGCGACGACCACGACAGACCTCTTGGCGCGCTCTGTCTGCGCCGGTGGCGGTGCGATGATCGGGTAGCCGGGGCCACCGGGTGCCCGATATCCGCCGCCAGCGTCCGCGTACCCGCTGGCCGCCGGGTACGCAGCCCCCGAGAACGGCGGCTGCGGTGTCGCCGCGAACGAGCGGGTCGGCGGCTGCGAGTTCGGCTGTCGGGGGTCGTGCGGCCTGACGGGGGGCTGGGGGTGGGTCACCGTACTCCTTGACGCTTCGGTACGTGCGGTGCGGGAACTCTTCGACGTTACCGTGGGTGGCGGAACGTCCAGCCGCCACGGCGGAGGGCTTCCCACCACGAGGGCGCGAAACCGCTCTGGCCAGCGTGGACGGTGTTCAGATGGTCACCGAACGCCAATGTGGATCGGTGTTCCATTCATAGCCATGAGTAACCGTGCGAGGTCAACGCGCCGGAAGCGTGGCGGCGGTGCGGACCAGCCCGTCGCTGATCACGAATCGGCCGCTGATCGATGCCGGCGCGTCGTCGACCCCCGCCGCGTCGAGCCGGGCCGGTGCGATCTGGGCGGTGAATGTGCCGGCATCCGGATCGATGTCGAGTCGGGCGTCGTGGAAGTCCAACCAGCCGCGAACGATCGGGTACCACACCTTGTAGACGGTTTCCTTCGCACTGAACAGCACCACCGGCCAGCAGATGCCGGTGGGCAGGCGTGCGCAGGCGGCCTCCTCCTCGGGCAGCAGCACGAGTCTGCGCACCCCCGGATTGACCTCGCGGTGCTGCTCGGCATCCATCCCGACGGACCGGATGTCGGTGGTGTGCGCCGCCGCGGCGGCGCAATAGCCGGCGGTGTGGGTGATGCTGCCGACCACCCCGGCCGGCCAGACCGGCGCGCGGTCGGCCGCGGCCGGCACGGCGGTCGCCGGCAGGCCGAGGTCGCGCAATGCCCTGCGGGCGCAGATCCTTCCCGCGGCGAAGTCCCGCCGACGGGTCTGCACGGCCCGCTCACCGAGACATGCCTGCTCAGCGGGGAGCAGTTCGCCCGTCCAGTCCGCGGGCCCGGCGACGGCGACCGCGACCGTCGATGGCAGCAGGTCACGCATTCCGGCGACCTACTGGTCGGTAGGAATGACGCATCGAGTCAACCGTCAAATTTCCGACTCCCACGACCGCCGACGGTACCGCAAAGATGTAACACCGGAGGGACGCGCAGCGCCCTCCCTGATGGCTCCGGGGGGACCACCATCAATGCTGGCCGGCACGGCAGCCGCCAGTCCCGTGGACATCTGGAAGGACGTGCGATGACCGATGGCCTGGAACGGCCGGGGGTGCGGGCTGACGAACACGCCCCGAAGACCCCCTGCTGGAGCTGTGGCTCCTGCGGCGACGAGTGGCCGTGCGCGACGAAGCGCACCCGGCTGCTGGCGGAGTACGGGGGTGACCGCGCAATGCTCAGCGTCTATCTGGGCTCCTGTCTCGCCGCCGCCACCGAGGATCTGCGCGCCGCCCCGGTGATGTCGCTCCAGAACCGGTTCATCGGCTGGTTGCCGCGCGGCTCCCGGCGTAGCTGAGCCTCTGGTGGCTCCGCCGCTGGGCGGGGCCACCAGAGGAGGCGCCTCAGCGACGTCGAGGCCGCCGGGTCACCGCGAAGCCGAACACGCCAGCCACCGCGGCGAGCGCGCCGCCGATGCCGGTCCAGACCCAGCGCGAGCCCAGATCCGGCAACCAGCCCGTCAGCGAGCCGCTCTCGTCGTCGGCCTCCGCGTCCACCGGGGGTACGGCGTTGAGCACAGTGCCGGCCTTGGTGTTCGGCACGAGCGGGGCGGCCAACTCGCCGTCGTCAGCCGAGGCGCCACGGTCGGCGACGGTGCCGACCAGCAGGTCGACGTCGATCGGCGCACCCAGATCCGGCTCGGGCAGCTCGATCACGGAGAGTCGGACGACGTACGTGCCGGGCAGTGGGTCGGCCGACCAGGGCTCGGCCCACGGCCGCACCTCGCGCAGCGTGCAGCCCAGCACCACGTTCGACGCCTTCGCGTCCACGGTCGGGGTCTGGGCTCCCGCAGTGCACGCCTGGCGCCGGCGCAACCCGTCGAAGACGTCCACCGTCCACGTTGACGCGCCACTGCGTCCCTTCGGGAAGGTGACGGTGGCGTTGATCTCGTGCACCTGGCCGGCCGTCGCCGGGAACGACCAGTAGAGGTGGTCGCCGATCGACGCGTCCACCCGTACCGGTTGTCCGGCGGTGATCGGGGTGGCGGTGAGGAACGACGTGCCGGCACGGTTCACCGGCGTGGCACCCGGGGAGGGGGTCGGTGCGGCGATGGCCGCAGCGGGAAACAGAGCGGCCCCGCCGGCAGCGAGCAGCGCCGCCATCGACCGGAAGAGTGCGGTACCCATCAGTTCTCCCTCCAGGTGGCGACCCACCAGCGGGTGAGCAGACCGGCGAGCAGACCGGTGATCAGCCCGGCGATGGTGAGCAGGGCGAGCAGCACCCAGCCCCGACCGAGGTCCGGCCCGTCCGGTGCGGGTGCCGCGGCGACCACGTCGATGGTCAGCTCCACCGGCATGCCCGGGGTGGCCGCGGTGCCGGGACGCGGGGCGAACGAGTTGCTGACCACCAGGCAGACGGTGGTGGGTTCGATGACCGGCGCCGCGCTCTCCTCGGTCTCGGCGGCATCCTCGTCGTCGGCGGCGGCCGACCAGCGCAGCCCGGCGGAGAGCACGTCGGCTCGTCCGCTGCCGGCATCGGCGCCCCGGACGAGTTCCCGGCCGTCGGCCGCGGTGGCCCGCAGCAGCACCCCGTAGTCCCGGTTGACGGCCCGGTCCAACGCCATGCTCACCGAGGCCCGCAGCTCCTGCCCGGGGCGGATCGGCACCCGGTAGTAGCGATGCTCGGAGAACGCCTCCCGGTCGGCGTAGACGCCGGGGGCGAGCAGTGGCGCCGAGTCGCAGGCGTTCGTGCCGCCGACAACGGTCGGGGCTCGGGTGTGCGTGTCGGCGGCCCGCTCGACGAGCTGTTTGATCCGGTCGATCAGCTCCTCGGCGCTCTGCGCGGCGGTGTAGGTCCCGCCGGTCGCGCTGGCGATGCAGAGCAGTTGCCGGCGAACCTTCTCGTCGGGGGCCAGGCCGAGGGTGTCGACGACAAGGCTGGTGCCCTGGGCGGCCAGTTCCCGGGCCACCTCGCACGGATCCGGCGGAGCACAGGTGTCCTCGCCGTCGGTGATCAGCACGATTCGCCGGGTCGTGGTGCCGGTGCCCAGGTCCTGCGCGGCGGAGCGCAGCGCCAGCCCGACCGGAGTGAATCCGGTCGGCCGAAGTGTCGCCACCGCCGCCTTGGCGGCGGACCGGTCCACCGGGCCGACCGGCACGATCTGCTGGGTGTCCTGGCAACCGACCTTCTTGTCCTTGCCGCGGTAGGTCGCGCCGAGCACCCGGATGCCGAGCTGTGTCTCCTCGGGCAGCGCGTCCACCACCTCGTTGAAGGCCTGCTGGGCGACCGCGATCCGGGTGCGTCCGTCGATGTCGGCGGCGCGCATCGAACCGCTGACGTCGAGCACCAGCTCGACCCGGGGCGGCTCGGGTGCCGGCTCCTCGTCGGCCTGCGCCGGCCCGGTCAGCGCGGTGGTCGCCAGCAGTCCGAGAAGGACCGCCGTCGATCGTCTGAAGTTGATCACGATCCGCAGTGTAGTGAGATCCACTTTGGATGATCGTTCGGGTGCGGGGGAGCGGGACCGACGGCTCCAGCCGGGTCGGGGACCGCCTCTGACCGGCCGTGCCCGCGCTCAGGGTCCACGCCGGGTCACCCTCGGTCAACTGCGCGAGGGGAGGTGTCGGTTCGGCCAGCATCCGTCGGAAATCTGACCCAAGTCGACCCGTTGTGCCGGTGGTGCGCGGTGGTTAAGCTCTTCATGCGCGCCCCAATCGCCCGCTTCCCCCGTGGCAGGCGATCGGGGCGCGCGTCTTTGTCAAGAAGGGCCCGCACGCTTCGGCGTGCGGGCCCTTCTTCCGTCGCGCTACACGGCGCGTCGCCTGTCGATGCTTATATCCACCGACCGTCGAGCCACATCCGGGACAGCCAGTCCGAGTACGGAATCACCCGGCCGACGAAGATCGGATAGAAGTACGCGAAGCAGAGCGCCACCAGCAGCACGTACGCCCCCGCCGCGATGCTGCCCACCAGTCGGCGCTCATAACTCGGGTCACCGGGCACCAGCGGCGCCACAGCACCCACGTCACCCCCGGCGGGCGCGATCAGCGCGCCCAGCACATACACCACGGCCAGCACCAGGAACGGCACCACCGGCGCGGCGTAGAACGAGAACATCGTCCGGCCGTCGAGGGCGAACCAGAACCACGGCAGCAGCCCGGCGGCCACGGTGAGCAGGATCGCGCCGGCCCGCCAGTCCCGACGGGCCACACCCAGCCAGGCCAGCGCCACCAGGGCGGGCAGGAACGACCACCAGAGCAGCGGGGTGCCGAGCAGCAGGATCTCCGAGGAGCAGGTCGCTGCGCCGCAGACGCCGTTCTGGGCGTAGTGGAAGGCGACCGGCCGGCCCAACAGCAGCCACTGCCACGGCCACGACTGGTACTTGTGCGAGTCGTCGAGCTGGGCGTGGAAGCCGTACGCCGCGCGATGGTATTCGAAGAGATTGATCAGCGGGCCGATCACCGGGCGGTCGCTGAGCGGGGCGCCGGGGTGGGCCGACGCGAGCCGGTAGTAACCGTCGTCGGTGAGCAGCCAGCCCGACCAGGTGGCGAGGTAGGTGCCCACCATGACCACGCCGGCGAGCACCAGCCAGGGCAGCTCGTCGACGAGCGTGTCCCGCCAGGGCCGGCGGACCCCCGCCGAGCGGCGGACGCCGACCTCCCAGAAGAGCACCAGCAGCGCGAAGGCCGGCACGAAGTACAGGGCGCTCCACTTCACCGCACAGGCGCAGCCGATCAGCACCCCGGCCGCCAGCCGCCACCACGGCCAGGTGCGCCAACCGGCCGGCGGGCGGCCGGCCCGGCCCGGCCGGCTCGGATCGAGCCCGTCGTCCAGAGCCCGAGCCCAGCGCCGACGGCGGGCGTCCCGATCGAGCACCAGCGCTCCGAACGCCGCCAGCACGAAGAAGAGCAGGAAGATGTCGAGCAGGGCCGCGCGGGACAGCACCAGGTGGAAGCCGTCCAGGGCGAGCAGCAGGCCGGCCGCGCAGCCGAGCACCGTCGAGCGGAACATCCGCCGACCGATGCGGACCAGCAGCAGCACCGACAGCGTGCCGATCACCGCCGCCGAGAATCGCCAGCCGAACTCCGGCGCGGTGGTCATCAGGTGGCCCGGGACGGAGACCTTGGAATCCGCGTCCTGATAGCCGAAGGCCCACTCGCCGACGCCGATCAACCACTTGCCCAGTGGCGGGTGCACCACGTACGACGCGACGTTGTCCTTGTAGTTCCACTCCACGCCACGGGAGATCAGCCCGTAGGCGTCCTTGGCGTAGTACGTCTCGTCGAAGATCTTGCCCTTCGGGCTGGACAGCCCGACGAAGCGCAGGATCGCCGCGATGGCCACCACCACTGCCGTGGCCAGCCAGGAGAACCGGTCCACCTGGGTGTCGACGGTGGCGAACCGTCGCCGGACCATGGCGGCCACCCCGCCGCCCTCGGCGCTCGGTGCCGTCGGCTCCTGGGTGGCACTGGGCTCGCCCGTCACCTGGATCATCTTGTCCGGATCCGCGCTCGGGCTCTGCGCTGTCGACGCACTCGTCACCGGGCGATCGTAGGCTGCCAAGGTGTCCGGTGGCGTCCGTCGTCCCTGATACCGGTATTCCCAGCAATGAAGGAGACGAATCCGTGGGTGAAATGTCCGAAGTTGGGCGCCTGATTCTGCTCGGTGCTCCACTCGGCAACCCCTCCGACGCGTCGGCCCGGCTCCGGGAGGTGCTGATCAGCGCCGACGTGGTCGCCGCCGAGGACACCCGCCGGCTCACCCGGCTGGCCCGCGATCTCGACCTCACCGTCGGCGGTCGAATCGTCTCCTACTTCGAGGGCAACGAGGAGCGGCGCACCCCCGAGCTGGTCGAGGCCATCCTCGGCGGGTACGTGGTGGCGCTGGTCACCGACGGCGGGATGCCCAGCGTCTCCGACCCCGGCTACCGCCTGGTCCGTGCCACGTTGGATGTCGGGGCGCCGGTCACCGTCGCCCCCGGGCCCAGCGCGGTCACCACAGCGCTGGCCGTCTCCGGGCTGCCCTGCGACCGGTTCTGCTTCGAGGGCTTCCTGCCCCGCACCCCCGGCGGGCGTCGATCCCGGCTGCGCGCGCTCGCCGCCGAGGAGCGCACCCTGGTCTTCTTCGAGGCACCGCACCGGATCGGGGCGACGCTCACCGACCTGGCCGACACGTTCGGGGCGGACCGGCCGGCCGCGCTCTGCCGCGAACTCACAAAGACCTACGAGGAGGTGCTCCGCCGCCCCCTCGGCGAGCTGGCCCGGTGGGCCACCGAGGGGGACCCGCGCGGAGAGATCACCCTGGTGGTGGCCGGAGCCCCGGTGACCGCGGCCGAACGCCCCGACGACGACACCCTGCGCGCCGCCGTCGCCGAGCGGGAGGCCGCCGGCCGGTCCCGCCGGGACGCCGTCACCGACGTCGCCACCGAGTACGCGATGCGCCGCCGGGACGTCTACACGATCGTGCACAGCTGACCACTGTGGTCCGGCGCGCCGGACGGCGAATTCACCACGCGGCGGCCAGGAAGCCGACGGTGATCAGCGTGGGGCCGGCGACGGCGGCGGCCACCGCCCAGTGACGGTGTCGGCGACCGGGCAGCCGGGCCGACCCGGTCCACCGGACGATGCCGGCGGTACAGGCCAGCACGGCCAGCAGACCGGGCAGCCACCGCAGGTGCCGGCCCACTCCGACGTCCGCGTACGCGGTGCCGCTGTCCGGGCCGGTCATCCGCGCCGGCAGCGAGGTGCCGGCCGCGCTCCCCTCGTCGGGCACGCCGCTGACCCGGACACCATGGGCGATGAACCGCCCGTTCTCGGCTGTGAAGATCCCCCGGCACCGCTGGGTCAGCCCGCCGCCGGAGCAGTCGTCGATCACCACAGTGCCCGTCCGGGCGTGCCCGGCCGCGAGCCAGAACGGGCCGGCGCTGACCCAGGCGAAGAAGGCAGCGACAAGGCTCAGCACCACCAGCGCGGCGAGCCCGGGCAGCGGATCCGGCGGTGGGGGCGTGCGGCTGGGTGCCCGGCGCCGCGCCAGTCGGAAGCCGCGAAGCCGGGCCGGTGCCGCGTCCTTGCGGACCGGGGTGCCGTCCCAGTGCACCTGCTCGATCGGGGCCCAGAAAGCGCCGCCGTCGTCGTCCGGCGGGTCGCCGTCGGGCCCATGGTCCCGCTGCCGGCGACCCTGCTGCCGGACCGGCACCCGACGCGGCACCGCGTCCACCGGCGCGCCGGTGGTCGGCTCCACCTCGACGGGCTCCACCTCGACGGGCTCCACCTCGACGGGCTCCACCTCGACGGGTGCCGCGCCGGCGGGTGCCGCGCCGGCCGGCGGGCCCGACGAGCCGGGCCGGACCGGGCTGGGTACGGGTGCCCCCGGGGTCGGCCGGGTCGGGGTGGGCGACGGCGCCGCCGGCGTGGGGCGGGCCGGGGCGGCGGACCTCCCCGCCGGGGTGGGCCGCTGCGCACCCGGGTCGGCGCTGGGCACCAGCCGGGGCTGCGGCGCGACCCCGGCCACCCGGGGCGCGGCGGGCTCGGGCCCCGGGTCGTCGCCGACCGCCGGCCCGGTGGGACGGTCCTCGTGGTCCCGCGCCGCTCCTCTGCCCGTCACGACGTTCATTGCACACCGCACCAGGAGGTGAAACCGGCAGCTGAGCCGCGTGTCGACGACAAATCGGACCAACGGGCGAGGTGGTTGACCCGGTCCGCCGGTCGGGCACCCCCCATTGGTTCGCGGACGCCCCGCACGGGTCACTAGGCTCACTGCTCATGAGTCACGTTCTCGCGGCAGTGGCCTGGCCGTACGCCAACGGCCCCCGCCACATCGGCCACGTCTCCGGTTTCGGCGTTCCCTCCGACGTCTTCGCCCGGTACATGCGGATGGCCGGCCACGACGTGCTCATGGTCTCCGGCACCGACGAGCACGGCACCCCGATCCAGGTGCAGGCCGACGCCGACGGGGTGACCCCGCGCGAGCTGGCCGACCGGTACAACAGGGTGATCGTCGAGGACCTGCACGGCCTCGGTCTCTCCTACGACCTGTTCACCCGCACCACCACCCGCAACCACTACGCGGTGGTGCAGGAGTTGTTCGAGGGGATGTACCGCAACGGCTACATCGTGCCGAAGACCACCATGGGCGCGATCTCCCCGTCCACCGGGCGCACCCTGCCCGACCGCTACATCGAGGGCACCTGCCCGATCTGCGGGTACGACAGCGCCCGCGGTGACCAGTGCGACAACTGCGGCAACCAGCTCGACCCGATCGACCTGATCAACCCGAAGTCGCGGATCAACGGGGAGACCCCGAAGTTCGTCGAGACCGAGCACTTCTTCCTGGACCTGCCGGCCCTGGCCGAGGTGCTGCGGCAGTGGTTGGACACCCGCGAGGGGTGGCGGCCCAACGTGCTGCGGTTCTCCCGCAACCTGCTCGACGACCTCCAGCCCCGGGCGATCACCCGGGACCTGGAGTGGGGCGTACCGATCCCGCTCGACGGTTGGCGCGACCGGCCGGACAAGCGGATCTACGTGTGGTTCGACGCCGTGATCGGCTACCTGTCCGCCTCGATCGAATGGGCCCGCCGGTCCGGCGACCCGGACGCGTGGCGGAGGTACTGGTCCGCCGACGGCGCGGGGAAGGACGCCCAGTCCTACTACTTCATGGGTAAGGACAACATCGTCTTCCACTCGGTGATCTGGCCGGCGCTGCTCTCCGGCTACTCCGGCGAGGGCTCCCGCGACGGTGAGCCGGGCGAGCTGGGTCGGCTCAACCTGCCCACCGAGGTGGTGTCGAGCGAGTATCTGACCATGGAGGGGCGCAAGTTCTCCTCGTCCCGCAAGGTGGTCATCTACGTCCGCGACTTCCTGGAGCGCTACGACGCCGACGCGCTGCGCTACTTCATCGCCGCCGCCGGCCCGGAGAGCAACGACACCGACTTCACCTGGGCCGAGTTCCTGCGCCGCAACAACGACGAGTTGGTCGCCGGCTGGGGCAACCTGGTCAACCGGTGCGTCTCGATGGCCGCGAAGAACTTCGGGGCGATCCCGCCGGTCGATCCGGCCGGTCTCACCGAGGCCGACGAGGCGCTGCTCGCTGTCTCCCGGACCGGCTTCACCACTGTCGGCGACCTGATCGGCCGGCACCGGCAGAAGCAGGCGATCGGTGAGGCCATGAAGGTGGTCGCCGAGGCCAACAGGTACCTCTCCGAGCAGGCGCCCTGGAAGCTCAAGGACGAGGCCGACAAGCCCCGGATGGGCTCCATCCTGCACGTCGCCCTTCAGGTGATCAGCGATGCCAACACGCTGCTCACCCCGTTCCTGCCCCACTCCGCGCAGCAGGTGCACGACCTGCTCGGGGGCACCGGCGTGCACGCGCCGATGCCGGTGATCGAGCAGGTCGACGACCTGGACGGCGGTCCGGCGTACCCAGTGCTCACCGGGGACTACACAGTCGGCGCGCGCTGGGAGTCGGTGTCGATCGAGGCGGGTCGCCCACTGGCCGCGCCGAAGCCGGTGTTCCGCAAGCTCGACCCGTCGATCGTCGACGAGGAGCTGGCCCGGCTCGCAGACTGAGCACACCACGACGCGCGGCGGCCGGATGCCCTGCCGCCGCGCGTCGTCACATCGCGTACCGGGTGTCCATCACCTGGTCGTCGGTCACCTCGGCGCCCGGCGCCCAGGCCTCGTAGACGCCACGTTCCTGACACTGCGCGCCGGTCGTGACCACGGTGTCCGGGTTCGGGTAGCGCAGGCGCAGCCGCAGCCAGCCGGCCTCCTCCCGCAGTACCAGGCACGGCACCCCCCGCCACTGGGCGAACCGGACCCGGCGGGCCACCGCGTCCACCGGGTAGCGGGCCGCCCGGGTCATCGCCAGCACCCGGAACCCGCCGGGTAGGTCGGCGACCGCCTCGTACTCGGTGTCGCCGTACATGCCGACCAGCTGGGTGGAGCGGGGGGCGTCGGCGTTCGGCACGTACTCCTGGTCCGGGGAGAGGTCCGGCGCCGCGGCCAGCAGGTGCCGCCACTGCGGGCCCACCATCCGCAGCCACCCGCGCTGCTCGGCCTGGTAGGTGTACAGCACCACCTCCAACCCTTCGGCCGGGTACGCGATGAGGGAGGCGTTCGCCGGCATCGGCAGGTCGGCGAAGTCCCGGGTGATGAACTCCGGGATGAGCTGACCGTTGCTGGGCACGAAGCCGGTGCCGAGCACCGGGGCGCCGAGCCGGTCCCGGGAGGCCAGCGCGGTCAGGCCGCGGTGTGCCGGGCCCACCGGCACGTCGTAGTCACCCGGGTCGGACGCGCGCCAGCGCAGCGCGTACGCGACGTCCGGGCCCTCCCGGCCAGCGTCGCCATCCGTACGCAGCACCGTCGTCGCCGCCGGCGTACGCAGGTGCGCCACATCGTGCTCGCGGTAGCAGAAGCCGTGCGGCAGCCAACCCCGTACGAAGCCGGCGAGCTGCTGGGCCGAGAGCACCTTCATCATCCGGGTGCCCCTTCGGACCAAAGCCGACGCGCGCGCCGCCGCCAGCATCGGGTCGCCCGCCGCCGCCGGCTGCTGGCTGAGCTGGTGCAGGTACGCCCAACCCCGCTCGCGGTGGGCGGGCATCAGCAGCGGCGTCTCCGGCTCGTCGGCCGGCTCCGTGGCCCCGTGCACAGCGCTCACCTCGGTGACGTGCACGAACCGGCGCCACGGCAGGGCGCTACCCGGGCGGGGCGCCCACTCGAAGCCGGCCACCTCGTCGGCGCTGAACAACTCGTACGCGGCGCCTCGGGCGATCTCCTCGGCCGGGTACACGCCGCCGTCGAACGCCACGTGCAGTCCGGTCCGTTCGCCGGCGCTGCCGCCGGCCTGGGGGGTGACGCTCACGCCGTCGCCTCCCTGCTCGGTGGGATGGGGTTCGCACGCTGTCGCGTCCGCTCGTGAGCGACCGTAGAGTCGCGCGACGTAGTCGAGGTGAACGTCGGGTGGCGGGCAGATGGACAGGCCCGGTGTGTGATGCTGTCGCTGATGAGCGAGCCCACTGAATCCCGCCGCGAGCGTGCCGCCCGGCGGGCCGGAGAGTTTCCGCCCGCCCCCGAGTCGTTGCCCCGGGCGGTGCTGGACAGCCACACCCACCTGGACATCACTGTCAGGGAGGCCGGTGTGCCCGGCGGCGGGCCGGCCGACGACCCGGTCGCCGTGGCCATCGCGTTGGCCACGAAGGTCGGCGTGGACCGGCTGGTCCAGGTGGGCGTGGACGTCGCCTCCTCCCGGTGGGGCGCGGACACCGCCGACCGGTACCCCGCCGTGCTGGCCACCGTGGCGCTGCACCCCAACGAGGCACCCCGGCTGGGCGACCTCGACGAGGCGTTGCGGGAGATCGAGTCACTCGCCGCCCGCGACCGGGTCCGGGGAATCGGCGAGACCGGAATGGACTTCTTCCGGACCGGCGACGAGGGGCGCGCCGCGCAGGAGCAGAGTTTCCGGGCGCACATCGCCATCGCCAAGCGGTACGGCAAGACGCTGGTCATCCACGACCGCGACGCGCACGCCGACGTGCTGCGGATCCTCGACGACGACGGCGCTCCCGACCGGGTGGTGCTGCACTGCTTCTCCGGCGACGCCGACTTCGCCCGCGAGTGCGTCCGCCGCGGCTACCTGCTGAGCTTCGCCGGCACCGTCACCTTCGGCAGCGCGACGGCGCTGCGCGAGGCCGCCGCGCTCACCCCGGTGGACCAGATGCTGGTGGAGACCGACGCCCCGTACCTCACCCCGATGCCGTACCGGGGCCGGCCGAACGCGTCGTACCTGATTCCGCTCACCGTCCGCGCGCTCGCCGCGACCACCGGCAGCGACCTGGACGAGCTGTGCGCGGCCATCTCCGCCACCGGCGACCGGGCCTTCGGCCCATGGTGAGCCTGCTCGGCCCGGCGGAGATCCGGGAACTCGCCGCCCGGCTGGGCGTCGCGCCCACCAAGAAGCTGGGCCAGAACTTCGTGCACGACCCGAACACCGTGCGCCGGATCGTGACCACCGCCGGCCTGACCCCCGACGACGTGGCCCTGGAGGTGGGGCCCGGGCTCGGCTCGCTGACAGTGGGGCTGCTGCCGGTCGCCGGGCACGTGCACGCCGTGGAGATCGACCCGGTGCTCGCCGGGGCGCTACCGGAGACCGCCGCGCGGCACGCCGGGGCCGACGCCGCCCGGCTCACAGTGCACCGCGCGGACGCGTTGCGTATCGCCGCCGCCGAGCTGGCCGACCCGGCACCGACAGCGCTGGTGGCGAACCTGCCCTACAACGTCGCCGTGCCCGTGGTGCTGCACCTGCTCGCCGTGCTGCCCACCCTGCGACACGGTCTGGTGATGGTGCAGAAGGAGGTCGCCGACCGGCTCGTCGCCGGTCCCGGCTCCAAGGTGTACGGCATTCCGTCGGTGAAGCTCGCCTGGTACGCCCAGGCCCGGGGCGCCGGCAAGGTGCCACCGAACGTGTTCTGGCCGGTGCCCAACGTCGACTCCGGCCTGGTCTCCTTCACCTGCCACGAGCCGCCCCGCACCGACGTACCGCGGGAGCGGGTCTTCGCCGTGGTGGACGCGGCCTTCGCGCAGCGGCGCAAGACGCTGCGGGCCGCGCTGGCGGGCTGGGCCGGTGGCGCGGACCGGGCCGCCGCGGCGCTCACCGCCGCCGGCGTCGACCCCGGCGCCCGCGGGGAGTCACTGACCGTCGAGCAGTTCGCCGCCATCGCCGCGTCGGCTCCGGTCGGTACGCCGGCCGGGAAGTAGGCTGACGCCGTGCCCGCCCAGGACGCTGAGGAGCTGATCGTGGCCAAGCCGTTCGACATCCGTCTGCGCGTCCGGGACGTCACCCCGTGACCGAGGCCTGGCGATCGGACGACGACGAGCGACGCGGGGCCATCGGCCCGGTGCGGGTGCGGGTGCCCGCGAAGGTCAACCTGCACCTCGGGGTGGGCCCGCTGCGTCGGGACGGCTACCACGAGCTGAACACGATCTACCACGCCATCTCGATCTACGACGAGCTGACGGCCCGCCGGGGCGACACCCTCGCCCTGACCATGGAGGGTGAGGGCACCGGCGAGCTGGCCCTGGACGACACCAACCTGGTGATCCGCGCCGCGCACGCCCTCGCCGGGTACGCCGGGGTGCTGCCGCACGCCCGACTGCACCTGCGCAAGCAGATCCCGCTCGCCGGTGGGTTGGCCGGTGGCAGCGCCGACGCGGCCGCCGCGCTGGTGGCCTGCGACGCGCTCTGGGGCACCGGTCTGTCCCGCGACGAGCTGGCCGGCATTGCCGCCGACCTCGGCTCCGACGTGCCGTTCCTGATCTACGGTGGCACCGCGCTGGGCACCGGCCGGGGTGAGGCGATCAGCCCCGTGCTGGCCCGCCCCACCTCCTGGCACTGGGTGGTGGCGATCGCCGACGGCGGCCTGTCCACCCCGGCCGCGTACCGGGAGCTGGATCGGCTCCGCGACTCCGGTGCCGCCGGCGCCCCGCTGGGCAGCACCGACGCGCTGCTGGGCGCGCTGCGCCAGCGTGACCCCCGGGTGCTCGCCCGTACGCTCGGCAACGACCTCCAGGACGCCGCGCTGGCCATGCGCCCGGCGCTGGCCGACACGCTCAAGGCCGGTGAGGCGGCCGGCGCGCTCACCGGCATCGTCTCCGGCTCCGGCCCGACCTGCGTTTTTCTCGCCGCCAACGCGGCCGACGCGGAGCGGATCGCGGCCGAGCTGACCGCCGCGGGCGTCTGCCGGGAGGCGTGGGTCGCGCACGGTCCGGTAGCCGGCGCCCGCGTCGGCTGACGACGCGTTCCACCGGAGCTGCTGGCGCGCGGCGCGGGCGTTCAGGGCTTCCGCGTACCCTTGGGGCAGGCGTCCAGGTGCCCGCCGGCACCGGGGCGCCTTGATCATGAAGGGTGGAACGTGGCGAACATCGTCAATCTGGACCGGGTGTCCAAGGGGTACGGCGCCGCCGGGCGGCTGCTCACGGACGTCTCGCTCGGCCTGGACGACGCCGACCGGATCGGCGTGGTCGGCCTCAACGGCGCCGGCAAGTCCACCCTGCTGCGGCTGCTCACCAAGCAGGAGGACCCCGATGACGGTCGGGTGACCCACCGCCGTGACCTGCGTGTGCTCTGGCTGCCGCAGCAGCTCACCCTCGCCCCCGAGGCCACCGTCCGGGACGTGGTGCTCGGCACCGCCTGGCTCGCCGAGGGCATGGGCGCGGAGCACGAGTGGGCCGGCGATTCCGGGGTGCGGGCCATCCTCGACGGCCTCGGCATGCCGCACCTCGGCCTCGACCAGCCGGTCGGTCCGATGTCCGGTGGCGAACGCCGCCGGGTGGCGCTCGCCGCACTGCTCGTCCGCGACTCCGACCTGCTCATCCTCGACGAGCCCACCAACCACCTGGACGTCGGCGGGGTCGACTGGCTGGCCCGGCACCTGGTCGGCCGCAAGGGCGCCCTGGTCGTGGTCACCCACGACCGGTGGTTCCTGGACGCGGTCTGCACCAACACCTGGGAGGTCGCCGACCAGACCGTCCGCGCCTACGAGGGTGGCTTCGCCGCCTGGACCCTCGCCCGCGCCGAGCGCGAGCGGGTCGCCGCCGCCACCGAGGCCCGCCGGCAGAACCTCCTCCGCAAGGAGATCGCCTGGCTGCGCCGTGGCCCGCCCGCGCGGACCTCCAAGCCGCAGTTCCGCATCGACGCAGCGAACGCGTTGATCGCCGACGTGCCGCCGGCGCGCGACACCATGTCGCTGCAGCGCATGGCCACCTCCCGGCTGGGCAAGCAGGTGTACGACCTGGAGAACGTCGAGCTGCACGCCGGCCCGAAGGAGATCCTTCGCGACGTCACCTGGCAGGTCGGCCCCGGCGACCGGATCGCCATCCTCGGTGCGAACGGCGCCGGCAAGACCACGCTGCTGCGGATGCTCGCCGGCATCACCCGCCCCGATGGCGGCCGCCTCGGCACCGGCTCCACAGTGCGGCCCGCGTTCCTCTCCCAGGAGCTCACCGAGCTGCCCGGGCACCTGCGGGTGCTGGAGGCGGTGGAGGAGGTCGCCCGCCGGGTTCAGCTCGGCGACCGGGAGGTCTCCGCTTCGCAGCTCGCCGAGGTGTTCGGCTTCGACGACCGCCGCCTCTGGACCCCGGTCAGTGACCTCTCCGGTGGCGAACGCCGCAGGTTGCAGATGCTGCGGCTGCTGGCCGGCGAGCCCAACGTGCTGCTCTTCGACGAGCCCACCAACGACCTGGACACGGACACCCTCGCCTCGCTGGAGGACCTGCTCGACTCGTGGCCCGGCACGATCATCGTGGCCAGCCACGACCGGTACCTGATCGAGCGGGTCACCGACACGGCGTACGCGATGTTCGGCGACGGTCGGCTGGTGCACCTGCCGGGCGGCGTGGACGAGTACCTCACGCGGACCGCCGAGCGGGCCGGCTCTCCCCGGCCGGGCGTCACCTCGACCTCCGCGCCCGCTGCCCCCTCGGGAGGTGGCATGTCCGCCGCCGAGGTCCGGCAGGCCCGCAAGGAGCTGACCCGGCTGGAGCGGCAACTCAGCAAGCTCGACCAGCGCGAGACCACGCTGCTCGGTCAGCTCGCGGCGGACGCCACCGACTACGCCCGGGTGGCCGAGTTGGACACCCAGCTCAAGGATCTGCGCGCCGAACGGGAGCGGATCGAGGAGAGCTGGATGACCCTCGCCGAGGACCTGCCCGAGAGCTGACCGGTCGGGCGCGCCGGCCCGGGCCCCGTGTGCGGCGTCACACCACCACATGCGAGACAATCGTCGGCGACACCTACCCCACGGCGTTGGAGAGACAGACATGGCACACACCCCCGTCAACCACCCCGCGCGGCCGATCTACCGGGCGATCGGCGGGCTGACCGGTCTGTACCTGGTCGTCTTCGGTGTGCTCGGCATCATCGCGAGCACCGGCAACGAGATCCTCGCCCAAGACGACACCCGCGTCCTCGGTCAGGGCACCAACCTCGGCTTCTCGCTGCTCAGCGTGCTGCTCGGGATCGTCGTGCTGGTCGGCACCGCGCTCGGCCGCAACATCGACGTAGCGATCAACCAGTGGCTGGCGTACAGCCTCATGGTGGTCAGCCTGGCCGGTCTCGCGTTCATCCGGACCGACGCCAACATCTTCAACTTCAGCATCACCACAGTGGTCGTGGTGATGACGGCCGCCCTGGTGCTGCTGATGGTCGGCATGTACGGCAAGGTCGGCTCTGAGGATGAGGCGGAGGCGTTCCACAAGGCTCGCCTGGTCCTCTGATCTTCTTCCTTGGTTGCGGTCGTGGATTTTCCGCCGGAGCCCGAGCTGCTCCGGGCGGTCAGGCTTGATCCCTGCGCAGCTCGGCGCCGAGCGGCGGCGTGACCCCGCCGACCCGGTCACCGACGACGC
>NZ_JBEXGE010000019.1:135953-144601 GCF_040607155.1 Micromonospora sp. NPDC005324 | reverse complement strand
ATCTGCGCCCGCTCCGCGGACGACAACCTCTGCCCCGGCATGACTCCTCATCCTGACGAAAATCCACCCCGTTGCAACAACCACTTGAGCCCAAGTGGCTCGGACACCGCAGTTTCCGTGAAACCGAGTCGATCAACGCCTTCGTGGTGCGCGGCGAGGGGTGCTCCCCGCGCGGGTGTCAGGAGGTTGGGAGGGCGCGGAGGAAACGCTCCGCCATCGGGACGGCCGAGGCGGTGCTGGCCCCGCCCTTCTCCACGAAGACGGCGAACGCCACGTCGCCCCGCCAACCGACGAACCAGGCGTGGGTGTGCGCGGGGTTGTCGTCGTACTCGGCGGTGCCGGTCTTGCCGTACACCTCTCCCGGCACGTCTTTGAGTGCGCTGCCGGTGCCGGCGGTGACCACCTCGCGCATCATCGTGCGCAGCGCCGCGACGGATTCCGGCTTGAGCTGTTCGCCTGCCGGGGCCGGCTTGGCCGGCGCCGGGTCGATCAGCAGCTTCGGCTGCTCGAAGCGGCCGCGGGCGACGGCGGCGGTGGCACCGGCCATGGCGAGCGGGCTGACCAGCGTGGTGCCCTGCCCGAACGACGCGGCGGCCTGCTCGGCCAGGCTGCCGCCCGTGGAGACCTTGCCGGTGAAGGCGTCAGTGCCGAGGTCCCACTGACCCTCCAGGCCCAGCGAGCGGCCGGCGGCGGCCAGCCCGTCGCCGCCGAGCTTCGGGGCCAGCGCGGCGAACGCCGTGTTGCAGGACTTGGCGAAGTCGGTGCGGAACGGCACCGAGCCGAGCTCGAAGTTGTCCGAGTTCTTGAAGGACCGGCCGTCCACGGTGAAGGTCTTCTTGCAGTCCACCGGGCCGTCCAGCGTGACCGCGCCCCGATCCAGCAGACCCAGCGTGCTGACCATCTTGAACGTGGAGCCCGGAGGCACCTGGGCGTCGAGGGCCAGATTCTCCCCGGCCGGGCCGGGGCCGTTCGCGGCGGCGAGCACGGCGCCGTCGCTGATCCGGATCGCCACCAGGGCGGACCGGCGCGACTCGGCGCGCAGCGCCCCGTCGGCCGCGTTCTGGACGGCGACGTCCAGCGTGGTCTTCAGCGCCTGCCCGGGCTGCGGCTCCCGGCGGAACAGCTCGGCGCCGGTGGGCTCGAGTTTGCCGCCCTCGGTCGGACGCTCGGCCACCACGGTCAGCCCGGGGCTGCCGCGCAGTCGTTCGTCGTAGCGGCCCTGAAGCCCGCCGTGCCCGACCAGGTCGCCGACGACGTACCGGTCGGGGTGTGCGGCGAGGTCGTCGGCCTGCGCCGGGTCGACCGAGCCGAGCACCGCACGGGCGAACTCGCGGGTGGGCGCCAGGTCGATCTTGTCGGAGACGAACTTGGTGCCGGGCAGGTCGTAGATCCGGGGCTTGATCTGCCGGTACGCCTCCTCACGGAGCGACACCACCTCGACGAAGGCACCCGGCTCGGCCTTGGCCACCCGGTCGGGCAGGTCGGCCAGGTCGACGCCGGGGACCAGCGCCGGGCGGATCGCCTTGAACGCCGCGTCGAGGTCCTTGACGAGCTTCTTGAGGTCGGTGACCCCGTTGGGCTGCACACCCACCCGGACCACCGGGCGCGGGGTCACCAGCGGCTTCCCGGCGTTGTCGAGCAGCGCGGCGCGGGCACCGGCGTCGCGACGCAGCGCCAACCGGTCGCCCTTGGTGAGCTGCTCGTGCACCATCTTCGGCTCCCAGATCACCTGCCACTGGTCGTCGTCGCCGTGGGCGAGCCGCACCTCCCGGTCGTACGCCCAGCGGGTCTGACCGGGCAGGGCCCACTCCACCTGGACGGTCGTGGTCGCGATGTCTTTCGTGATCTTCGGCTCGCCGCGACGGGTCAGCGTGGGCGGAGTCGCCGCCAGCTCACCGGAGAGTTCCTTGATCTCGCGCGCCACGTCGGCCGACGGCAGTTTCGAGCCGAGCGGGTCGATCAGACCGACCGCCTGGAGGTCACCGCTGCGCCAGCCCGCGAGGAAGGCGTCGACGGTGCGCTGCGGCCCGTCGTCACCCGAACAACCGACCAGGACACCCGCCGCGAGCAGGGCCGTGGTGACGGCGGCGGCCAGTCGGCGGGCGGGGTTCGGCCGGTGGGGCCGGGGGTACGACAAGAGCATGAAGCTGGTCCTTCCGGTCTCGGACTGCCCTCGCACGGTAGTACGCGAACGCCGTCCCCAACGTCCCCCAGGTGCTCGGCCGCGCTCAAAGACGGGCCGCGCCCGTGTGATGAACATCGCGTGGCGGGGTATCCCGCACCCGGCCAACCTCGGACCCGCAACGGGTGAAAGGACAAAGTCCCGATCCGGACGTCTGGCCAGTGGTCCGCCGACGAAGGCGCACAACGGCAGGGCCTAGGCTGGGCGGCAGAGTGACCCACAACGCGGTGGGTCGAGGGGAGTGGCACCGATGGACCGGCGTCCGGCGATCAAACCGGAACCCGACCTCCGGCAGGATGACTCCGGCCGGGACGACGACAGCTTCGATTCGGCGACCGACGGGGACGGCTACGGCCGACTCGACACGGGAGTCACCGGGCTGACCGGGTCGAGCATCGACACCATCTACGATCTGGGTCTGCCAGCCGAGGCGCTGGCCGACGACGTGGAGGACGCCGAGCTCGACGAACCCGTCCCCAACGCGGAGCGCCTGGTGGCCCAGGCCGTCGCGCTCGCGGGGGACGACCACGACGCGGCGACACTTGTCGGCCGTTTCTGGCGGTTCGCCCCGGACGAGGAGCTGGTCGGCTTCACGGCGGAAGAGATGCTCGACGCGGCCCGGGCACACCGGGATCTCGCCCAGCAGCGGGTGCCGGGCGAGTTGAAGCTGCGGATCCACGAACCGCACGCGGACCAGCACCACACGGTCGTCGAGATCGTCACGGACGACATGCCGTTCCTGGTCGATTCGGTGACGGCGCTGCTCAACTCGTACCACCTCGACGTGCACCTGCTGGTGCACCCGCTGGTGGTGGTGCGGCGGGAGCCGCTGGGCCGGCTCGCCGAGGTCTCAGCGGATGTGGAGCCGGACGACGCGATCTCCGGCGACATCATCGAGAGCTGGATGCGGATCGAGATCGACCCGGTCCGGGACGCGGCCGAACGGGACCGGTTGCGCCGCGAGTTGCAGCGGGTGCTCACCGACGTGCGGGAGGCGGTGGAGGACTGGCCGAAGATGCGTCAGCGTGCCCTCGCGCTCGCCGACGAGCTGGCCTCGGCCCGGACCTCCGACAACCGCCCACCGGTGCCGGAGAAGGACATCACCGACTCGGTGGAGCTGCTGCGCTGGCTCGCCCAGGACCACTTCACCTTCCTCGGTTACCGCGAGTACCGACTGGTGGACGCCGACGGCGGCGACGCCACCGACCCGGTCGACGGCAAGGCGTTGGAGGCGGTGCTCGGCACCGGTCTGGGCATCCTGCGCTCCGATTCGCCGGACGCGCGGTCGCTGTCGTCGATGACGCCCGAGGCGCACGAGAAGGTGTTGGAGAAGCGCCTGCTCATCATCACCAAGGCCAACTCCCGTGCGACAGTGCACCGCTCGGCGTACCTGGACTACATCGGCTTCAAGATCTTCAACTCCGCCGGTGACGTGATCGGTGAGCGGCGCTTCCTGGGCCTGTTCTCGACGGCCGCCTACCGGACCAGCGTCCGCGAGCTTCCGGTGGTACGCCGCAAGGTGGCCGAGGTGCTGGACCGTTCCGGCCTGAGCCGGCGCAGCCACTCGGGCAAGGATCTGATCCAGATCCTGGAGACCTACCCGCGCGACGAGCTGTTCCAGATCAAGACCGACGACCTCTACCACGCGGTGGTCGGCGTGCTGCGGATGGCCGGCCGCCGGCAGCTGCGCGTCTTCCTGCGACGGGACGCGTACGGGCGGTTCATCTCCTGCCTGATCTACCTGCCGCGGGACCGGTTCACCACCCAGAACCGGCTGCGCATGCAGGACATCCTGCTGCGTGAGCTGAACGGCGTCGGGGTGGACTACACCACCCGGGTCACCGAGTCGATGCTGGCTCGGGTGCACTTCATCGTCCGTACCGACCCGACGCGGCCGCCCGGCGACATCGACGCCGACCTGCTGGCCGAGGAGTTGGCCGACGCCACCCGGCTCTGGGACGACGACTACCGGTTGGTGCTGGAGCGCAAGCTCGGCGACGAGCAGGCCAAGCACCTGTTCACCCGGTACGCCGACGCGTTCCCGGAGGGCTACAAGGACGGGCACACGCCGTACGAGGCGATGAAGGACCTGGCGAAGCTGGAGCTGCTGGAGGAGCCCGGCCAGCTGGAGATGCACCTGTTCCGCAAGCAGTTGGCGCCCCGGCCGGGCACCAGGGTGCCGGGCACCGACCTGGCCGAGGCCATGGACGTCCGGTTCAAGGTCTACCGGTACGGCGAGCCGATGATGCTCTCCGCCGTGCTGCCGGTGCTGCACTCGCTCGGCGTACGGGTGGTCGACGAGCACCCGTACGAGGTGGACCGGATCGACGGTCGGGTCTACCTGTACGACTTCGGCCTCATGCTGCCCGAGGGGCATCACGAGCTGGCCGAGGTGCGCCCGCACGTGGAGAACGCCTTCGCGGCGGCCTGGCGCGGCGAGGCCGAGGTGGACCGGTTCAACGAGCTGGTGCTGCGCGGCGGGCTGACCTGGCGGCAGGTGGTGGTGCTGCGGGCGTACGCGAAGTACCTGCGGCAGGCCGGCACGGTCTTCTCTCAGGACTACATGGAGCAGACCTTCATCGCGTACCCGAAGCTCGCCGCGTTGCTGGTGGAGCTCTTCGAGACCCGGTTCGCGCCGGGCGAGTTGAGCACCGAGCAGCGGCAGCAGCGCAGCGGTGAGCTGGTGGAGACGATCCGGGGCGCGCTGGACGACGTGGCGAGCCTCGACCAGGATCGGATCCTGCGCTCGTACCTGACGCTGATCGAGGCGACCCTGCGGACCAGCTTCTACCAGAAGCGCGCCGACGGGCGGCCGAAGGCGTACGTGGCGTTCAAGCTCGACCCGCAGGCCATTCCGGACCTGCCGGCGCCGCGACCGAAGTTCGAGATCTTCGTTTACTCGCCCCGCTTCGAGGGTGTGCACCTGCGGTTCGGGCCGGTGGCCCGGGGCGGGTTGCGCTGGTCCGACCGTCGGGAGGACTTCCGGACCGAGGTGCTGGGCCTGGTCAAGGCGCAGATGGTGAAGAACACCGTGATCGTGCCGGTGGGCGCCAAGGGCGGCTTCGTGTTGAAGCAGAAGCCGGGTGACCGGGACGAGGCGGTCGCCTGCTACCAGGAGTTCGTCAGCGCGATGCTGGACGTCACCGACAACATCGTCAGCGGGCAGATCGTGCCTCCCGAGGACGTGGTCCGGCATGACAGCGACGACCCGTACCTGGTCGTGGCGGCCGACAAGGGCACCGCGACGTTCTCCGACATCGCCAACGAGATCTCCAAGACCCACAACTTCTGGATGGGAGACGCGTTCGCGTCCGGCGGATCCGCCGGCTACGACCACAAGAAGATGGGCATCACCGCCCGGGGCGCCTGGGAGTCGGTCAAGCGGCACTTCCGGGAGCTGGGCCTGGACACTCAGACCCAGGACTTCACAGTGGTCGGCGTCGGCGACATGTCCGGCGACGTCTTCGGCAACGGGATGCTGCTCTCCGAGCACATCCGGCTGGTGGCCGCCTTCGACCACCGGCACATCTTCCTCGACCCGGAGCCGGCCGCCGCCACCTCGTACGCGGAGCGTCGACGGCTGTTCGACCTGCCCCGTTCCTCCTGGGAGGACTACAACGCGGAGCTGATCTCGGCAGGCGGCGGCATCTTCCCGCGTACCGCGAAGTCCATCCCGATCACGCCGCAGGTCCGGGCGGCGATCGGCCTGGACGACGACGTCACGCAGCTGTCGCCGCAGGATCTGATGAAGGCGATCGTGACCGCCCCGGTGGACCTGTTCTGGAACGGCGGCATCGGCACCTACGTCAAGGCCTCCACCCAGACCAACGCGGAGGTGGGCGACAAGTCCAACGACGCGATCCGGGTGGACGGGCGCAGCCTGCGCTGCAGGGTGGCCGGCGAGGGCGGCAACCTGGGCTGGACGCAGCTCGGCCGGATCGAGTACGCGTTGACCGGTGGCCGGATCTACACGGACTTCATCGACAACGCGGCCGGGGTGGACACCTCCGACCACGAGGTGAACATCAAGATCCTGCTCAACACGGCGGTGGCCGATGGCGAGCTGACCACGGCCGACCGGGACGAGCTGCTGGCCGGGATGACCGACGAGGTCGCGGAGCTGGTGCTGCGCGACAACTACGACCAGGCGCGGGCGATCAACAACGCCCAGGCCCAGGCCGCCTCGCTGCTCCCGGTGCACCGCCGGATGATCAACGAGCTGGAGCGTTCGGGCGGGTTGGACCGCGCGTTGGAGGCGCTGCCGCCGGACGAGGAGCTGGCGGTCCGCAGCGAATCCGGCCTGACGGCGCCGGAGTTCGCGGTGCTGCTCGCGTACGTGAAGATCGTCCTGGAGCGGGAGATCCTCACCGAGGGCCTGGCCGACGAGGAGTGGACGACCGAGGTTCTGGTCAACTACTTCCCGACGCCGATGCGTGAGCGGTTCGCCGACCGGATGGGCCGGCACCGGCTGCACCGGGACATCGTCACCACAGTGCTCGTCAACGAGGCGGTCAACCGGGGTGGCATCTCGTTCATCTTCCGGGTGGTCGAGGAGACGGCGGCCAGCGCGGCCGACGTCATCCGGGCGTACGTGGTGGTCAGCGAGGTGTTCGGCCTGCGCGACCTGTGGGACGCGGTCGAGGCGCTGGACAACAAGGTGGCGCCGGAGCTGCAGACCAGCGTCTACCTGGACACTCGTCGGCTGCTCGACCGGGCGGTGCGGTGGCTTGTCTCCAACCGGCGCTCGCCGATCGACGTGCCGGCCGAGATCGCCCGACTGCGCGACGGGGTCACCCGGCTGCTGCCGGGGTTGGAGGAACTGTTCTACGGCAACGAGCGCCAGGGCATCGCCGCGCACATGGACTCGATGACCGGGCGTGGGCTGCCCCGCGAGCTGGCGGAGCGGGCGACCCGGCTGATGTACAGCTTCGGCCTGATGGACGTGGTGGAGACCGCGAACGCCAGCGGGCGGGACGTCAGCGAGGTCGCCTCGGTCTACTTCGTGCTGTCCGACCTGTTCCGGGTGGACTCACTGCTGTCGAAGATCTCCCTGCTGCCGCGGGAGGACCGCTGGCAGACGCTGGCCCGGATGGCGCTGCGGTACGACCTGTACGCCGCGCTGGCCGCGCTCACCGCGGAGGTGCTCGACTCCACCCCGGGCGACCTGCCGCCGCACGAGCGGGTGCAGCAGTGGGAGCAGTCGAACGCCACCTCGATCCACCGGGCTCGACGGGCGATGGGTGAGTTCGACGAGTCGCGGGCGGATCTCGCCGCCCTGTCGGTGCTGCTGCGCCAGATCCGCACCCTGGTGCGGACCTCCGCCGCCGCCTGAGCCAGGTACGCCCTACGCGGTCCGGCCGGTCGGGGTGACCCGACCGGCCGGACCGCGTTTCGTCCCGTCGCGGGTCACGCCGCCAGTGTGGCGAAGACGACGACGTTGTCCGGGTAGCTCTTCGCGGCCTCGTCGAACTGACCGCCGCAGGTGACCACCCGCAGGCTGGGCCGGTCGGTCGGTCCGTACACCAACTCGGTGGGGAAGGCCGTCTTCGGGTACGACTTCACCGAGTCGACGGTGAAGGTGGCCGGCACTCCGTCGGCGCGGCGCACTGTGACGGTGTCGCCGGGGGTGAGAGCGCCGAGGTCGAAGAAGACGGCCGGGCCGAGCACCGCCGAGTCCACGTGCCCGACGATGACCGCGTTACCCGTCTCGCCGGGGCTCGCGCCGGGCTCGTACCACCCGGCCTGGTCGGCCTTGTCCAGCGGCGGGACCTGGACGGTGCCGTCCGGGTTGGTGCCCAACGACATGATCGTCGCGTCGACGCCGATCCGGGGGATCTCGATGCTGGTCGGTGCCGAACGGGCCAACCCGGCCGCCCCCTGACCGACTGGCTGCCCGTCGACCGGCGGGGCGTCCTCGGCGGTGCTCGCCGGCCCGGTCGGCTCGGGGCCGGCCTGGGCCAGCGGCTGCGGCGGTCGGGGAGTGGGCGTGGTCTTCAGGGAGGCGCCGATCATGCCGGCGCCGATCATGGCCATGGTGACGACGACGGCCGTGCCGGCGGCACGCCACGGTTTCCCGCGACGGCCGCCGGCCGGTGTCGTCGTCACGTCAGACGAGCGAACCATCGGTCCGCCGATGACGCATCAACACGATCCCGCCCAGCGCGGCAGCGCCGAGCAGGCCCGCCCCGCCGGTGGCCAGACCCCGGTCGGTACCGGTGCTGACGCCACCGTCACCACCGTCGACACCGCCGTGCGGCAGCACGACGAGCTCGCCCTCGCCGCAGGAGCCCTTGAGCTCGTAGCGACCCGGCTTGGCGTCCTTGTCGACAGTAGCTTCGCCGTAGTAGACGAACTCGCGCTCCTTGTCCCAGTCACGCTCGTCCGAGCCGCGCTCGTCCTTGCCGTAACCGCCACGCTCGTCGGAGCCGTGCTCGTCCTTGTTCTCCCAGCCCTTGTCCGAGCCGTT
>NZ_JBEXGE010000019.1:0-135854 GCF_040607155.1 Micromonospora sp. NPDC005324 | reverse complement strand
TGTCGGAGCCGTACTCGGAGCCGTGCTCGTCCTTGTTCTCCCAGCCCTTGTCCGAGCCGTTGTCGGAGCCGTACTCGGAGCCGTGCTCGTCCTTGTTCTCCCAGCCCTTGTCCGAGCCGTTGTCGGAGCCGTACTCGGAGCCGTGCTCGTCCTTGGACTCCCAGCCCTTGTCCGAGCCGTAGTCCGAGCCGTGCTCGTCCTTGGACTCCCAGTCCTTCTTGTCTTCGTCCTTGGAGTCCCAGTCCTTCTTGTCACGGCCTTCTTCCGCGTCCTGGCCGTGCTCCTCGCCCTTCCAGTCCTTGCTGCCCTCGTCGCCGTAGGCGTCGGCGGCAGCGCCGCCACCCTGGCCGCCCTTGCCGTTCTCGTCCTTGCCGTTCTCGTCCTTGCCCTTGTCGTCCTTGCCGTGCTCGTCCTTGCCGTTCTCGTCCTTGCCGTTCTCGTCCTTGCCGTTCTCGTCCTTGCCTTCGTGGTCCTTGCCCTTGTCGTCCTTGCCGTTCTCGTCCTTGCCCTTGTCGTCCTTGCCCTCGTGGTCCTTGCCGTTCTCGTCCTTGCCCTTGTCGTGGTCGGAGGAGTTCTCCTCCTCGCTCCACTCGCGGTCCTCGCCCCGGTCTTCCTGCGCCGGCTTGAGCTTGACCTTGCCGGTGACCTTGGACCACACGTACGCGTGCTCCTGCCGATCCGGGCAGATCTCGAGGAGCTTGACCTCGTCGCCAGCCTTGACGACGTGCGGCTTGGCGTAGACCTTGCCGTCGTCGTGGCCGTCGGCGAACGCGATCCCCGGTGCGAACACCAGGAGCGACGCGCCGCCGAGCGCGGCGCCCGCAACGACCTTCCCGAGCATCTTCTTAGCCATGACCTGCGTCACTCCATCCCTGTTGTCCTGAGCTCGGCGACAACCGAGCTAAGACCGACGTTAGACCGTTTCATGACTTATGAAGTGAAAGATTCGCGTTTTACCTTTGATCCAAGTAAGAGGTGAAGGGGTGGTACGCGGCTTTCGCCGCACTGAGCGTCGTGTCAGGTACCACGGGACCTTGTGGGTACGCCACGGCGTTCCGCGCTCGCCGTGCCCGGCCTGCCCCGGTCATCCCCTACCGGCGGGTCCGAGCGGCCCGTGCCGGTCGGGCGCACTCGGAGGTATCGTCCGGAACGGCTCCGGCAACGCATCGAGCCATTGCCATGGAAGCGCTCCCATGCAAGAATCGGCGAACGCGGTTCAGAGAGCCACACCGTGCAGGCAGGGGAGTCGAGGGCACCCGGTTTCACCGGGCGACGCACCCGCCGCCGATTGACCGGCCGACGCATCGGCCGGGCACCACCACCATCGCCCGTCCGGGTCGGGCGCCCCCAAAGAATCCCGTGGTGCCGACGGCCGTCCGTGCAGGACGCCCATCGGGCCGTCCCGCCGGGCCGTACGTGGGCCCGGTCTCGCCCAAGGAGATCAGTGGCATGAATGTGTGGAGAAGGCTGACCGGCCCACGCCGGGCCCTCGCGCTCGCTGGCGCGGGTGCCCTGGTCGCCGGTGGGCTCGTAACGATTCCGGTTACCGCGGCGCAGGCCGCGACGCAGTGCGACATCGCGTACACGAGCAACGACTGGCCCGGCGGTTTCACCGCGAGCGTCACCATCAAGAACGTCGGCGACCCGCTGAACGGCTGGACGCTGGGCTGGACCTTCGCCAACTCCAGCCAGCGGGTGCAGCAGGGCTGGTCGGCCACGTTCACCCAGTCCGGCAGCCAGGTCACCGCCCGGAGCCTGTCCTACAACGGCACCCTGGCCACCGGCGCGTCGACGAGCATCGGCTTCAACGGCGCGTGGAGCGGCAGCAACCCGAAGCCGACCTCGTTCACGCTGAACGGAGTGGTCTGCAACGGTGGCACCACGCCGCCGACCGACCCGCCCACTGACCCGCCGACCGACCCGCCGACGGATCCGCCGACCGATCCGCCCACCAACCCGCCGGGCACCAAGGTCGACAACCCGTACGTCGGGGTGCGCGGCTACGTGAACCCGGAGTGGAAGGCCAAGGCGGACGCCGAGACCGGCGGAAGCCGCGTCTCCAACAACCCCACCGCCGTCTGGCTGGACCGGATCGCCGCGATCAACGGCACGCCGGACAGCAGCTCCAACGGCGCCTTCGGCGTGAAGGAGCACCTGGACGAGGCGCTGCGCCAGGGTGCCGGCTACATCCAGTTCGTGATCTACAACCTGCCCGGCCGGGACTGCTCGGCGCTCGCCTCCAACGGTGAGCTGGGCCCGGACGAGCTGCCGAAGTACAAGGCCCAGTACATCGACCCGATCGCCGCCATCCAGGGTCAGTCGAAGTACAGCAGCCTGCGGATCATCAACATCATCGAGATCGACTCGCTGCCGAACCTCGTCACCAACACGTCCGGTCAGCCCGGCGGCACGGCCATGTGCGACACGGTCAAGGCCAACGGCGCGTACGTCAACGGTGTCGGCTACGCCCTCGCCAAGCTGGGCTCGCTCGGCAACGTCTACAACTACATCGACGCAGGTCACCACGGCTGGCTCGGCTGGGACTCCAACTTCGTCCCAACCGCCAACATCCTGAAGACCGCCGCGGTCGCCTCCGGCAGCACTGTCAACAACGTGCACGGGTTCATCACCAACACCGCGAACTACTCGGCGCTGCAGGAGCCGTACTTCAAGGTCACCGACAACGTGAACGGCCAGACGGTGCGGCAGTCCAAATGGGTCGACTGGAACTTCTACGTCGACGAGCTGTCGTTCGCCCAGGCGTTCCGCAACCAGCTGGTCTCGGTCGGCTTCAACTCCAACATCGGCATGCTGATCGACACCTCCCGTAACGGCTGGGGCGGCTCCGCCCGGCCCACCGGTCCGGGCGCGACGACGAGCGTCGACACGTACGTCAACGGGGGTCGCATCGACCGTCGGGCCCACCTCGGCAACTGGTGCAACCAGGCTGGTGCCGGTCTCGGTGAGCGGCCCCGGGCCACCCCGGCGACGGGCATCGACGCCTACGTCTGGGTGAAGCCGCCGGGTGAGTCGGACGGCTCCAGCAAGGAGATCCCGAACAACGAGGGCAAGGGCTTCGACCGGATGTGCGACCCGACGTACGGCGGCAACGCCCGCAACGGCAACAACCCTTCCGGGGCGCTTGCCAACGCACCGATCTCCGGTGCCTGGTTCTCCGCCCAGTTCCAGGAGCTCATGCGCAACGCCTACCCGGCGCTCTGATCGGGTAGCTCACGCAGTCAACCGGTGAGGCTCGTGACGGTACGAGAGACCTCGCGGATCAGATCGAGCGGTTCTTCGGTCCAGTGGGAGGCGAGGACGAGCTCCCGGGCCGGGTCGACCCACAGCAGGTGTCGTCCGCCGTTGCCCCGGGCACTGCGGCCGGTCGCCGGGGCGCCGGGCCACGGCACCTGCTCATCGTTGAGCCACCACAGGTAGCCGTACTCCCGTTTGACCGGGCACGGGGCCCAGGACTGGTCGACCCACTCGGCGCTGAGCAGCCGGGTCCCGGCATGGGTGCCCCGGTCCAGGAAGAGCTGCCCGATCAGGGCCAGGTCCCGGGCCGGGACGATCAGGCCCCCGCCCCAGTGCGCGCCGCCGGAGACCACCTCGACCCGGCGGCCGTCGAGGTCGACGACGCTCGTCCGGTACCCGTGCCACGACCACCGGTGGGAGGCACCCAGCGGGTCCATGACCCGCTCCCGCAGCAGCTCCGGCAGCGACCGGCGAAACAGCAGCGTCAGCGCGTACGCCAGCAGGTTCATCCGCACGTCGTTGTACGCCCACCCCCGGCCCGGGGGCGTGCCGTGCACTTCGGTCCGTTCCCGGAAGCTCTGCGCGTCGACGCTCGTGGGCTTGCCCCACAGCTCGCCCTCCCACTGGCTCGACTGCTGCAACAGATGACGCCAGGTGATCTGCTCGTTGTGCGGCCCCTGGAACTCGGCGACGTCGACGACCTGGTGGACCGGTTGGTCCGGCACCAACAACCCGTCGTCGAAGGCCAGGCCGGCCACCACCGCCACGACCGACTTGGTGACGCTGAACGCCATCTCCGGGACGTCCGGGTCGCCCCAGGCCGCGACCTCCCGACCTCCGACCCGGACAACACCACTGGCCCCACTGGCGGCAAGCAGCGGGCCGACCACCTCACGGTGGCTCGCATCGGCGACCTGTGCGGCCAGGTAGGTCTCGATGTCGGCGGCGTCTCTGGTCCACCGGGCACCGAACTCCTGGACGGTCCGCTCCAGCCGCTGCTGATCCACCGACACGTGACCCATGCCCAGCAGTGTCCACCACCTCCGCCACCGGCGGGGCAGGCCGTGACCAGCCACAGAGGATCGGGCGACCTCGTACGCCGGACCCACCTACACCTGGGCACTACCCACGTGACCGAGGGGCCTGCCGCCGACCGCGGCGACCGGCGCGGGCTGCCCGTCAGGTCGACGGCAGCCGAGACCCGCGCGCGGAGCGAGCGTCGTGGCCTCGTCTACGGTGACCCCCTGGAATGGGGGGTGGGCCATGGCACCGGAGGTGTCGCCGCGAAGGGCCAGGGCCGTGCTCGTCACGCTCTCCCTCGCCGCGTTCGCGTTCATCACGACCGAGTTGCTGCCCGTCGGTCTGCTGACCCGCATCGCACCCGATCTGGACCGGTCCCGCTCACAGGTGGGCCTGCTGGTCAGTGGGTACGCCGTGGTGGTGGTGCTGGCGTCCGTGCCGCTGACCCGACTGACCCAGCGGATCCCCCGGCGGCACCTGCTCGGCGTCACGATGCTCCTCTTCGCCGCCGCGAACGCCGCCGCCGCGCTCGCCCAGACGTACGCCGTGCTGGCCGGCTCCCGCCTGGTGACCGCCCTCGCCCAGGCGCTGTTCTGGTCCGTCGCCACGGCGACCGTGATCGGGCCGTTCCCGGTCGCGGTGCGCGGCCGGGCGGTGGCGCTGTTCGCGACCGGGGCGACGCTCGCCCCGGTGCTCGGCGTACCCCTCGGCACCTGGCTCGGGCAGCAAGCCGGCTGGCGCGCGGCGTTCGCGGTGCTGGCCGGAATCGGTGTGGCGATCGCCGCCGCGGTGCTGCTCCTCCTGCCCTCCTATCCCCCGGCCGCCGGCGGCGCCGCCCGGGGCACCGCACCGGACGGGCGGCGCTTCGCCGTTCTGCTGATCGCCACCGCCCTCGGCATCGGCGGTTTCATGACCCTGCAGACCTACGTGACACCGTTCCTGCTGGACGTCAGCGGCTTCGCCGACGCGCTGCTGGCGCCGCTGCTGTTCGTCTCCGGCGCGGCCGGCGTCGTCGGGACCCTGGTCGCGGCCCGGACCCTGGACACCCGACCGATCGCCTCGCTGCTGACGCCGCTGAGCATCGGCACGGCCTCGCTGCTCGGGCTGTACGCGCTCGGCGCGCTCAAGCCGGGTGTGGTCGCGCTTCTCGCCGGGATCGGCCTCGCGTACGCGGCGTTCGGCTCCGCGGTGCAGAACCGGATGCTGCACCTGGCCCCCGGCAGCACCGACATCGCGTCGGCCGGGGTCAGCACCGCCTTCAACGCCGGCATCGCCGGCGGATCACTGCTCGGCGGCGCCCTCCTGCCCACCTCGGGGGCACGCCCGCTGGCGCTCGCGGGCGGGCTGCTGATGCTGGCCGCGCTCACGCTGCTCGCCGTGGACACGCGTCGCGGCCGCGCCGTCGGGTCGGAGCCGACCGTCGCCCGTCCCCCAACTGGGCGCCGGCCGGTTGGCCAGCCGGATTCGGTTGCGAGCAGGTCCTGCGCGTGACGGATGCGCGCCCCCGCCACCCACTGCATGGGGCTCTGGCCCTGTCTCGTCGTTGAATCGACGCGTCAGCGTACGCACGCTCATGCCGTGGAGACGGTGCTTCGTCGCATCGTCTGAGCACGCGCCCTCTCCGTCGGGCCGGCGGTCACCCACCCGCCGCGCTGACGACCGCCATCATGATCAGGGTGCGTCGCCGCCGCTGGCTCATCAGCGCGAAACAGGCGGTGAGCACCACCAGCTCCAGCTCGGCCCACTCGCCGGTGACGTCGACACGGATCGGCCCGCCGCGTCGGCCGGGAAGGCGCACCGCGAGGCGGTGCCCGTCGCGTATCAGCTCACCGCCGCATCGACCGGGCGCCCAGCGGGCCACCCCGCCCGGCCCCGGCACGTGCGACCGGCCCGGGTCGAGCCGCACCGGCACGCCGTGCTCGCCCCGGGAGGTGAACCCGATGCGTCGACGGTCCGTCGGTACGACAGTCCAGCGGCCGGTGCCGGTGCGGATCTCGCCGCACCGCCAGGTCCAGCCGGTACGCAGCGAAGCGCGCGCTGCGGAGTCGAGGACGAATGCCCCGTCCTGCTTGCGGACCGTCAGTGTGGTCATCGGCTCGCTGCTTCCGGGTGCGACCGGGGCAGGCCGAGGATGAGGATGACGCCGACGCTCAGGTGCAGCAGCGCGAGGGTCGCCTTCGCTCCCCCGCCGACGCCACTCGGCGGCCCGACCACGAGCGACAGCAGCAGGACGACGACAGCGATCGAGGTCCACCAGACGCGGGAGCGGTTGGTGCGGCGTTCCAGCACCGCGAGCAGCGCCCAGCCGGCCAGTGCCGCGACCGCGGTGGCCACGATGACCGCTGCCACCGTGACATGCCGGGTCGAGTTTGCGGACCGGACCGCCAGGTCGACACCGGCCGCCGAGTGCAGGAGCGCGAACTCGGCCACCGCCGCCACGATCGCGCCGGTCGCCACCGCGGCCCGTCCCAGGAGAAGGTTGTTCGTCATGGCCTGAGTCTGTGGACCGGGCCGGGCCGGGCGCGTCGGTCCAGACGCCGCGGCGGGTACGTCCGCTGGCGGCTCCACCTACTACCAAAGGAGGTGGTCCGGCTGGCCGCGAGGCCAGTAGCGTGCGCGGTGTGGATGCGGCGACGTGCGAGGTCAAGCCGCCGCGGACGTGGCGTTCCGTGGTGGTCGTGACGACCGTGGCGATCGGCGTCCTCGTCGCGATCATGCTGTGGTCCGCCACCCGGTCCAGCTCCGCCGGCCTGGTCGGCGTCGACGTCGCGCTGGCGGTGGCCGCCCTGGCCCTCGTTCCGGTGGTCGTCCGCCGCCCGCAGATCGGTGGCGTGTTGGCCGGCCTGCTCGTCGCGCTGTCTCCGGTGGCCACGCCGGTGGCCAGCTTCGCGGTGCTGTTCATCGCCCGCAACCGACCGTTTCGGCAAGCGGCGGCGGTGGCGGTGGTCGGCGTGGCGGGTGAGGCGGTGCAGGCGTTCTGGCGGCCGGTGCCCAGCCTGCCGTACGGGTGGCGGCTGGTGTTGATGACGATCGCCTACGCGGCCCTGCTCGGCTGGGGCACCTGGGCGCAGGCCCGGAACGCCCTGCTGGCGGCGCTGCGGGACCGGGCCCGGCGGGCCGAGCAGGAGCAGGAGCGACGGGTCGACGAGGCACGGGCGGCGGAACGCAGCCGGATCGCGCGGGAGATGCATGACGTGCTGGCCCACCGGCTGTCCCTGCTGGCGGCGGCCGCCGGCGCGATGGAGTACCGGCCGGACGCGCCGCCCGAGCGGCTCAGCGCCGCCGCCGGTGTGATCCGGGCCAGCGCACACCACGCCCTCGACGAGCTGCGCGAGGTCATCACCCTGCTGCGCAGCGACGACGCCGAGTCGCCGACCGACGCACCACCCGGGCAGACCCTCGCCGACCTGCCGCGCCTGGTCGACGAGGCGCGGGCCGCCGGACAACAGATCGAGGTCGACGACCCTCTCGGCCCGCCGGTCGAGATTCCCCCGACGGTCGGCCGCACCGCGTACCGGATCGCGCAGGAGGCGCTGACCAACGCCCGCAAGCACGCCGCCGGCCAGCCGGTCCGGCTGGTGCTCGGCGGCGCGCCCGGCTCCGGCCTGAGCATCGCGGTGAGCAACCCGACCACGCCCGACAGCGGCGCCACCGGTAACGCCGGTACCGGCCTGATCGGCCTCGCCGAACGGGCCGCGCTCACCGGCGGTCGGGTCGCCCACCACGTCGACGCCGCGGGCCGCTTCCACCTCACCGCGTGGCTGCCGTGGCCGACGTGACGGGTCCGATCCGGGTCGTCATCGTCGACGACGATCCCCTCGTACGGGGAATGCTCACGCTGATGCTCGACGGCGCCGACGGGATCGTCGTGGTGGGCGAGGCCGCCGACGGCGCCACAGCGATCACGGCGGTGGACCGGCACCTGCCCGACGTGGTGCTGATGGACATCAGGATGCCCGGCGTCAACGGCATCACCGCCACCGAGCGCCTGCGCCGTCGCCACCGGCCACCCGAGATCATCGTGCTCACCACGTTCGACACCGACGAGCACGTGGTGCGAGCGCTCCGAGCCGGCGCGAGCGGCTTCCTGCTCAAGGACACCCCGCCCGAGCAGATCAGCCAGGCGGTCCGCGCGGTCGCGGCCGGCAACCCGATGCTGTCTCCGGGCGTGACGCGCCGCCTCATGCAGCGGGTCGCGTCGGGAGCCGAGTCCTACGAGCAGGCGCACGAGCGGCTGGCCCTGCTCACGCCCCGGGAACGCGACGTCGTGCTGGCCATCGCGCAGGGGCGCTCCAACGCCGAGATCGCCGGCGAGCTGCTGATGAGCGTGACGACGGTGAAGGCCCACGTCTCGCACATCCTGACCAAGCTGGATCTCGACAACCGTACCCAGATCGCCCTGCTCGCCCACGACGGCCGGCTCCTCTGACCGGGAGCCGGGGTCAGGCCAGCACCGCTGGCAGGACGAGGAGAGCGAAACGGATCACCCGTCCGGACAGGCAGGCGACGGCGAACTCCCAGCGTCGAAGGCCCGCGGTGCCGGCGGCGAGGCTGACGACTGCCAGCGGTGGAACCCCGACCGCGGCGGAGGCCAGCACCGTCGGTAGGGCGGTGCGGCGGCGGGAGAGCCAGCGTCGGATCGGCTCGGTCCACCGCGCGGCCCGAGCCGCCGCGCGACCTGACCTTCCCCGTTTCGCGACCTTGCGGGCCAGTGGCCCCGATCCGCGACGTGCCGACTCGAACAGCAGCAGCTTGCCGGCGGTCTGCCCAAGTGCCAGGGCGACCACGACGGCGACGAGGGCGTGGCCGCCGCGATGCCCGGCGACCACGGCGTAGGCCTCGGCGTTGACGATCGGGACGAGCGCCGAGGCGACACCGTAGCCGAGCGCCACCACGGCCTCGGCGAGGCTGCTCACGCTCGACCGTCCCGTTCGAGCAGCCGGACCACAGCCGCGACCGACCACAGCTTGACCACGACGACGGCGACGGCGACACCCAGCGCGAGCAGGTACTGCCCGAACGCGATGGCGCCGATGACCCCGGCGGTGTTGGCGACCTTGGCCAGGGGCGACCAGTTCAACGCCCACACCCGCCGGTCGACCAGGTGGAAATAGTCGGGGCTGAGCACCGGCCAGCACAGGAACGCCAGCGACAGCATGGTGTCCAGCACCAGGAACGAGAGCAGGAAGACCACTGCCACGACCGCGACGTCCGGCACGAGGGAGACCAGGCCCACGCAGAGTACGGCGGTGCACGCGCGGTCGCTCACGATGTCGAAGACGGCCCCAACCCGGGTTTCCTGTCCGAGCCGGCGGGCGGCCCAGCCGTCGAGCACGTCACCGAGCCAGTAGATACCGTACGATACCGCCATCAATGCTACCGAACCGGAAACGAGGGCCACGACACCGACGGTCACAGCGGCGACCGTGCGGGCGGCGGTGATGTAGTTGGGAACCGTACGAAGCGGGCCGACGGTGATGGCGGCGCGGGAGTCGACGAGAGTCACCTCCGCAGAGTGGTCCGGTGAGCGTTTTCGCGGAACGTGCTGCGGTGCCGATCCGGTCCCGAGGGCGGTACCGGGGTGCCGCGCGATCCGGTACCTGGGTACTGGCCGGTCTTCCGGCTGGTCACGGAGACTGTGCAGGTGATGACTGGAATCCGAGGACGGTTACGCGAACCCGAACCCGAACGTGTCCGCGGACCCGCGTACGCGGTGGCTGTGCAGGTGATGACTGGAATCCGCGAACGATTGCGCGACCCCGGGCAAGTACGCCGGCTCGCGTACGCCGCGGTTGCTTTGATCATCGCCGCCGTGGTAACCACCGTCGAGGGGGGCGTGTCCGTTCCGGCGGGTTGGGCGTGGCTGGTGCTGCCGGTCGGCCTCGGAGCCATGGCGCTGCGCCCCCGTTATCGAACCCTTATCTTCGCGGTCTGCGCGGGGTTCGTGGCGATCGTGAGCACCGGGGAGTCTGTGCAGTTGGGCCTCGCGGCAGCCGGCCTGGTGTTCGTCTCGGTCTGCGAGGACCTGGCCCGACATCCGTGGCTGGGGTGGGTGGGTGGCCTGATCGGCGCGGCCGGCGCCTTCACCATGGAGCTGGGGCTCAACGGACGCGGGCTGTACGAACAGCCGTTCTTTTTCGTGACGGCCGGCTACCTGCTGGCGATCCTGCTGCGATCATGGTCGCACGGCTACGCCCTCAGCCGGGAGACAGACGAGCTGCGCGGCCAGGCAATCTGGCTTGAGCAGCGCACCAACCTGGCCCGCGAGCTGCATGACGTGGTCGGCCACCACGTCACCGCGATGGTGGTCCAGGCTGAGGCGGGCCAGCTCAATGAAGACCCGGGGGCGGCGCTGCGGGCGGTCGCGGACAGCGGACGCACCGCACTGAGTGAGCTCGATGCGCTCGTCGTGCACCTGCGAGATCCGAGTGCGGCGATCGCACTGAGCGCGTCACCGCGCCTGTTCGACATCGACGAGCTGCTCGCCCAACCGCTGCGCCAACAGGGCGTGACAGTACGGGTTGAGCTGGACCCCGAGCCGGGCCTGGACGAGATCGGCGTGTTGACCGCCTACCGCATCGCTCAGGAGGCCCTCACCAACATCTCCCGCCACGCGAAAGCAACGGCGGTCTGGGTCGAACTGGTCCGCATCGGCGACTACGCCCGGCTCCGGGTCAGCGACGACGGCATCGGGATGCCCCGCGCACCCACGAGCGGCTCGGGCCTGCTCGGCATCGGAGAGCGCGTCTTGGCACACGGTGGGAGCTGGGAGCTGAGCCAGCGTCCCGGCGGGGGCACCATGGTGCAGGCCAACCTGCCGGTGGCGAACACATGATCCGCGTCGCGATCGCCGACGACCAGGAGCTGGTCCGGGACGGCTTCAGCCTGATCCTGCGGTCCCAACCCGACATCCAGGTCGCGGCCGAGGCGGCCGACGGCCGGCAGTTCCTCGACGCCGTACGACGCGACTCCCGCATCGACGTCGCCCTCGTCGACATCCGCATGCCGGTGCTCGACGGTCTGCAAGCCACCCGCGAGCTGGCCACGATCCCGCACGCCCCGGCCGTCATCGTCGTCACCACTTTCGACGACGACGCCTACGTCCTGGACGCCATCGCCGCCGGCGCACGAGGGTTCCTGCTCAAGCGGTCCAGCGCCCGCGACCTGATCGCCGCGGTGCGCACGGTCGCGGCCGGCGAGGCGGTCCTCTCCGCCGAGGTCACCGGCGCCGTCCTCGACCGGGTCCGCGCGACCGGCCCGGCCTCCCGCGTGGAGTTGGCGGCCTACCAGCTGACCGTTCGGGAGACCGACGTGCTCGCCCTGATCGGCGCCGGACTCAACAACAACGAGATCGCCGAACGTCTCTACCTGTCAATGAGCACCGTCAAGACCCACGTGACAAACGTGCTGGCCAAGACCGGCAGTCGGGATCGCGTACGAGCCGCCATCCTGGCGATCCAGGCCGGCCTCACACCCTGAGTCAGGCCGGGTCACAGCGGGCTTGGGAGCGCCAGCTGACGCGGTCGGCGGCCGATCGGTCGTAGGGTTGCGCCATGGCACAACGACTCGTCAGCGTGTGGCAACCGTTCTTCCTTGCTAGCGAGAGTCAGGGCGCGGCCATCGACGCCGCGACCGAGTTGGAGGACCTCGGCTACTCACGAATCTGGTTCTCCGGTGGTTTCGGCGAGAACGTCGCCCGCCGCTTCCGGGAGCTCCTGGACGGGACCACGCGCATCGGGGTCGCGACCGGGATCGTGAGCATCTGGCACTCGTCGCCACCCGAGGCGGCGGCGTTCGCCAAGGACGCGGAGCAGGCGCATCCCGGCCGGTTCCTGCTCGGTCTCGGCGCCAGCCACGCGGTGGTGGTGGAGGGCAGCGGCACCGACTATCGCAAGCCGTACTCACGGATGGTGCAGTACCTCGACGGCCTCGATGCGGCCGGGCTCTCGCCCGAGCGACGCATCCTGGCCGCACTGGGCCCGCGGATGCTCGAACTCTCCCGCGACCGCTCGACCGGGGCGCACCCGTACTTCGTCCCGGCCGAGCACACCGCCGAAGCCCGGGCGGCAATCGGACCCGACCGGCTACTCGCCCCCGAGGTCGCGGTGGTCCTCGACGCGGACGCCACCACCGCGCGCGCCACCGCCCGCCAGTACGCGAGCGGGTACCTCGCACTGCCGAACTACACCAACAACCTGCGGCGATTCGGCTGGACCGACGAGGATTTCGCCGACGGCGGCAGTGACCGCCTCGTCGACGCCCTGATCCCCTGGGGCACCGTCGAGACGGTGGTGGCTGGGCTGGAGAAGCACTACCAGGCCGGCGCGGACGAGGTGGCGATCCAGGTGCTCAACGACGGCGACTCCACGACGTTCCCCGCCGACGCGTTCCGCGCCCTCGCCGCAGCCCTGATCTGACCTCCGGAACCCGCAGCGCCGTCGGCCCGGGACGACAGGTGGAGCTGACCGGCTGGTGGCATCATCGAGCCATGCCTGTGGTCGAAGTTGTTCGTGGCGACATCACCAGCGAGAACGTCGACGCCGTCGTGACCGCGGCGAACGAGTCGCTGTTGGGTGGCGGCGGTGTCGATGGGGCGATTCACCGTGCGGCGGGGCCTCGTCTGGCCCAGGCGGGGGCAGCGCTGGCTCCGTGTGATCCTGGCGATGCGGTTGCCACGCCAGCTTTTGACCTGGCGCCACCAATACGTCATGTCATTCACACCGTCGGCCCGGTCTGGGAAGGCGGCGGCTACGGCGAGGCTGACGTCCTGGCGTCGTGCTATCGGCGCAGCCTTGCGGTTGCCGATGAGATTGGCGCTCGCAGCGTCGCCTTCCCCGCCATCGCCACCGGCGTATACGGATTCCCGAGCGACCAGGCAGCGAAGATCGCAGTCTCGACCATCAGAGCAACGCCGACAAAGGTTGAGCATGTTCGCCTGGTCGCCTTCGACGACGCCACGTGCGAACTGCTGACTGCGGCGCTGCAGGGTTGACGTTGGTGGCTGTTCGGGCGACGGGTTGCGGTGCGTGGTGGGTGGGTAAGACCTGAATGTCGGGCACATGGGTACGCTGCACCGGCGGCGGCCTCAGCCAACTCCCGCCGCACCGGGGCCACCCACCGACGGGTGGCACCGTCGGTCGTTGCCCGTATCCGCAGATGAGAGGCGAACCCACACCATGACCGCGGTACCAGGCCAACGGTCTACTGCTGCTGCGGCTCCGGCGGCTGCCGAGCAGGCAGCGGAGGAGGACCTGCGGGCGTTGTTCGGGCAGTCCATCGCCGTCTTCGCGTCTCTGGCGGGGCCATCGCACCTGGTGGAGACGGCGAACCCGGCGTTCTTCGCCACCATCGGCGAAGAGCCGGCCCGGGTCGGGGTGGCGATCGCCGAGCTGATGCCCGAACTGGCCGGTCAGGGATTCATCGCTCTCCTGGACCAGGTCTTCCGCACGGGTGAGCCGTACACCGGCCGTGACGTCCGGGTGGTGCTGGGCAGCGGCCCGCAGGCCCGGGAGGCGTTCTTCGACTTCACCTACGAGCCGCGTCGAGACGCCGACGGCAACGTGACCGGGATCCGTGTGCTCGGGGTGGAGACCACGCAGGTCAAGCATGCCCAACGGCTGATGGCCGAACACCGTGCTCTGCTGGAGCAGATCGCCCGCCAGGCACCCCTGAGCGAGGTGCTCGACGGGATGGCTCGCTGTATCGAGAACCTCGCACCGCAGGAGGTGCTCGTCTCCGTCCTGCTCGCCGATCCCGACGCCCGGCACCTGCGCCACGGCGCCGCGCCGAGCCTGCCCGACTTCTACAACGAGGCCATCGACGGCATCGCGACCGGTGAAGGTGTCGGCTCGTGCGGCACCGCCGCCCACCGCCGGGAACCAGTCATCGTCACCGACATCGCCACCGATCCGTTCTGGGACGACTTTCGGGGTCTGGCCGACCAGGCCGGGCTGGCGGCCTGCTGGTCCACGCCGATCCTGGCCCGCGACGGCGGCCTGTTGGGCACCTTCGCGATGTATCACCGCACCCCGCGCGTCCCGCAGGACACCGACCTCGCCCTCACCCGGCTCTTCGCCGGCACGGCAGCCCTGGCCATCGAACGCCACCACATCGAGCAGGCGAAACTCGCCGCCGAGGCACGCGCCAAGTCGGCCAATGACGAGCTGGCCAAGGTGCTGCGCGTGGAGCGGGAACTGCGCGCCGAAGCTGAGCAGCGCGCCGCCGCCGCCGCCGAGCTCGCCTCTCAGATGCGTGCCGCCGCGGCCGCGCAGGCCGCCACGCCGCACCCCGAGCACTGCCAGCTCGGCGGTGCCGCCGGTTGCACCGCGCGAGCCGAGATCAAGATCGCCGATTCGTGGGGCGACGCGGCCTGGGGCTGCCCCGCCCACGTCGAAGAGGCCATCCTCAACGTGCGATCGGTGTTCATCGCCAGCGAGGAACTCGGCGGCCTGACCGCCTACCTCAACCGCTGATGGCTCGCGGGCGCCTGTTGGGCAGCTAGGGACGCCACTCCTTGCGGTAGTCGGGGTGCTCGTTGTACGACTGCACAAGCACTCGCAGCGCGTACGCGAGGCCAGGGAAGCGCTCGTCATCGGGGTCCATCGCCTCGTACTCCCGTGCCAGCATGTCGACCAGGTCGAGCCATACGTCGACGACACCGCAACAGATCGTTGATCGTCAACTTGTTGCACGCCTCGGCCGATGACAGGAACTGCTCCTGACGCCTGGGCCGCGTCGCTGGGAGCGATACCAGTGGGGCAAAATTCAACGCTCCCGATCGCTACACTCGCCGGAACGCCGGCACCGCCGCAGACCTCAGCCTGCGCCAATCCCCATCGACAGGAGACGCCTGTGACCCGCGACAAGGCGGCACCCCCCGGCATCGACCCCAACATTCCGAGCGTGGCCCGGGTCTATGACTTCTTCCTGGGTGGCAAGGACAACTTCGAGGTCGACCGAAAGGTCGCCGAGCACGCCCTGCGGATCACACCGGACGGGCCAGCAGCCGGCCAGGCCAACCGGGCCTTTCTGCGTCGAGTGATTCGCTTCCTCGTCGCCGAGGCGGGCATCGACCAGTTCCTCGACATCGGATCGGGGTTGCCCACCCAGGGCAACGTTCACGAGGTCGCCACCGAGCAGAACCCAGAGGCCCAGGTGGTCTATGTGGACAATGACCCGATAGTTCTGACGCACGGGCGGGCCCTGCTCGCCGCGGAGGGCACCGCGACGGTGATCCAGGCGGACATCCGTGAGCCGCAGGTGATCCTCAACCATCCGGAGGTACGTCGGTTCCTCGACTTCGACCGGCCGATCGGGTTGCTGCTCTTCGCGATTCTGCACCATCTCGGTGACGACGAGGACCCGAAGGCGGTGGCGGCCGCGCTGATCGACGCCCTACCCTCCGGCAGCTACGTGGCGATCTCGCACTTCCGCGACCCGGGCGAGCGAGACCCAGAGGGCTCCCGCAAGGCCCGCGAGGTCGAGCGGGTCTTCAACGAGTCGCTGGGCACCGGCCGCTGGCGTACCGACGAGGAGATCCTCTCGTTCGCCGATGGGCTGACAGTGCTGGAGCCGGGGCTGGTGCCGCTGGCCGAGTGGCGCCCAGAGCCGGACGCGCCGGCTACGGTGCAGACCGACACCTATCACACCTTCGTCGGGCTCCTCGCCCGCAAACCGTAGGCGCCGTCCTGCGGTGAGGTCCGTCGGCGGGAGCGCGCGCCCCGCCGACGGATCCACGCGTCAGATCTGAACTGGGGTTGTGCCGCCTCTGCCTACGGCGCAGGTTCCAGTACGACGACTGGGATCTCGCGGGTGGTCTTCCGCTCGTAGTCGGCGAAGCCTGGATACGCGACCTTCAAAGGGCTCCAGATCCGTTCCCGCTCGTCACCGACGGCAACTCTGGCGACCAACTCGATCTTGTCCGTACCGATCTCCGCATGGATCTTCGGGTGAGCGAGCAGGTTGTAGTACCAGTCGGGATTGGTAGGCGCGCCACCCTTGGACGCGAACACGGCATAACCGCCGTCCACCTCCTGGTACATCATCGGGTTCACGCGAGGCTGGCCGCTCTTGGCACCAAGCGTGTGCAACAGCAGCAGCGGAGCGCCGGCGAACTGACCGCCGACCTGCCCCCCGTTGGCGCGAAACTCCGCGATGATCTTGTCGTTGAAGTCGCTCATGCCTTCTCCTCGCCTCCGCGCACCGGCTCCGTCAACACGATTCTGACAGTCCCCGGCGCCCACGTGTTCAACCCGCTCGGCGTGACCGGTCCTGGATCAAACGCAAGAAGATGCGCCCACTGACAAGTTCTCTGCGAGGCGGCTGCTGGCCCTGCCGTCTTTCTGTCCGCAAGCGCAAAACTGCTCGCAACACGAACACCACGCCGAGTCCGAGGCAGACCCGATCGTGCCCAGGTAGTCGGACTGGCCGGAGAGCGTCGGTTCGGCCCGGTAGGCCGGGATGAACCGGATAACGGTGACCACGAGGACCACGCCGACGAGCACTGTGAGCACAGCGGCCGTCCACCGCAGACCCCGGTGGGTCACAGGCCGGTTCGCCCGTCGATGCACTCCCGCAGGAGGTCGGCGTGGCCAGCGTGCCGCGCATACTCCTCGATCACGTGGACAAGCACGTCGCGCATGGCGTGGCTGCCACTGTCGACCGGCACCTCGCGGCCCAGGTCGGCCTCCTCAAGGGCGTCGAGCCATTCGTCCGCCTTGGCGATCTCGGCCTTCCAGGTTGCAAAAGCGTCCTTCACCACCGCTGGGTCGGGGACCCCACTTCCGAAGTCCCAATCCGGGTCGTCCTCGTGCTCGTAAAGGCACGATGCGTCGGTCCGCCCTTGCAGCACACGCTGGAACCAGTGGTTCTCCATCTGAGCCAAATGGCGGACCAGGCCGAGCAAGCTCAGGGTGCTGGGCGGTACCGAGCGTCGGCCGAGCTGCTCGGCGTCCAGTCCGTCGCACTTCATCTCCATGGTCAGACGGTAGTTGCCGAGGTACTCCCGGTAGGTCGCCTTTTCGCCGACGGGCTGGCCGAAGGTCCTGGGGTCCTCCTCGGGGGCGGTCCACAGTTTGCTCACGGCGCCACCCAATCGCGGGCGGGTCGCACCAGTCAAGTGAGTTGCGGCGCACCAACTTCGACGGTCGCCAGGAGGAATTCGATCGCCGCTCGCCCATCGGCTGGAAGCGAATGTTGCCGCATCCGCGTCTTCGGCCAGAGGTTCAGCGTTCAGGACGTTGCCCGTGGGATCGATGCCTCAGATGACGGAACTGCGGCGAACTCCGGCAAGCTCACCCGCAACGCTTCATATCCATCTGCGGCACACGCGCAGACGTAGCCCTAGGCGAACCGGGACGCTGGCCGGCACCAGCGCAGCAACACCGGACTGCTTTGACCTACTAAGAGCTCACGCTGCACCGCGTGACCGCATCCCTCACAGGTCATGGCTCTCGCCCGTCAGATTCGTCAAGTACGCCGAGCGGCCGACCGTCTTGGGTGCGCCAGATGTAGTGGGTGTACTGGACGCGGTTCATGCTGCCCGACTGAGCCGGGTGCTCTCAGTTCGCCGGGATGCCGGCCTGATGCGCCAGCAGGCCCGCCTGGGTGCGGTTGTCGCAGCCGAGCTTATCCAACAGTCGGGAGACGTACCCCTTGACCGTCGCCTCGGAGAGGTGCAGCCGTCGGGCGATCTGCTGGTTGGAGCGGCCGGCGCCGAGACAGCCGAGGACCTCGACCTCCCGGGTGGTGAGCGTGGCGACCAGTTCGCGGACCCGCTCTCCGTCGTGCCGGCTCGCCACCAGCCGCTGGGTCGCGGACGGGGACAGCACCGTGTGCCCGGCGGCGGCGACCCGTACCAGGTTGACGAGATCCTCCGGCGCCGTCGACTTGAGCAGGAAACCGACGGCACCCGCCCGCATCGCCCGCAGCACGTACTCGTCGAGGTCGAACGTGGTCAGCGCGACGATCCTCGGCGGCGCCGAGGACCGGGTGAGGTGCTCGATGGCGGTGAGCCCGTCGACGCCCGGCATCCGCAGGTCCATCAGGACCAGGTCCGGACGGTATCGGGTCACCGCCTCCACGGCCTCCGCGCCGTCGTACGCCTCGCCGACCACCTCGACGTCCGGGGCTGCTTCGAGAATCGTCCGCAGGTAGGCGCAGACCATCCGTTCGTCGTCGACGAGCAGGATCCGGATCATCGCGTCGGGGTCGTGGGCACGTACCCGGGCAGGGTGGCCCGCACCGCGAAGCCGCCCTCCGGGGTCGCCGCCGCGGCCAGGGTGCCGCCCAGCACGTCGACCCGAGTCCGCAGGCCGGCCAGGCCGGAGCCCCCGCCGGCGCCGGCGAGGTCCGGGTCGGGGGCACGGTCGGGCCGGTCGTTGGTCACGGTCGCGCGGACCAGATCCGGCTGATAGCGGATCGACACGGTCACCTGCGAGCCCGGCGCGTGCTTGTGCACGTTCGTCAGGGATTCCTGCACCACCCGAAAGAGGGTGCGCCGCACGGCCGGTGCCAGTGCCGACGGGTCACCTTCCTCGTCGAGATGGACCGGCAGACCGACCGCGCGCGAGTCGGTCACGAGGTCGTTAAGGTCGCCCTCCGCAGCCCGGTCCTCCGCTGCGACGTGGGTTGTCGGTGGGTCGCCGTGCCGCAGCACACCGACCAGGTCGCGCAGCTCGGCCAGCGCCTGGCAGCCCGTCGTCCGCAGCTCCTCGGCGGCGTTGCGAACGGCGGGATCCGTGGTGCTGGTGCCCAGCGCCCCGGCGTGCAGCACCATCAGGTTGATCCGGTGGGTCACCACGTCGTGCATTTCGCCGGCGATCCGGAGCCGCTCGTCGCTACGGGCCTGTTCGGCAAGGAGCAGCCGTTCCCGCTCGGCGCGTTCGGCGCGGTCGAGCAGCTCCGCGACGAGCCGGCGGCGGGCACTCACGTAGAGGCCGAGCAGGGCCGAGATGGCCAGCAGTCCGGGCCCGCTGAACGGGTCGTCGACCGTCCAGAGCCGCGCGCCGAGCAGCCAGCACACCCCGAGCGCCGCGATCACCGCCCAGGACCGCCGACGGTCGCGACCGTAGACGATCACCGCGTAGGGCGCGAGGAAGACCGCCGACGCCGGGACCAGCAGGCTGACGCCGGCTATGACCAGGGCCATCGGGTACGGCCGGCGCCGACGCAGCAGCAGGGTGGCCGCCGCGCCGATCTGCACCGCCGCATAGAACGAGACGGGGGCCGGGAGATGCCTCGACCCGGCGCTCGGGAAGGCGACCTCACGGGCCACGCCGGCCGCGGCCGCGACGACGACCAGCAGCGCGTCGACGGCGAGTGGCGGCACCTTTCGGCGGTCCACCGCGCTCATGCGTTGCAGGTTAGTCGGGCCAGCCCGGATCGGCGCGGCGAGCGGCATGAGTACCGACGAAGGGACCGGGGGACGCGACGGAGGTAGGTGGCGGAGGCGACCTCCGGGCCTGTCCCGACCGGGTACGACTGCGGTGGCATTGCCGGATGGCACACTCAACCGATCCCCCGGCGCAACCGGCTGGGCTCCGCCGCATCGACGAACTTGACGCGCTGCGTGGGCTCGCGCTCCTCGGCATCGTCATGTTCAACATCGTTCAGATGACCCACCTGACCCGGGTTTCCGGACCGGCCGGTGAGCACCTGGGCGCGTACGTCTGGGAGCTGCTCTTCGTACAACGGCCGTTCCCGATCTTCTCGCTGCTCTTCGGGATCAGCTTCTCGCTCTTCCTGCGCACGGCGGCTCGGCGCGCCGACCGCCCCCGGCTGGTGTTGCTGCGCCGGCTGTTCTGGCTGGGCCTCTTCGGCGCGCTGCACACCCTGATCCAGCCCGGCGAGGTGCTGAAGTTCTACGCCGTGTTCGGGCTGGTCGTGCTCCTACCGGCGTCGTACCTGTCCCGCCGCTGGGCGCTCGGGCTGGGCATCGTGTTGACCCTCGCCGCCGCGCTGACCTTCAATGGCCTCTTCATCATCCCGGGCCTCTTCCTACTCGGCCTGGCGATCGCGGAGTACGGCATCCCGGACACGCTGCCGTCGCGGGGCCGGCAACTCGCGGTCGCACTCGCCGTCGCGGTGCCGGTCGCCGCGGTGACGGGCTGGTTGCAGTTCCGGGCTGGAGTCGGCCCGACCGCCAATTACCGCATCCTGCCGGCCGGCCTCGCCTTCGCCACCCTCTTCACCGTCGGGTTCCTGCTGCTGATGCGAACCGCCCTGCGACGCCCGCTCGGCGCACTGCTGTCGCCGCTCGGTCGGGTGGCGCTCACCAACTACGTCGCCGCGTCGTTCCTGATCGTGGCCGGTGACGCGCTGCTCGACATCGGCTCCCGGTCCTCCTACGGCGCAGTGGTCGGACTGGGCCTGGCGATCGGGGTCGTGCAGGCGATCTTCAGCGTGCTCTGGCTGCGCTCCTTCCGGTACGGCCCGCTCGAATGGCTCTGGCGGCGCCTCACCTGGTGGCAGCGGTTGCCGATCCGCCGCGCCTGATGAGCTGTCAGCTGTCAGCTGTCAGCCGACGCTGGCGACACCCTGCGGGAACTCGGCAGTCAAGCCCGCTTCATCCGCGCCTACCGGCCCCAAACCCACGGCAAAGCAGAACGATTCAACCGCAACTCTCTCCGCCCTCGTGCACGAAACGCACCAGCGCCCCAAGGACGGGGCAAGCATCGACTCGCATCTGGTCGCCCTGACCGAGAAGCAGGTGACGGAAGAACTGCACAGCAGCGGCGGGACGGTTCACGTTCGTAGCGACAACACGGCCTGAGCATCGACACGAGTGTGATCGGCGGGTGGCGTTTCGCAGCCGTTCGACGTTCCCGCGACGGGTCGCTGTGGCGGTGGACACGATGCCTCTGCTTGACCTTCGTTTGCCGCCGGGTGCGACGTAGCGTTGAGGGCTGCCCAGGGCGGTCCTCACGCCGCGCGCCTGGTTGACGCCGATCCGCAAGACGAAAATGGTGAACGCCGGGTGCCCGTGACGAGTGAACCCCAGGTGGTCGCGCTACCGCCGTCAGCTGCCGCACCAACGATCCCTGCGGTGTTCCGATCCGCCTCGGCCCCTGCCCGCCGCACGCTGGTCGACATTCTCGACGACTCCGTGCGCGCGCACGCCGACGCAGGTGCGCTCGACAGCGGTGCCACCATATTGACGTACCGCGACCTGGCCGATGAGGTCGAGGCCGTCCGAAGGTCGCTCGCCGGGCACAGCATCGGTGTCGGCGACCGTGTAGGCGTCCGGATCTCATCCGGTAAGGCCGAGCTGTACCTGGCGATCCTCGGCGTTCTCGCGGCGGGCGCGGCCTACGTGCCGGTCGACGCGGACGACCCCGAGGAACGCGCCGAGCTCGTCTTCGCCGAGGCGGGGGTCGTTGCGGCCCTCGGTGACGCGTTGGCGGTGTCGCTGCGTCGTACCCCCGCGGGTCGGACGGGTCGACCCGGCCCGGACGACGACGCTTGGATCATCTTTACCTCCGGGTCGACGGGCACCCCGAAGGGAGTGGCGGTCAGCCACGGCGCGGCGGCGGCTTTCGTGGACGCCGAGGCGGGGTTGTTCCTCGCCGACGAGGCGAGCGAGGCGGTCGGCCCGCGGGATCGGGTCCTGGCCGGGCTGTCGGTGGCGTTCGACGCGTCCTGTGAGGAAATGTGGTTGGCGTGGCGGCACGGCGCGTGTCTGGTGCCGGCCGCGCGGTCGCTCGTCCGCAGCGGTGTCGACCTCGGTCCGTGGTTGGCCGAGCAGCGCATCTCGGTGGTGTCGACGGTGCCGACGCTGGCTGCGCTGTGGCCGGTCGAGGCGTTGGAGGAGGTCCGGCTGCTGATCTTCGGTGGGGAGGCCTGCCCGCCGGAGCTCGCGCAGCGCTTGGCCGTCGAGGGTCGCGAGGTCTGGAACACGTACGGGCCGACCGAGGCGACGGTGGTCGCGTGCGCCGCGCGGATGACCGGCGAGGGACCGGTGCGCATCGGGCTGCCGCTGGCCGGCTGGGAGCTCGCCGTGGTCGACGGCTCTGGCGCGCCGGTGGCGATGGGTGAGACCGGCGAGCTGGTCATCGGCGGTGTGGGTCTCGCCCGCTACCTGGATCCGAGTAAGGACGCCGAGAAGTTCGCGGCGCTGCCAGCGCTCGGCTGGCAACGGGCGTACCGCAGCGGTGACATCGTCCGGGCGGAGCCCGAAGGGCTCCTGTTCGTCGGCCGCGGTGACGAGCAGGTGAAACTCGGTGGACGTCGGATCGAGTTGGGTGAGATCGACGCCGCGCTGCAGTCGCTGCCCGACATCGCCGGTGCCGCAGCGGCGGTGCAGCGCACCGCTGCGGGCAATCAGCTGCTGGTGGGGTACGTGGTTCCGCACGACGGCGTCCCGTTCGATGCGGCGACGGCGGCGCTGCGGATCCGTGAGCAGCTACCGGCCGCGCTCGTGCCGCTGCTGGCGGTGGTGGATGCGCTGCCGACCCGGACGTCCGGCAAGGTGGATCGGGCCGCGCTGCCCTGGCCGCTGGCCACCCCGCAGGACGCCGCGGGTGAGCTGACCGCGACGGAGGAATGGCTCGCTGGCGGTTGGGCGGAGATCCTGGGCGTACGCCCCACCGAGGCGGACGCGGACTTCTTCGCCCACGGCGGCGGCAGCCTGAACGCGGCGCAACTGGTGGCATGGATTCGGCGCCGGCACCCGCGCGTCTCGGTGGCCGACATCTACCTCCACCCGAAACTGTCGCGGCTCGCCGCGGTGCTCGACGCGCTCGACACCACGGCAGTGACGCGCCGTGAGGTCCGGCCGGTGCCGAGGCGCACCGGGCTGATCCAGGCCGTGATGATGGTGCCGATGCTCGCGCTGGTCGGGCTGCGCTGGCTGACCGTCCTGGCTGCCCTCGGCAACGTCTTCGCCCTGCTCGCCCCGGCACCCTGGGCACCGGTCGTGTCCTGGTGGTGGGTGGCACTGGGCTGGCTCCTGCTGTTCAGCCCGCTCGGCCGGATCGCCCTGGCCGCCGGAGGAGCGCGACTGCTGCTTCGCGGGACGCGCCCCGGCAGCTACCCGCGCGGTGGCGGCGTGCACCTGCGGCTGTGGGCCGCCGAACGCCTCGCCGAGCTGACCGGTGCCACCAGTGTCGCCGGAGCATCATGGATGCTCATCTACGCTCGGGCTCTCGGCGCGCAGATCGGGGCCGACGTCGACCTGCACGCCGCGCCGCCGGTGACCGGCCTGCTGAAGCTCGGCCGCGGCGCGGCGATCGAGCCGGAGGTCGATCTGTCCGGCCACTGGATCGACGGCGACGTCGTCCGCATCGGCAGGGTCCGCATCGGTGCCGACGCCCGGGTCGGGTCCCGCAGCACCCTGATGCCGGGTGCTCGGGTCGGCAAGGGCGCCCGCGTCGGTGCGGGCTCGACGGTGGTCGGCGCCGTACCGGCCAACCAACACTGGGCCGGCTCACCAGCCGCAGCCGCAGTTGCGAAGGATTCGGACGGGTGGCCCGGGCAGCGTCCCCCTCGATCGCGGACGGGTGCACGCCTCTGGCCGCTCGCGTACGGGATGACCGCCCAGTTGCTGGGGCTGGTTCCGGTCGTGGCCGCCCTGCCGGCACTCGCCCTGCTCGGCTGGACGCTCGCCACCCGTCCAGCGGTCGGCGCTGTGCTGGCCGCCGTCGCGGTGGCGACCGTCGTCTACGTGGTGGGCTATGCGCTGCTGGTGCTCGGGGCCGTCCGGGCACTCGGCATCGGCCTGCGCGCCGGGTACCACCCGGTGCAGGGGCGGGTGGCGTGGCAGGTCTGGACGACCGAGCGGCTGATGGGGATGGCCCGGGTGGGGCTGTTCCCGCTCTACGCCAGCCTTTTCACACCGGTGTGGTTGCGGCTGCTGGGCGCCAAGGTGGGGCGCGGTGTGGAGGCATCCACCGTGCTCGCGCTGCCGGCGATGACCACGGTCGCCGACGGGGCCTTCCTGGCCGACGACACCATGGTCGCGACCTACGAGCTGAGTCACGGGTGGCTGCGCGTCGCTCCGGCCCGCATCGGAAAGCAGGCGTTCCTCGGCAACTCGGGAATGGCTGCGCCCGGACGTTCGGTGCCGAAGCGGGGCCTGGTCGGGGTGTTGTCGTCAGCCCCGATCAAGGCGAAGAAGGGTTCGTCCTGGCTCGGCGCGCCGCCGATGCCGCTGCGCCGGACCGCGGAAGTCGCCGACACCAGCCGCACCTTCGACCCGCCGGTCCTGCTGAAGCTGGCCCGCGCAGCGATCGAGCTGTGCCGGATCGTTCCGGTGATGTGCGCCGGCGCCCTGGCGATCGGCGTCCTGGCCGTACTCGCGCTCGTCCGACAGGCTGCCGGTTGGTGGGTGGCCGCGTACGCCACCGGGCCGGTGCTGCTGAGTGCGGCGGTCGTCGCCGCCGCCATCGCGACGGCTGCGAAGTGGCTGCTGGTCGGGCGCTTCCGGGTCGCCGAGCGCGCGCTGTGGACCTCCTTCGTGTGGCGCAACGAGCTCGCGGACACGTTTGTCGAGGTCCTCGCCGCGCCGTGGCTGGTCCGTTTCGCGACCGGTACGCCACTGCTGACGGCGTGGCTGCGCACGCTCGGTGCGAAGATCGGCCGGGGCGTCTGGCTGGAGACCTACTGGCTGCCGGAGTACGACCTGGTGCGCCTCGGCGATGGCGCGACGGTGAACCGCGGTTGTGTGGTGCAGACCCACCTGTTCCATGATCGTGTAATGAGCATGGACCAGGTGACACTCGGCGAGGGAGCCACGCTGGGCCCGCACGGCATCGTCCTGCCGGGCGCGAGCATCGGCGCGCGGACCACCGTCGGGCCAGGTTCGCTGGTAACCCGCGGCGACGCCGTGCCAAGCGACAGCCGGTGGTTGGGCAATCCGATCACCACCTGGTCGGCGCCAGCGGCACGGTCGGCATGAATCCACAGGCGGCGTCGACGTCGAGCGGGGCAACGCCCGGCGCCGGTCGCTCCGGCGACTCCTACCTGCCCGAGCACGGCAACGGCGGCTACCGGGTACGGCACTACGACCTCGACCTCGACTACCGGGTCGTGTCGAACCGCCTCGCTGGCCGGGCGTACATCACCGCGGCGGCTTTGCAGTCGCTCTCTCGGTTCACTCTCGATCTCGGTCGGCTGCGCGTTCAGGATGTCCGAGTGGACGGGCGCCCGGCGAAGTACCTGCACCGGCCGGACAAGCTGCAGATCAAACCGGAGCGGCCGATCGGCGCCGGGGACACCTTCCGGGTGGAGATCCGGTACGCGGGAAAGCCGGTGCCCATCTCCGGCCGGTGGGGCGAGCTCGGGTGGGAGGAACTCACCGACGGGGTGCTCGTGGCCAGCCAGCCGAACGGATCGCCGTCGTGGTTTCCGTGCGATGACCAACCCGGTGCCAAGGCCACCTTCCGGGTGGCAGTCACAACCCCCTCCCCGTACACCGTCCTGGTGACCGGTGATCCCGTACTCCGTCAGCGGGGCGCGGGCAGCACGACCTGGGTGTACGAGCGCCGCGAGCCCACCTCGCCGTACCTGATGAGCGTGCAGATCGGACGCTACGAGATTGTTGATTTGGCTGTCGGTGAGGTGGCGCAGCGCGCGGCGATCCCGCCCGCGCTGCGCCGGAACGTCGCGCACGACTTCGGCCGACACGGTGAGATCATGTCGGCGCTGCAGCGGCTTTTCGGGCCGTACCCCTTCCGGGAGTACGTCGTCGTGGTCGCCGACGACGACCTCGATGATCCGGTCGAAGCGCAGGGCATGGCGGTCTTCGGACGCAATCACGTCGACGGGCGACGCACGCACGAGCGGCTGATCGTGCACGAACTGGCCCACCAGTGGTTCGGCAACAGCCTCACGGTGGCGGACTGGCGGCACATCTGGCTCAACGAAGGCTTCGCCACCTACGCCGAGTGGCTGTGGTCCGGCGTCTGCGGCGACCTGCCAACAGACGCCCTGGCCGCGCAGTGGTACGCGTGGGTCGCGGCTCGCCCGCGCCACGTCGTCGTCGCAGATCCCGGCGTCGGCCGGATGTTCGACCCGCTGGTCTACAAGCGTGGCGCGCTGACGGTGCACGCGCTGCGGAAGAGGATCGGCGACGAGCCGTTCTTCACGCTCCTGCGGGCCTGGGTCGCCGAGCACCAACACGCGACGGTGACGACCGAGCAGTTCCGTCTGCATGCCCAGCGCTTCGCCCGCGAGCCCTTGGACGGCCTGTTCGCCGCCTGGCTCGACAGCCCGACGCTGCCTCCACCACCTCGCTGACCAGGCCGGACGCGACCGCCTCCCGAAACCGAGTGCCGGTCCCGGCACCTCGAAGGTCACGGCCGGAGCGGCGGGCTACGAGCAACGTTCACTCACCATCGCGCGGGGCCGGCGCAAGCAGCTGCGAGGGCGCGACATCGGCCAGTGGTTCGGCGTCGGGGCCGGTGGCAGCAGCGCGGCGATACCGGCGCGTGTGGCCAGCACGATCAGTCGGTCGGTGCGGACCAGTAGACGACGTTCCGGCAACGACCAGATCGTCTGTCCCGTCCGACCGGTCCGCACCGCGATCACCCCTCACTGCGCCGGCCGGTCGACGTCGTGGCAGTACCGTCCCTCGAGTTCGGACCCGGCACCGACGGGGAACTCGGCCACCAGCAGCACCCGGCGGCCGACCGAGATGGGGTCGATGACCACGCTGAGTTCCGAAGCGAGGTCAGCACAGTCGCGTACGTGGTGGTCGCTCAACGACGGAGGGACAACGGTGACCGCGACACCGTGATGTGGACACTGGTAGGGCCGAGACCAGCCGCGCTGCACCCGATGTAAGCCACACATACCGCAAAGCCCGTTACCGATGACTCCGTTAACGGGCTTCTGAACTGCACAAACTGAGAGTGGGCGATGCTGGTAACGAACCAGCGACCTCTTCGGTGTTAAACAGAACGCTGCACCCACTCTGACCTGCAGAAACGAGAAGCCGCAGGCAGGGCTGGGTGCAGTTGAGCGCCATTCGATGCCGTTGGAGGCAGTTCAAGGCCGTCCAGGGCACCCTGCTGCTCCCAATCTGCTCCCCGTACACCTGGCTCGCAGCGGACCGCGGAGCGATCGGAAGGCCGCCGGTCCAGTGCTGTGGCTGGCACCAGCGCTGGCTCCCGCAGCCCCATCGGTCAATCGGGGAGCACGCCCAGGACGCCCGCGTCATGTCAGCCGCATGAGGGCGCACCTTGCATCTAGCTTCGATGGCTACTGCTTCCGTCACGGCAGATCGCGGCGCAGGATGTAGTTGAAGCCGAACTCCGTCTCCGTGGAGCGGACGTCGATGTAGCCGAGCCGATGGTAGAAGCCATGCCCTGTGATGCTCGCTCCGGTTTCCATGTGGTCGTAGCCGTCGATCACCGCCAGCGCCTCGATGTGGCGCATGAGGAGCCGTCCTATGCCGCGACCAGCGGCCCACGGGTGCACGAACATGGTGTAGACCTTGTTGCCGTCACGGGAGACCGTGCCGGCGATCCCGTTTGTCTCCGCGACGAACATCTGTCGTTGGATGGCGAGTTCCTTGATGCGTTGCTCGGTGAAGTGGTCGCACATCCGCTCGATGACCTCCCTCGGATAGTCGCGACTGTTGACCTCACGCAGGCAGCGTTCGATGAGGCCCGCCACGGCGGGGGCATCGGCGATGTCGAACCGTCTTATCTTCACCATCGATCTATCTTGCATCTCGACTTCATGGTCGCGGACCGAGACGCCGCCGAGGCTGGGAGGCCACGGGCTACACCAACTCAGCTCGGGTGACCGACCCGCGCAGACGATGGCCATAGTGCTGCTCACAGGCGGATCACCGCGCCCCGCACCAGCCCCGAGGTGCCCGCTGGAGGACATGAGCGGACGTCGTCCGACTGGACAACCGGAAGCACCATGGCTGACCTCTTCGGATCCGCCGAAAAGGTCTCCAGCCCGAAAGTCCTGGTCAGGAGCACTGCAAGTGGGATCGGTCAAGGCCGTTCAGGGCACCCCGCTGCTCCCAACCTGCTCCCCAAACCGGGCTCGCGGTAGCTGGGGCGGTGTATGCGGATCCGATGGGCGGCGCCCCGACGTCTTGAGCGCCGGCATCGGCGGTCGGGCTGGTGTCACGCCCGATCGCGGACGGATCTATGCCGGCTCGCGCACGCCGCCGGCGTTGCCACCGTCGTCTGGCATCGGTTCGGCCGGGGCTTCGGGCAGTTCGTCCTGCGCGCCAGGCAGAAGGACGCCCGCGTCGTCGGGCACCGGTTCACGCGGGTCGATGGGCGGATACTGTTCGGGGTCGAGATCCGGTCCAGTCATCAGGCGACTATCCGTCGTCTTCCGGACTGCCGCTCGTCGGGCACGTGAGCCGGGCGGCCTTCCCCTCGCCGTAAAGCGGTTCCAGAAGCAGCACGCCATCCGGCGAGTAGAAATACTCGCGTACATGCCGGGCCAAGTCTTCGATCTTCGGGTCTTCCCCCTGCGACAACCACTCAGACAGGTGCGCGTGCTCGTCGGTGTGTCCGTTCTCGAGGAGCCACTGCAGCGTTTCGCCTCTGCCCGCTCCGAAGATGGCCTGGGCATCGAAGCCGATGCCCAGGTCCATCTCACCCGTGCGGAACTTCGCTCCACACAGGCGGGGTGCGTCCGCGGGATCACCGATCAGGAACAGCAGGAAGGCCGTCACGTAGATCTGCTCGTACTCGTCGCTCTCGCCCGTGTCCGGACCTTCGCGCCACGTCCTTTCGAGGTCGAAGACCTTTCGGAGTATCGCGTGCTGTGGGCCAGGGTCATCCACTTCAACCATCCGGAGCGCCTCCCGGCGCAAAGCCGGACTCGAGAGGTTCAAAGACTCGGCCATGAGTGCACGCTAGTTGGAGTGCGCACTCATCGGATTCGCCGAAGAGGTCTCCAGGCTGAAGGGCCTGGTCACGTCGCTGCTCGGTGGCTCAGTGTCCTAACTGACTACACCAGCTACCGAACCGGTGGCGCCGGATAGCGTTCGGATCGTCGCGACCAGTCCGGGCTTTGCTGGAGGTCATTCAGCCGGGTGAGTCCATGGCGGCCCAGACCGAGAACCAGCCGCGCTGCTCCCAATCTAAGCCGCGCATACGGCGAAGCCCGTTACCGGCTACTCCGGCAACGGGCTACTGACCTGCACGAACTGAGAGTGGGCGATGCTGGTATCGAACCAGCGACCTCTTCGGTGTGAACGAATGCCGGGCGATGGCCCTGACCTGCGGTTACGCGGCGTGACCTGCGGCGGGGGTCCGCAGAACGTAGGCACGTTTAGGCGCTTTCAACATGGCGAATCAAGATCATGACTCACGGGTGACTCACGAGCCGGCTGACCGCGCCCGCTTCATCGCCTGCCGCGCCCGATCGAACCGGTCCTCGCGGGAGTGCAGGTACCGCTGTGCGGACCGCAGATCCTCGTGTCCCATCAACGCCATGATGTCGTGCACCGGCACACCCTCGTCCGCCAACCGGGTACCGAACCCGTGCCGCAGATCGTGGGGCGTTGGCTGCGGGTCGGCCAGGCTGGCGCCGACGACCGCCGCCCGGTACGCGTGACCCTTCACCATCGGCCGCTCCGGCAGCCCGCGCAGCGCTGGCGTCCACACCCGCCTGTGCCAGTTCGAGTACCGCAGCGCCTCGCCCTTCTCCGACGTGAAGACGAGCCGTCCCGGTCCGCCCTTCGGGAACACGCCGGCCACCTCCCGCGCGGCCAGCTTCGCCGCCGCGATCCGCTTCACGAGGTGCTCCCCGTAGGTCACCGTCCGGTTCCCGGCGGCGCTCTTCGCGTACGGCCGGCACGTCCCGTCGCGCTCCATCACCCACGCGATGTTGATCCGGTGCTTGCGGGTGTCGACCATCTCCGGCGGGATCGCCGCAGCCTCTTCCCATCTCATCCCGGTGTCGGCGATCAGCTCGACGAACAGGCTGGCGTCGGCGCGGCCGGGGAACATCCGGTCGAGCGCGTCGACCAGCTGCCGCTCCTCCCCCGGGTCGAGGATGCGGTCGACGTGCGCGTTGCGCTTCGGCCGGCTGACGCCCCGGGCGGGGTTGTCACGGATCAACTTCGCCTCGACGGCCAGGTCGAGGACGGCACGCAGCACCCCGAGGGCGCCCTCGATCGTCGCCGCGCCGACCGGCGGCTTACACCCCGGGCACGTGGTCCGCTTGCGGCAGCTGGCCTTGTGGGTGCTCTCCATCTCGACGACCCACGCGGTCACGTCGGGCTTGAGGATCGTGCCGACGGGTGTCTTCGCCCAGCGGGGTTCGACGTGCACCCCCCAGTGCGAGGCGTCGCGTTTCCGGCTGGCCATCTCCAACCGCCGGCTGGTCGTGCCCCACTTCTCCCAGCACTCCCCCACGGTCTTTTTGCCGGCGCGGGGGTCGATCCAGTCGCCGCGGCTGATGTCCGCTTCCAGGTCGCGGGCCCACGTCTGGGCGCCGCCCTTGAGCCGGAACGTCTCGGTGACGCGGTCAGGGTCGCTGCCCTTGGGCAGCCTGACGGTGGCCGCCCACAGGTTCGAGGGCAGCTGGCGAATCCAGGCCATCGAGCTACATCTCCTTAGCCTGGTCGATCCACCACTTCACCTCGTCGACGTGCCGCTCGGAGTCCTTGGCCCGTAAGGCTTGCAGGCGTTGGATCATGCGCTGCTTGACGCGCGGCGGCACATCGGATTCGAGGATGACCCGCATCGCCGGGTCGTCGGCGTCGGCCGGGGCCTGGTCGCCGGCGATCTCGTCGGGGCTGTAGAAGCCGGCGCGGACGAGCAGTGGGCCTGGCTTGACGTGCAGCGCGTTGGCGACCTGGCGGATGCTGTCTTCGGAGACGTCCGTCTCTTGGGTGAGCCAGCGGCGGACGGTCTTGTAGGTGACGCCGACCAGCTTCGCGAAGGCGGTGGTGTTTCCGCCTGCCTCGTCGCGGACGAGCTGGGCGACGACGGCGGCCCAGGCTTCTCGGTTGACGGTGCGTTCTCCCACCTCCACACCGTATCGGACACGCATGTCCGTGAGGGGTAGGCGGGGGCCTCGGAACCTCACGACGAGCGGCGGTTTTGCAGGGGTCGGGTGGGTTCGTTTCTGCGACGTGCGGTGTGCGCGCAACTCCTGAGCGATCGCGGTTCGCCGGTTGCGACGTGCCTGCAGCGTGGACATGGATGACAGTCTACGGACACGCGTGTCCGTAGTTCAACCGTTCGGCTGGACATGAATGCCGAGGTGCACAGGCGGCGCGCCGCCCCTTGCTATGACGTGCATGTCCTAGTAACTTAGCCCTCATGAGTACGGACATCCATGACACAGTAAAGCCGGACACGGCTGGGATACGTCTGGACGTCGCCCATCACACCGAGCTGTTCGCCGCGATCGGCTGCGACACCCCGGCGAAGATCGCGGCGGAAACCGGAGTCACCGAGCGCACCGTCCGCCGGGCCCGCCAGGGCGTCATCGGCGAGGTCTTCATCGCCCAGACGATCGCCGCGCTTCAGCGCCGCGACGCGCAGCTGCGCGCGGCCGGCATGAAGGCACCCATCCTCGACGAGCTGTTCACCGTCGTCACCACCTCGGCCGCCAGCACCCCGGCGGCCTGACCGTGTCGGCCCTGGACCTGCTCACCGTCAACGAGACCGCCGCGCTGATGCGCGTCGACAAGCAGACGGTCTACCGCCTGATCTGGGCCGGCGAACTGACCTGGGTCGACATCTCCAAGCCCGGTGCCAAGAAGGCCCGGATCCGTATCCGCCCGTCGGCCATCGAGGCGTGGGCGGATTCCCGAGAGAAGGCAGGCAAGGCCGCATGAGCACGAGCCCGAGCAACCCCACTCCCCCGGCTGGTCCCGGTCGCCTCAACCTGGCCGCCCAGCTCGCCAGCCTCCTCGACATCAAGGGGCGCGCCAAGCGGGCTGCCGCCGCCAAGACCGCCGGGTCGTACGGCAGCTCGGTGAGCCCGCTGACGGCGGAGCGTCGCGAGGACAACTACCGCCGGCAGAACGGCACCGACCGGCTGACCGCGCGTCAGCAGCGCCGGGCGGACCACAAGGCGGAACGCGCGCGCCGGACGAGGGCCTGATCTGAGTTTCCGGCCCGTTCGGGATCCCGACCCGGCGATCGCTACGACCGGGCGGGCCGGACGCACCACCTCGAACAGCAAGAACGCGGGCCACCTCTAGCCAGGTGACCCGCGCCAACCGACCTCATCCCAACTCCCGAAGGAGCCCAAGGTCGATGAACGAGAACCCTACCAACGAGACTCCCGCCGGCGAACTGCAGCGCCGCGACCACGTGCTCCTGACCAACCGGCCGCACGTCTACCGGGTCGAGCAGGCCCACCGCTACACCGACCACGACAAGGACGGCGACGCCGTCGAAAAGGTGCTGCTGGTCGTCACGCGGATCGGCGACACCGTGCCGCAGGGCGAACGCCTTTGGGCTAACGAGCCGGTGCGGGTGGCAACCGACGACGAGGTCGCGGAGGCGTCGGCCGTCGCGTTGCGGGCCGAGGTCGTGGCCGGGCTGAAGAAGCTGGCCGGGCTGATCGAGGAACACAAGCCGCAGCTGAAGGTGTGGCCGGGGCTGGGCATGAACGTGCAGCTGGCGGACGGCGAGGTGTCGCGTCTCGCGGCGGCGTTGGGTCTGGAGTTGCTCGACGGGTACGGCGCGAGCAAGTCCAAGCGGGCGACGTGGCAGTCGACCCAGTCCGACCTGGGCGAGGGGCTGTCCGTCTACTTCGAGGGCATGCCGGCTCCGGAGCCGGTCGAGGCCCAGGCGGACGAGCTGCCGGCCGACGAGGTCGAGCAGGTCTGGGTCTTCACGTTCGGCTCCGGTCAGGAGCACGACGGAAGGTACGTGCTGATCTACGGCACGCGCGCGGAGGCGCGGGCCGAGATGGTCCTGCACTTCGGCAACCGCTGGTGCGACCAGTACGCGTCGACGAAGGCGGCCGGCGTAAACGAGTTCGGCCTGACCCAGCTGGCGAAGACCGAGTGGCCGGCGGCCGCCGAGCAGGAGCACCGTCACTCGGGCGGCACGGCCGGCGGTCCGGGCGAGAACAGCGTCACCTGTGAGTGCGGGGCCTCGTTCTCTGGCTTCGACTCGCAGGCCGACGCGATGGTGCTGCTTAACGGGCACATCGCCGACGAGCAGTCGGGGCGGTGACCGGAGATGGGAACCCTGCGCCTCACCACCTCCACGCGGGAATGGCTGGATTCGCGAAGGGCCAAGCTACGTACGGCCGCGACCCGCTGCGACGCCGCCAGCCGCGACTACAACCGGCGCGACGACGAGCTGACCGACCTGGCCAAGCGGTCCGGGTGGGACGACCTGAAGACCGACAAGGTGAAGGCCGCGAACCGGGGCCTGACGGCCGCGTACGGCGCGACCACGTTCTGGCAGAACGAGGTTCAGCGTCTCGCGGCTGATATCCAGGCGGAGCTGGCGTACCAGCGGGCCCTGGCCGACGCGGCCGACGAGGCGACCCCGGTGTGGCCGGCGGCTGCTGACCGTGCGGTGCCGCGCCCGTCTCCGTCGTTCCGGCAGCGCCCGTACGCCACGGACGACGTCGACGAGGTGCGCCTGGGTGGCCTCGTCGAGCCGGCCCCGCTGACTGACCCCGCTCTGCGGGACACCGATTCCCCGGCCGGACCGAGCCCATCCGGGCTACCTCGCGTCTCCGGTCCGGCCGGGGGCCAGTGGTCGACGCCGCCGGGGGTCGGCGTCGGTCGGGGCGCGGCGGGTACGGGGGTGCCCGCCGCGCCCACCACCACCGAGGGCGGTGCACGGTGAAGATCCATTACGAAGCGTGGAACCCCGGCACCGACGCACAGATCGACATTCGGCGAGCCGACGCGATCTGCCGCGAGTACGCCGCGCAGGGCTTCGACCTCACGCTGCGGCAGCTCTATTACCAGTTCGTCTCCCGCGACTGGATTCCCAACACCGTCCAGTCGTACAAGCGGCTCGGCAGCGTCATCAACAAGGCGCGGATGGCTGGCCTGCTCGACTGGTCGTACATCGTCGACCGCACCCGCAACCTCGCCCGCAACAGCCACTGGAGCGATCCGGCGGACATCATGCGCGGCGCGGCCCAGGGGTACGCGATCGACAAGTGGGCCGACCAGCCGCGCCGCATTGAGATCTGGGTCGAGAAGGAAGCCCTCGCCGGCATCGTCGGCCAGGTCGCCAGTGAGCTTGACGTTGCCTACTTCTCGTGCCGTGGCTACGTCAGCCAGTCAGAGCTGTGGCGCGCCGGTCGCCGGCTCGGGCAGTACGTCGACCAGGGCCAGGGCGTCACCGTGCTGCACCTCGGCGACCACGACCCGTCCGGCATCGACATGACCCGGGACATCCGGGAGCGGCTGGAGCTGTTCATCGGCGAGGACCGTGGTTCGTGGGTGCTCTCCGACGAGGACCACCTCGATGAGCCGGACGGGCTGCCGAACCTGGAGGTCCGCCGGATTGCGCTGAACTTCGATCAGGTCCGCCGATACAACCCCCCGCCGAACCCGGCCAAGGAGACCGACTCGCGGTCGGGCAGCTACAAGCAGCTGTACGGCAGCCAGTCGTGGGAGCTGGACGCGTTGGAGCCGGCCACCCTCGCGGACCTGATCCGGACGCACGTCGAGGGCATCCGCGACGACGACCGGTACGCCGCGCAGGAAGCGACTGAGACCGAGCACCGGGAGCTGCTGGTAACGGCCTCCAATCGGTGGGATGACGTCGCCACCTTCCTGGACGGTGCGTGATGAGCCTGCCGATCAAGGCGGGCCCGGCGCGGTGCCCGGACTGCTGGACGCCGCCCGGCCAGGAGCACGAGCTGTCCTGTCCGGCTGTCTCGCCCGCTCAGTTCCGCGCATTCCTCGCCGAGCGGCGGGCTCACCATGAAGAGCAGGCGCGGCGCGAGCTTCAGCGTGAGCTGCGTTGGCGTTCCGCTCGGTGGTGGATCGCGGGCACGGTGCTGCTCGTCGTCGCGCTCGTCTGGGGTCCGCTCGTCGTCGCGCTGCTGCGGGGGTGGGTGCGATGAACCTCCCCACTGTGCTGCTCTGCGGCTGGCTGGCCACCCTCGTCGCCATCGTCGTGGCCCTGGCCGCACGCCCCCGCCGCGTTGCCGACCCGGCGCAGCCCGCAGCCGACGACAGCCTGCACGCGGCCACCGTGACCGCGCTGCTCCAGCCGGACGACCCGTCGCTGCCCGACGTCGACGCCGAGCTGATCGCCCTGGTCGTGGCCCGGACCGTCGACCAGTACGCCTCGTACCTGATCGCCCTACGCGACGGGATGCCCGCCGAGATCGTCGCCAGCCTCCGCGAGCAGATGTACGCGGACCTGCGCGACTCGCTGTCCCCGCCGCAGCTGGCCCGGGCGCTCGTGATCGGCCTGCACTCGCACGCCGACGAGCGGGCCCAGGCGCTGGTCAACCAATTCCGCACCCTTCCCACCCGGGAGTCCTGATGAGCCTGACCCAAGACCTGCTGACCAGCGCCTACTTCCTACTGCCCATCGGCGCTGCTGTCGGCGGCCTGCACCTGCTCGGCCGCAAGCGCCGGGCCGCCGCGAACGAGTACGACCTGTGGGCACCCCACGCCGACGAGCCGGCCACCGCCAACCCAGGGCCGGCGATCGTCTGGCACGACCAGGCCGCGAAGGACCGCCACGACCAGCGCTACGCCCGCGACGAGGCGGAGCAGGCGGCGTACCGGGCAGCGAACGCCGCACCGAGCCGGCGGATCCGCCCGGCCGCCGCGCTGGCGGAACCCGTCGACCTGGCCGCCTGGGAGACGTCGGCACCCGTCGGCGAGCCGGTGCCGCCGGTCGCCCCCGACCGGCCCGCGCTCCGAGACGTGCAGTGGACGCCCCCGTATGCCGAGCTGGCCCTGGCGCAGGTGATCCGCCGGTACGGGGACGACGCGGCGGACATCGCCCGCCGGTTCCTGCAGGAGATCGGCGACGAGCAGCGCGCCCTGGCGGTGACCCGGTGATCCCCCCGCACAACCTCAGCCCGGGTGATCTCGCCCAGCTGGACCAGGCGCACGTCGCACTCGCCGAGGACTTCGACCAGCTCCTGACCAACCCGCAGCTCGCGCAGTCCCTCGCCGACGACGGGATCGCAGTCGCCTGCGCTCGCCTGACGATCGGAATCGAGGAGGAGATCGGCGGCCGCATGGCCATCGCCGGCGTTGCCGCGCTGGCCACGCTGCGCCTCGTCGAGCGCGAGGCGGAGGTCGCCAAGCTCCGCGCCGAGCTGGCCCGCCGGCCGCTCGTCGACGAGCCCGGCCCCGACGTCACCGAGGTCTGGGACGGACAGACCGACCGCTGGCAGCGCGCTGGCGACGGCTGGCGAGTCTGCGAGGACGACAAGGGCAGCGAGCTTGCCTGGCAGGACCTCGTCGAGATGTGGGGCCCGATCTTCCTCCAGCCCACGGCGGCCGACCAGTGAGCGACGACAAGCCCCTCTACAACGCCGACCAGTGGGGACGCGGCAACTCCACCACCGGCCTGATCGTCGCCGTGATGGTGCTGCTGCTCGTCGTCCCCGGCATCGCCTGGGCGGTGATCCTGTGACCGCCCCAACCCAGCAGCGGCGCCGACCGGCGGTGTCGGAGTACGACGCGCAGATCCTCGCGCTCGTCGCCACCGGCCGCACCACCCGCCAGATCGGCCTGGAGCTTGGCCGCACCACCGCCGGCATCCAGTCGCATCTGTCGAAGCTCTACCGGCGGATGGGCGTACGCAACGCACCGCACGCCGTGGCTGCCGCGATCCGCGCCGGGATCCTCACCGTCGACCGCCCGGCAGGCCGCCAGTGACCGACGCTCCCACCCCGGTAGCCGCACGGCGGGTCACCCCGACCGCCGTGCGGCTACTCCCCGCCGACGCACCCCGCGACACGTGGCTCACCGCACGCCGTAACGGCATCGGATCCTCCGACGTCGCCGCGATCCTCGGCGTCGCCGACCACAACACCGCCGTGCACGTCTACCGCGACAAGCGCGGCGACCTCGTCGACGACGCCGGGGAAGCCGCCCTCTGGGGCAACCTGCTCGAAGAGCCCGTCGCCCGCGAATGGGCCCGCCGGCAACGCTCCGTCATCCAACGCGTCGGCCTGGTCGCCCACGTCGACCAGCCATGGCGCATGGCGACCCTCGACCGGCGCGTCGCCGAGTGCCCCATGAACCGTGAGGTACGCACCGCGTGCGCCCTCGAAGTGAAGTGCCGCAGCGCCTTCAAGGCCAGCCGATGGCGCTCCGACATCCCCGATGACGTCCTCGCCCAATGCACCTGGCAAATGGCCGTGACCGGCTACGACCACATCCACGTCGCGGTGCTGCTCGGCGGCAACGAACTGAAGATGACCGTCGCCCACCGCGACGAAGCGATGGAGCGGTACGTGCTGCGGGAGGTCGACCGGTTCCGCACCGAGCATCTGCTCGCCGGCGTCGAGCCGGACTGGGACCTGAACAGGGCCGCGGCGCTGATCGAGATGGACGCGCTGATGCACCCCGACCGGGTCGGCGAGATCAGCCTCGACGAGGTCGGCGAGGTCATGGAGTACGCCGAGCTGTCCGCACGTAAGGGCGCCGCTGACCGGGCGTTGAAGCGGACCAGGGCGACACTCGCCCGCCTGGCCGCCGGCGCGCGGTCGGTCAAGTTCGGCGACCAGCTGGCCTACACGTTCGACCCGGTCACGAAGCGGACGACGGACCTGGACCGGCTGCGTGAGCAGTGGCCGCAGGCGTACGCGGACTGCGTGACCGAGAAGACCCACCACCAGATCCGGATCAGCCCGGAGTTCCGACGGACAGGAGAGTTCGAGTGAGCCTGCGAGAGCGCGCGGCCGCTGACACCAACGACCAGGAGTGGGCGCCGGCAGCCCCGAGGGATGGGGCGTACGCCGGCGAGCGGCCGGCGTCCCGGGAGCCGGTCGACGAGCTGCCCGACATCGAGTACGACGGCGCGATTACCGACGGGGCCCAGGTGCCCGTCCACACCGCGTGGGCCCGGGTGATGGCCGACGTGCAGTCGGTCGGCAAGGGTGACCGCTTTCAGGCCACCGGCCAGGGCAACTACCAGTACCGGGGCGTCGACCGGGTCCTCAACGCCGTCGGGCCGGCGCTGCGTCGCCACGGCGTGATGGTGATCCCGACGTGCACCGAGGCGAACTACCGGGACGTCCTCACCTCGAACAACAAGAAGATGCGCGAGTGCACGGTCACCGTGACGTACTCGATCCGGGGGCCGAAGGGCGACGAGATGCCCGCCCAGTCGTGCGGCGAGTCGATGGACTCCGGCGACAAGGGCACGACGAAGGCGTGCACGGTCGCCTACCGGAACCTGCTGATCACCGCGCTGTCGATTCCGACGCGCGACCCGCGGCTCGACGCTGAGGCGAGCAACCACGAGCGTGGGGAGTCGCCGGCGCCGAAGCCGACGGAGTACCGGGACGAGATCACGGACCCGCGTACGTCGCTGGGGCGGCTGAGGCAGATCCGGGCCGAGCTGAGCCAGCACCGGATGGGCGCGGCGGAGGTCGTGAACGAGGTGGGCGACGACGAGTCGCTGCTGGATCTGGTGAACCGGATCGGCCGGCAGCGGCAGGAGGCTGGCCAGTGAGCGGCTACCTGCGCGTCAACGTCGACGGCACCCTCACCGAGTACACGGCCGAACCGACCAGCGACCTGATCCGGCAGGCGATCGGCGACTGGTGGGACATGGTCCACCTGCCGAACGGGCTGATGGGCTGGGTCGACGGCGACGGCCACCCCAAGGGCCTGCCCCGCAACGTGGTCGGCAGCATCCTGCTGATGGCGCTCGGCGCCGCGCAGATGCCGTACGCCGGCCCGGTCGTGATCAGCGGCTGGCACCCGACCCGGGAGATCACCGGGCTGGAGGTCACCCGCGAGCAGGTGGTGCGGGCGGTGTACGCCCGGGTCTGCGGTGCGCTGGCCGGGGTGGTCGACACCGACGGGTTCGCCGACGCGGTCCGCGAGACGGCCAGGGAGTTGCAGGCCGCGCCGACGCCGGCGTTGCGGGTGGTGCCGCTGGGCGGTGATGGGCGGTGAGCCGGACCGAGCTGTACGTGCCGGATCCGGCCGACGTCGCGCTGGTCAACGAGGCGTGGAAGGCCGCGACCTGCCCGCACTTCCGGGACACGGCCGTGTGCCTCGACTGCCAGTCGACGGCGATCCTGCGGGCACTGGCTGAGCGGTACGAGCTGACGCCTCGGGCGGTGCACGGTGACTGAGCTTCGCATGGTGGCCCTCGACCTGTCCCTCGCCGCGACGGGCCTCGCCGCGACCCACGACCACCACGGGCGGGCTGGCCTGCTCGCCCGGACCATCCACACCGCCCGCACCGCGCACGGCGCCACCGACATGGACCACAAGCGGGTGCACGCCGTGTTGAACGACGTCGCCGCCGCGGTGAAGTGCGAGCCGCACCTGGTGCTCGTCGAGTGGTTGCCGCAGATCGACCACGGGGCGACCGCGCTCCGGCTGGCCGAGCTGCACGGGGTGGTCAAGCACTGGTTGCACGTCCAGCGGATTCGGTACGTCGATGTGCGGCCGCCGGAGCTGAAGATCTGGGCGACGGGGAAGGGCGACGCGAATAAGACGCAGGTCGTCGAGCGGATCACCGCTGACTACGGGCGCCTGGTCCACATCGGTGACGACAACCAGGCGGATGGCGTGGCGCTGCTGTCGATGGGTTTGGCCGCGTACGGCCACCTGCTGGTCCGGTCGAGCAGCTCGCAGTCGCGGGCGTTGGCGAACGTGAAGTGGCCGACGTTGGCCACGGAGGCCGGGCCGGTGGTGCCGGTATGAGCGGCCCGCAGATCCCGCCGCACGTGACGGCCGCTGTCGATCAGTGCCGGGCCGAGCTGAGCGAGCTGGTCGGCGCGGTTCGGGAGCACCGCGACGCGAACGCGTGTGAGTTGCCGGGCTACTGCCCTGGGTTCGTGGTGGCCGAGTTCGTGCAGCGGGCGGGGTCGGACCGGCGTCGGGCGCTTCTGTACGCGGCTCTGGCCGAGCTGGCCGCCCTGGATTACGGCCTGCCGGTGCACCTGACCGAGGCGGCCGTGGTCGCCCTCAACGACAAGCCGAAGAGCAGGGGGTGGTGGCCATGGCGGAGGCGGTGATCGCGGCGGATCCGGAGTGCCGGTGTGGTGATGGCCGGTGGTCGCACAAGCACGGGTCGGGTGGCTGCCGGGTGATGGATTGCCCGTGCGACAAGTACGAGCTGCCGAGGGGCACGCCGGCGAACGACTGGCCGCTGCCGGCCATTGAGGTGGAGCAGGCGGAGGCGGCCGGACTGGTCGTACGGCCCGAGTCGCCGGCGGCTGACCCGGGTCTGGCCGCCGTGCTGGCCGAGCCGGAGCCCGTCGACGAGCCGGCGCCAGAGCCGGTGCCGGTGGTGGCCGACCCGGTCGCGCAGGCCGAGTCCGTTGAGCAGGTCGCCGGGATCGACGCTCACCTCGCCGACCCGGAGCCGACCGACGACGAGGTGGCCGACGAGATTGACCGGGCGGAGGACGCCGCCGAGATCGAGCGGTTGACGGCCGAGCTGGACGCCGCACGACGGGAGGCCGCCGAGGCGCAGAACCGGGCCGGGCACCAACGGGCGAAGCACGACGAATGTCGGCGCCGTGCCGACCGGCTCGACGCCCAACTGCGTGACGCCACGACCGAGCTGGAGCAGGTTCGCAGTGAGAAGACCCGGCTGGCCGGGCAGCTCGCGCCCCGGCTCGCCGACCTCGACCAGGCGCTCGGTGAGGTGGCGAGGCTGCGGCGCGAGCTGAACGGCGCGAACGCCGTCCGGCAGCACGCGCAGGACGCCCTCGACGAGGCGATCCGCACCGGCACGTCGGCGGCCGCGAACGTGCTCTACCGGTACGACGCCGACCAGTGCACCACCGAGGCCTGCGGGTCCCGGTACACGGTGCCCGTCGAGCACCCGCATCCGCTGACGCCGGTGACGGTGCTGGTCGTCCGCAGGGAGGTGCCCGGTGCGTAGGTGGCTGGCGCGGCTGGTCGACGCCGAGGTGCGCCAGCTCAAGGCCGAACGAGACGAGGCCTGGTCGATCGCCGGCCGGGCCACAAAGGCGGCGAGCGGTTGGCACGCCGCCGCGCAGGTCGAGAAGGCCCGGGCAGACGCCCTGGCCGCAACCCGCAAGAAGGAGAGCACCACCCGATGACCGTCAACATCTCGTCCGCGTGGACGAAGGAGAACCGCCCCCGCAACGGCCTCTCCGAGATCGAGGGGAAGTTGGTCAACGACCAGCTGCTCGACGCCTCGTACTGGGCCGTCGTCAGGGTCGAGCCGAACTTCTACAAGGTGTCGTCGGAGGACGGGTCGCGTACCCCGACGGCGAAGATCGCGCACATCGAGGTCGCCGTCGACGAGGACGACATCGAGGCGGTGCGGTCGCTGTTGCAGCGGCGGTACAAGGACCGCACGGGGATCGACGACCAGGAGCCGGCGACGCTGTTCGATGTCGCGCCGGGCGGTGAGCAGGACGGGGACCAGGACGGCGAGCGCCAGGTGCCGGAGGCCTCGGCCGACGAGATCCTGGCCGAGCGGGCGGAGCGCAAGGCGGCCGAGGCGGAGGCGGAGCGGGCCAACCGCGTGGCCTCGCCGTTCTCCGGCGGCACGGACGACGCGGCATGACCGGGCCGGAGCACTACCGCGAGGCCGAGAAGTTGCTCGGCCAGGCGGACGGGCATCAGCGGGCGACCCCGGAGGAGCTGTCCCTGTTCGCCGAGGCCCAGGTGCACGCCACGCTCGCGCTGGCCGCCACGACGGCCGCAAGCGACCCGGACGAGGGCTGGACCGACATCCGCCGGGACGGTGGATCGTGACCGCCCCGACGATGACCGTCAGCGAGCTACAGGCCCGCGTCGACCGGGGAATCACCTGGCTCGACGGCAAACTGCTCGACTGGTGGCACGCCGATCGGCCCAGCCAGGGCTTCGAGAACGGCGGCCCGATCGACCTCGACGCGTTGCAGATGAAGCACTCGTGCTACTGCGTGCTGGGTCAGCTGCTCGGCTCGTTCTACCGGGCTGAACTCACCCTGCCACAGGCTGTCGCGTTCGGCTTCGACGCATCGACCGGGGCGGACGCGCCTGACGAGCCGCGGACTGACGCCGAGTGGGATGCCTGGCACGCGCGGATGGCCGACGAGTTCGACGCCCTGACCGAGCTCTGGTCGAGGGTCATCGAGCAACGCCGGGCGGGGGTGGACGTCCGTGGCTGACACCCAGAACCGGGGCCGACTCCTCACCCCCGGCGAGGTCGCCGACATCTTCCGCGTCGACCCGAAGACCGTCACCCGCTGGGCTGCCGCCGGGAAGCTGCACGGCATCCGCACCCCCGGCGGGCACCGCCGCTTCTACGAGGCCGACATCCGCGCCGCACTGACCCGGGGGCCGGTCGAGCCATGACCGAACGCGACGCGCTCTACGAGGCGCTCTGGAAGGAGCGGTTCGGAGAACGACCCTCCCCAACCGCCCGCCCAGTGCCGCTCTCCCTGCGTCGCAGTGACGCCGCCGACCTGCACCGGGTCGGCGGCGTCATCCACAGCCCACCCGGGCCGCGGCTCGACGGCGACGTCCTGCGGATGGCCGGCTACGGCTGGTCGATCGAGCAGATCGCGGCGCTGATCCAACGCGACGACGTGTACGTGACCCAGGTCCTCGCCAAGCACGGGCGCGGGCCGGCCCTCGAGGAAGGACTGGCGGCATGACGGCACCGACGAAGGCACCCACCACGGACACCGGCCGGTGTGGCACGACCGCCGGGTACAGCCGGCATCGGGCCGCCAACCAGAAGCCGTGCCGGGCCTGCCAGGACGCGACGAACGCTGTCAGCATCGAGCGCCGCCGACGCCTGCGGCCCCGCGTGCCAATGCCGCCCGCGGTCCGGATCACCGCGGCGTCGCGGCACGGCCGGATGGCGGCACGGCCCGTGATGCACCTGTTCCGGCCGATGAGCTTGTCGCAGTGTGGCGACTGCTTCGGGTGGCGCGACGACTACCGGCACCTGGGGCGGGTCCGGTGAGTGACCTGCTGATCGCTTCTCACGACCAGGCCGTGCACGCCATCCGCGAGTACGTCAACCGGGACGGCGTCGACGAGCTGCTGCGCGGGGTGATCCTGCGCGTCCTCGACGTCCACCCCGCTGATCCGTCGGCCACAGGCCGGCCCGACCCGGACTGCTCGTGCGAGGGGCGCGGCTGGCGGCTGATCGGCGGCGGCCGGGAGCACTGCCACTGCCGGTGCCCGTGGTGCCTCGGCTGCGAAGAGCCGCTGTGTTTCGGCCCGTGCCCGACCGTCGAGGTCATCGCCGAGCGCCTCGACCTGATCGTTCCCGTCGACCTACCCAGAGGGGACGCCCATGCCTGACGAGAAACGCGTGGTGCTGGTCAAGCCCGGAGACGTGCTGGTCATCGGCAACGTCGGCGACCACAGCCTTGTGGACCTACAGCGGGCCGTCGACCACCTCAAGCAGCTCGGCTTCGTCGGGGTGCTGCTGTTCGCCGCCGACATCCAGCTCGACGCGCTCACCCCGGACGACGTCGCGAACCTCACCGCGATGGTGCAGACCGAGTGATCGATCCGAGCGTCCGCGCGGACTACATCCGGCACGTCGTGCCGCTGATCATCCGCGCTCACCGTATCCGCCCCCGGCGCGCCCGGTTGCTCGCCGCGAAGCTCAGGAGACACCGATGAACGGGCGACCGACACCTCACCTCGACGCGGTCAAGGCAGAGCGCGACAAGCTCGCCGCGACCGTCCAGCGGGTCCGGGACTTCGCCGACGAGTTGGCGCTGTACTGCTCGCCGCACGGAATGGCCGCCGACTACGCCCAGCGACTACGAGAGGTCCTAAGCGAGCCCGACCCCGACGCGGTGCAGCGGATGCTCGACGACGCCACCCAGGCGTTCGCCGACGCCAGCACCGGCAGCGAGCGCCGGGAGGTCATCCGCGACCTGCTCGCCGGCTGGTACGCCGCCTGGCCGCCCACCGCAGTCACCGACCCGCACGAGGGCATCGCCTTCCAGCTCGTCGCCCTGGTCTACGCCGCCGAGGCCCGGGCCGTGGCCTGCCCATGCCTGCCCGGCGCTCCGAAGCACCAGCACGGCGTGGGCGGGTACGCGACCGACCAGTACGACCCGGCGGACGACGAGCCACCGGGCCGCCCGATCGTCACCGTCGAGCTGCCCGGGGTGAGCCGATGAAGCCCCTCGACATGACCCGCCACCACGCCGACAACTGCCACTCCGAACACGCCGCCTGGGACCCCGAGGGCAACCTCATCGTCGCCATCGGCGTCGGCCCCATACCCAAGCGGGGCAAGTACGCGCCCGGTGACTGGGTCGTCGTTCACGGCCGCCCCAACGCCGTCCGAGGCAACCGCAGGTACGGGTTTCGCGGCATGGTCCTCGGTGGCTGCGGCGGCGGCTACTACTACGGCATCACGGATGACGGCCGGCAGTGGTGGGAAACCGGCGGCGTCCTAGTGCCCGAGAGCAACCCGTCGCCGGAGAGCTGCACCTGCTGCCCACACCCGGCCCCCAAGGCGACACCGGTGGTGAGCCGGCAGCTGGACCTGCTCAGCCCTGCCGCGTTCTTCGCCTCCACCGCGCGGGCGGTGAGCTGACCGATGACCCAGCAGGCGGCGCTCATCCACCAACCCGGCCGAGGCGGCATCTGGCGACGGTTCCTCCTCGCCGGCCACACCGCCATCAACGCCGCCCCGTGGCTCGACGCCGTCGCCCAACGCTCACCCGTCGGCACCTGCCGCAGAGACGGCGGCTACCTCTACCCCGGCCAGCCCTACCGGCCAGCCAGCGGAAACCGCGACTTCTACCCGGCCACCTGCGCCACCTGCCACCAAGACACGGCGGCGCCAGGCCCACGCCCCACCCGAAAGAGGAAAAGCACCCGATGACGTGGTTCAAGGTGGACGACTCGTTCCACTCCCACCCCAAGGTTCTCGCCGCCGAGCCGGCCGCGCTGGGTCTGTGGGTGGTCGCTGGCTCCTGGTCCGGAGCGAACCTCTCCGATGGGTTCATCCCCGACCACGTGCTCCCGCGACTGCTCCCGGACGCCGCGTCGCTGGCCCAGCAGTTGGTCGCCGCAGGGCTGTGGAAGAGGGCCCGAGGCGGCTACAGGTTCCACGACTGGGGCGACTTCAACCCGAAACGAGAGGAGGTCGAAGAGGAAAGGAAGGCCGCACGAGAACGCATGCGAAATCTGAGGACGAAGCGCAAGGGCGCAGCTCAGGACGCAAACGGTTCGGCCGAACAGTCGGCGAACGTTCGGGATGTGTTCGTAACCCCGACCCGACCCGACCCGACCCGTAAAGAGGGGGGTAGCTCTTCGTACGTCACTCACGACCGCGCGCACGAGGGGCCGCCCCCCTCCCGATGCACAGAGCACCTGACCACCCCGACCTCCGGCCCATGCCGCGCCTGCGGCGACGCCCGCAAGGCCCGGGACCAGTGGGACGCCGACAGGCGACGCCGCATCGACGCCGCCCCCACCTGCCGCATCCACCGCGGCCAGCCAGCCCACAACTGCGCGCCCTGCCGCTCCGAGCGGCTCGGCGCTGACCACCAGGAGCAACCGTGACCGTCAGCCGTACCCGCGTCCGCAGCCACCCGGCCGCCGGCCCCGCCAAGCCCCACCGCAAGCCCGCCGAGCCGATGCTGCTCGACCCGGAACGGTGCGCCTGCCGGCGGCCGACGTTGGTGGCCACGTTTCGCCGCGAGCAGCTCGTCGCGTTGGAGCTGCGCCACCTCCGGTCCGACGGGTGCGCGTACCCGCCGCAGGCCATCGACGTCGACAGCTGGCTGATCCCGTGGTGACCACCGGCCCGACCCACGGCCTGCCCAGCACCTACAGCAGCACCCGCTACGGCTGCCGCTGCCGCGACTGCACGACCGCCAACACCAAACGCCACCGCCAGGCCAGAGCCGACCGACGCGACCGGCTCGCCGCCGACCCCAGCCTCGCCGAGCACGGCCACGCCGCGACGTACACGAACTGGATGTGCCGCTGCCCGCCTTGCACGGCGGCCCACAGCGAGCAGCTCGCCGCACGTCGAGCCGACCGCAAGCGCTGACCCACCCGCACCATGAGAGGCCCCGCGTTGACCAACCCGTGCACCCTCTGCGACCGCCCGCAGCCAGACACCGCCGCCGCGTGCCAGCTGTGCACCGACCGGGCGTACCGCGACCTGCACGACCTCGCCGACGCCACACCCGCAGCCCGCGACGTCGCCACCGGCCAAAGCCGCCACGGCACCAACGGAGGCGGCGGCAGTCACGAAGGGCGCATCCCGCTCAACCTCAGCGCCGGAGCCAAACTCGACGCCGTCCAGAACGAGATCACCACCTGGGCCAGGTCCATCGCCGGTGACCGTGAACGGCCCGAACCCACCGGGCCCGACCCGCTCATCGCCGCCGCACGCTGGCTCGCCGGACACCTCGACTGGCTACGCCGCCAGGCCCACGCCGCCGACGCCTACCGCGACTTCCGCAGCGCATCCGTCATCGTCCGCAGCGTCGCCGCCGGACCCACCGAACGGCGATGGCTCGGCCAATGCGGCGCCGACCTCGACGACGACCAACGCTGCCCCGCCGACCTCCACGCCCGAATCGGCGCCCGCATCGCCGTCTGCCGGGCCTGCGGCACCCGACACGACGTGCGCGAGCGGCGGGCGTACCTCGACGGCCTCACTGGCGACCAGGCGTACACCGCCCGCCAGATCAGCCTCGCGTACCCGCAGATCCCCGAAGGCACCATCCGCACATGGGCGAAGCGGGGTGAACTAATCGCCGAGCTGGAGGCGCTGCCCGACGGGGTTGAAGGGCCGCTGTGGGTGCACCGGGATCCGGGCGGCAGGCCACGACCGAGGTACGTCCTCGGTGAGGTCCTGGCCCTCGCCGAGCGCAAGGCCGTAGCCAGGGCAGAGCGCGAATCCCGGCAGGCGCGGCATGATGACACCACCGACCCGGAAGGACGCGCGGCATGAGAGACGAACTGCTGATCTGGCTGCTGGCCCTGCCGCTGAGCATCGGGCTCGGCTACGTGATCCACCGCGAACGCCGATACCGCTGGTTCCGCCGCTGGTCACACCTGCTGCTGATGCCGCCTATCGCCAACATCGCATCACCAGCCGAGCCGAACGCCGACCGGCCCGGCTGCCGCGACGAGTGGAAGCCCGACGCGCTGGCGTGACCCGGCAGCTTGACAGCGCGGTGATCACTTGCAACGCTGTTCACGGACAGGCAGAGGTGTCGGAACAGCCCGGTAGAGCGCAACGCTCCCGGGCTGTTCGCATACCCGGGGGCGGGGCACCCACCCCCCACCCAAAACGCAGGGGGGTGGCCACCATGCCCACCACCACACAGCGGGGGTACGGGTGGGCACACCAGCAGGCACGCGCCGCAGCCCTCGCCCACCTGGCCCAGGTAGGCACCCTGCCCTGCCCCTTCTGCACACAGGCCATGACCACAGCGATGCGCCTGCACTACGACCACTACCCACCCCTGGCCCTCGGTGGTGGAGGACCAGGCACCGTACGCCGCCTCGCCCACGCATCGTGCAACTGTCGTGCTGGTCAGCAGCTGGCACAGCAGCGACGCACGCACACGAGCACGAAGCGCAAGACACCACGCAAGCCGACGCGATCGACGATCAACTCGCGCAGATGGTGACAGTGGGTGAGGGTAGGGGGGCGCCCCGGGCACGCAAAACGGACACTTCTGACCCTCATGCTTCCGTCAGGAAAATTTCCCCCCGCTGAGCTGGGAAAACGTCGGGAGGTGCCATGCCGCTGACCGGAGCCGAGCGTCAACGCAGGTCCCGACGCCACCGCGCGGACGATCACTCGCTCTGTGACGAGACGGCCGACTGCCGTCGTGACGGGGCGAGCGACGGTGACACCGACGTCACGGTGACGAAGCCGCGTCCGGCTCGCCGGGCGTCACAGTCAGAGCCGGCACCGACGCAGAGCGCCGCACCGGTCGTCGAGAGCGACGACGAACCGGCCGACGACACCGACCCGGGCGACATCGAGGCCGAGGTGCGCGAGTTCGTCGCCAAGCTGCTGCCGAACTTCCCCGCCGGCGACCCCCGGCGCATCCTCTGCTCGATCGTGGTCAAGCTGGCCCGCCGCGTCGACGAGTCCGGGGCCGCGCCGGCGGCTATCCAGCAGCTGCGCGTGATGCTGATGCAGATCGCCGAGGTGCCCGAGCAGCCCGCGGGGCCGCTCGACGGGGCGCGGGCACAGCGGGCGGCACGCCGGATCGGTTCGCTGGCACAGGGCCGGTGAGCGGCACCCTGCTCGGACAGCAGACACCGCGGCTGGAGCTGCGCCCCGAGTGCGTGACGTCGGCGGCCTGCGAGGCGATCGAGTTCTACCACTCGCTCGGCCGGACGCTGGACCCGTGGCAGCAGCACGTCATCGAGGCAGGCCTCGGTGAGGACGCGGCCGGCGACTGGGCGGCGCCCGAGGTCGGCGTCATCGTGCAGCGGCAGAACGGCAAGGGTGACATCGCCCAGGCGGTGGAGCTCGCGAGCCTGTTCCTGTTCGGCGACGAGGTCATCGTCCACACCGCGCACCTGATCGACACGTCGAAGACGGCGTTCCGGCGCACCGTGGAGCTGGTCGACGGCTCCGATGACCTGGTCCGCCGGGTGCGCCGGGTGAACAAGACCAACGGTGAAGAGGCCATCGAGCTGCTCACCGGTGGGCAGCTGCGCTTCCGGACCCGCACAGGGCGGGCCGGGCGGGGCATCACTGGCGACAAGGTGTTCTTCGACGAGGCGCTGGAGTTGACGGACGACCAGCTGGAGGCGCTGGTCCCGACGATCCTGGCCCGGCCGAACCCGCAGATCTGGTACCTGTCGACGGTCCCGAAGGTCGCCGAGCAGTTCCTGGTGCGGCTGCGTAAGCGGGTGCTGGCGCGCGAGCCCGGGCTGGCGTACTGCGAGTGGGGCGTCGACCGTGGCGCGAACCTGGGCGACCCGCGGGTGATGGCCAAGGCCAATCCGGCGTACGGCATCCGGGTGACGCCGAAGACGCTGGCGATCGCCAAGGGTGCGCTCGGTGAAGAGGGTTACGGCCGTGAGTGCGCCGGCATCTGGCCCCCGGAAGCCGACGCGAAGTACCTGGTGATCCCGGAGCTGGCGTGGCTGGGGCAGCGCGACGCGTCGTCGACGATGGCGGGCCGCCCGGCGTACGGGGTGTACGTGCCACCGGATCGGTCGTACTCGGCGATCACCGCGGCCGGCGCCCGCGCCGGCGGCGGGTGGCTGGTCGAGACGACCGGCAACGAGCATGGCCTGGATCACCGGCCCGGCACCGGCTGGATCGTGGATCGGCTCAAGGAGCTGGAGCGGCACCAGCCGCTGGTCGTGGTGATCGACGACAAGGCGATCGCGGACGCGGCGGAGAAGGCCGGTCTGAAGGTGCACCGCGCGGCGACCGCCGACGTGGTCACCGGCTGCCAGCTGCTCTTCGACGGCGTCGCCGGCGAGGACCTGGCGTCGCGCAACGTGTGGCACCTCGGGCAGACCGAGCTGACCACCGCGGTGGCCGGCGCCGACAAGCGCCGGGTCGGCAACTCGTGGGCGTGGGACCGCAGCGATCCGACGGTGGACATCGCGACCCTGGCGGCCGGCTCGCTGGCCCTGTTCGGCGCGGTGACACCGCGCGTGCACCGCCCGTCCCGCAAGCCCTTCGCCGCGTTCGTCTGACCTGTGAGGAGGCCCCGGTGACGGTGCTCGAATACCCGCATACGGCCCGGGTCGACCGGGTGGATCGGATCACCGCGCAGGCCCGGGCGTGGCCGGCTGGCCGGACGTTGCTGGGGTTGCTCGCCGCGGTGCTGGTCCTGGTGGGTCGGCTGACGTTCGGGGTGTTCGCGGCGCTGTGGATGGCCGGCACGTGGTGCGCGGCCGCGATGAAGGTCGGGTGGGACGACGCCCGGGAGACGCGCGAGCGGCGCGCCGGCGAGGCGATGAGGCGGGCTGATGGCGTCGACGCTTGATCGGGTGACCGCCCGGCACCGGGCGATGGTCCGTCCGGCCGAGGCGAAGGGCTTCACCGAGCAGCCGTTCTGGCGCCTCGACGCGCTTCGCAACGCGCTGATCGGCAACTCGGCCCCGGACCGGGAGACGATCGAGCACGAGTTCAACGGCTACGTCAGCGCCGCAGGCAAGGGCAACGCCGTGGTGTTCGCCTGTTGCTACGCCCGGCTGCGGGTGTTCGCCGACGTGCAGTTCGGCTGGCGCGACCGCGTCGACGGGCAGCTCGGCCCGTTCTACGACTCGGCGGACCTGGCGTTGCTGCGTCGGCCCTGGCCGACGGGCACCCTGGCGAACCTACTGGCGTGGATGGAAGTCGACGCCACGTACGCGGGCAACTCGTTCGTGACGACGTGCGACGACGAGGGCCGGTACGGCCGGGCGGCACGGGGGCCGGGGCGGCGGCTGACGCGGCTGCGGCCGGACTGGGTGACCTTGGTGATCGGGTCGCACTCGGATGACCCGTACGCGATCGACGCCCGGGTGGTGGGCGTCCTGTTCGAGCCGCCGACGTCGGGCCTCGGTGTGAGCGTCCGGTCGAAGCCGGTGTTGCTGCTGCCCGAAGAGGTGTGCCACTACTCGCCGATCCCGGATCCGGCCGCGAGGTTCCGGGGCATGTCGTGGCTGACGCCGGTGCTGCGGGAGATCGGCGCGGACATCGCGGCCACTGAGCACAAGGCGAAGTTCTTCGAGAACGGCGCCGCGTTGCAGACGGTGGTGTCGCTCGACAAGGACATGAGCCCGGAGCAGGTCGCCGAGTTCGCCGACGTTTTCAAGGCGCAGACGACTGGCCCGCGCAACGCGTACAAGACGCTGTTCCTCGGTGGTGGCGCGGACGTCACGATGCGCGGCACCGATTTGAAGTCGGTGGACTTCAAGTCGGTGCAGGGCGGTGGGGAGACGCGCATCGCGGCGGCGGCCGGTGTGCATCCGGTGGTGGTGGGCCTGTCCGAGGGCCTGTCCGGGTCCAGCCTGAACGCGGGCAACTACAGCGCGGCGAGGCGCAACGTCGGTGACGGCACGCTGCGGCACCTGTGGGGCGAGGCCGGCGCGAGTCTGGAGACGTTGTTCGCCCGCCCGAAGGCGGCGGCCGAGCTGCGGCCGGACACCCGCGACACGGCGTTCGTCCGCGAGGACGCGAAGGACGTCGCCGAGATCCAGTCGACCCGCTCGCAGGCGCTGCGGGCGCTGCTGGACGCCGGGTATGAGCCCGACGCGGCGGTCGAATACCTCCGCTCCGACGATATCTCCCGCCTGGTGGGTCGGCACAGCGGTTTGTTCAGCGTGCAGCTGCAGCCGCCCGGCACGAAGCAGCCGACCGAGGATCCGCCGGCCGAGGACGAGCCAGGCGACGACGCACCACCGGAGGGGGGGCAGGGCGATGCAGGTCAAGGCACTGAGCGGGGTTGAGATCAAGGACGTCGACAAGGGCACCGTGAGCGCGGTGTTCTCGACGTTCGACGTGATCGACTCCGACCGCGACGTGACCCGACCGGGGGCGTTCGAGGACGGCGCGAAGTGGAAGATCTCCGCATACGGACATCAGTCGTGGATGGGCGTCCTGCCGGTCGGCAAGGGCACCGTCCGTACCACCGGCACCGAGGCGATCCTCGACGGCGAGTTCTTCATGAACACCACCCAGGGGCGAGACACCTTCGAGGTCGTCAAGCAGATGGGTGAGCTGCAGGAGTGGTCGTACTCCGTGCACCCCACGAAGCATTCGTACGGCGAGTTCGAGGGCCAGCAGGTCCGCTTCCTCGAGCAGCTGGGCGCCGGCGAGGTGTCGCCGGTGCTCGCGGGCGCCGGCATCGGCACCCGAACGCTGGACGCGAAGTCCGCGACCGGGCTGCTGCAGCACGAGATTCAGACGGCGTTGGCGGCCATGGGCGTGGTCGACGGCGCGATGACCAGCGCAACCAGAGTGGGCGCTCTCCGCGCTGAGCACGGCAAGTCCCTGTCCCGGGTCAACGCCGACGCCCTCGATCAGCTCGGCGACGAGCTGAAGCGCCTGTACGAGGCGTACGAGGCGCTGAAGGCGCGCGGCCCGGACACCCACCCTGACGACGAGGCCCTGGCCGATCTGGCCGCCAGCGAGCTGCTGCGGGCCGTCGCACGAGCAAGGAGAGCATGACCATGACGGACGTCATCGAGTTCCCGGCGCTGAAGGAGGCGCAGGACAAGCTCGACGCGAAGAACAAGGAGCTGTTCGCCGTCCTCGACGAGGCCGGGCCCAGCTACGACATGAAGCTGGTCAAGTCCATCGCCGGCGACACCGCGGCGAAGGTCGCGTGGATCCAGGCGAAGAACGCCGAGATCGACGAGGTCGGCAAGGAGGTCGAGGGTTACCGCCAGGTCGCCAAGGCCGCCGGCCGCCGCAACGCCGCCGGCAAGGAGAAGGGCTCGGAGCCGGACGAGCGCAAGGCCGGCCGTCGCGACGACCGCGACGAGCAGGTGCAGGCCAAGTCGTTCGGTGAGCAGTTCGTCGCCTCGAACGCCTTCAAGGGCAAGCACGGGTCGATCGGCCCCGAGGCCACCCTCGACCTGGAGCTCAAGACCCTCATGCAGACCAGCGCGGGCTGGCTGCCGGAAACCAACCGCACCGGCCGAGTCGTCGACTTCGCGACCCGGCCGATCCAGGTCCTCGACTTCATCCCCACCACGACGACCGCGCAGGCGGCCGTGGTGTACATGGAGGAGACGACCTTCACCAACAACGCGGCCGAGACGGCCGAGGCCGGGACCTACCCCGAGTCGGCGCTGGCGCTGACCGAGGTGTCGAGCCCGGTGCGGAAGGTCTCGACGTTCATCCCGATCACCGACGAGCAGCTGGAGGACGTCGACCAGGCCCGCGGCTACGTCGACAACCGGCTGCGGTTCATGCTCCGGCAGCGGATGGACCTTCAGGTCCTCGTCGGCAACGGAACCGCGCCGAACCTGCGCGGCATCAACAACATCGCCGGCATCCAAACCCAGGCGAAGGGCGCCGACCCGACGCCGGACGCCTTCTACAAGGCGATGGTCAAGGTGCGGGTGACGGGCCGGGCGGTGCCAGACCTGCACGTCATGCACCCGAACGACTGGATGGACATCCGGCTGCTGCGCACGGCCGACGGCGTCTACATCTGGGGCAACCCGTCCGAGGCGGGCCCGGAGCGGCTGTGGGGCCTGCCGGTCGCCCAGTCCGACGCGCAGACCGAGGGCACCGGCCTGACCGGTGACACCTCGTTCCTGGAGCTGTCGATGCGGCGCGGGATCGTCGTGCAGGTCAGCAACTCGCACGGCACGTACTTCATCGAGGGCAAGCAGGCCGTCCGCGCCGACGTCCGGGCGGCGTTCATCGTCTACCGGCCGACCGCCTGGTCGACGGTCACCGGCATCTGAGACGGCCCCTGGCGGGCCGGACGGCAACGTCCGGCCCGTCGCCGTGAAAGGAGACAAGGCAGATGCCCCAGATCGAGCAGACCACCGGCATCAAGACCGCCCAGGGCGAGTACGACTTCGCCCGCGACGGCGGCGCGGTCAGCACCATCAACCTGCGCGGCGGGCCCGGCGACGCCGCCGGCAACGAGGTCCCCGCCGGCGCGGTCATCCTCGGTGGCTACATCGAGGTCGACACCGCGGTGACGTCCGGCGGCGCGGCGACGGTCGCCGTCAACTCCGAGGGCGCCGGCGACCTGCTCGCCGCAGCGGCCGTCTCCGGCGCGCCCTGGTCAACGACCGGCCGCAAGTCGGTCATCCCGGTGTTCACCGGGGCGACCACGGTCAAGACCACGGTCAGCCGCCGGTTGGCCATCACCACCGCGACGGCGACGCTCACGGCGGGCAAGTTCCGCGTCGTCGTCTTCTACCGGTAGCCCGCCATGGCGCTGTCGATCAGCACGATCAGAGATCAGGAGGCCACGCAGATGGCGGGAACCACGAAGGCAGAGCGGCGGGTGTACCGCACCACCGACGGGCAGCTGGTGCGGGAGAACGACCCGCGCGGCGCGTACCTCGCGTACGGCGTCGGCGACACCGTTCAGGACGGGGAGGTCGACGCCTACCGCGCCCTGGTCGACGGCGACGCCACCGGCCACGAGGTACCCGGGCTGATGCACGACCGGCTGGCGACGCAGATCGCGGACGCGCAGCGGGTCATCGCGAACGCCCCGGGTAGCCCGGCGGCCGACGCGGCCACGGACCGGATCGCCGACGCGGCCGAGCAGGTCGACGCGGCGTCGATCCCGCCGCCGCCCGGCCGGGACCACACGTCGCCGGTGGCGATCGTGCGGGAGTTCGCCGCCGGCACGGCCAGCGTCGACGCTGAGGCCGCAGAAGGCGACGGCGAGGGTGAGACCAAGGGTCGGCGGCGTGCGAGCACCAAGGCGGCACCCAAGCCGGCCGACAAGGCCACCGAACGGCCTGCCAACAAGTAGGCGGGACGGGCCGGGGCGGCGTCCACGCGACGCCGCTCCGGCCGCGCTAAGTAGAGGGAGGCACCGGTGGCGCTCGGCGATCCGTACGCGACGCGCGACGAGCTCAAGAAGCGCAGCGACATCCCGGATAACGACACCCTCGACGACGACCAGTTGGCCGCCGCCGTGCTGAGCGCCTCGCGGGAGATCGAGCGGTGGTGCCGCCGCCAGTTCAACGACGCCGGGGTCGCGTCGACCCGCACGTACCGGGCGATCGGCGACCGCCTGGTGCTCGTCGACGACTTCCACACCACGGCCGGGCTGGTCGTGGCGGCGGACTCCGCCGGCGCTGGCGTCTACAACGAGGCGTGGGTGACAGCCGACTACCTGCTGGAGCCGCTGAACGGGGTGGTCGACGGGGTGCCGGGCTGGCCGTACAGCCGGATCAAGGCCCTCACGTACGGCCTGGCGTGTTCGGAGCGCCCAGTCGTGCAGGTGACCGCGCGGTGGGGATGGGCGGCCGTCCCGGCAGACGTCAAGGAGGCGTGCCTGATCATGGCGGCTGAAAGCTTCAAGCTGACCGACGCCCCGTTCGGCGTCGCGGGGTTCGGGGAGTTCGGCCCGGTGCGGGTGCGGATCAACTCGCTGGCCGAGCAGAAGCTCGCACCGTACCGCCGGCACAAGATCCCGCAGGCGGTCTGAGCTGTGGCCCTCGACGTAGTCGCCCTGATGGGCGCGCTCAAGGACCGGCTGTCGACCATCGACGGGCTGCGCTCGGAGAGCTACCAGCCGGACAAGCCAAACCCGCCGATCGCCTTCCCGACGGTCCCGCCGATCCCGTCGTACCACGAGGCGATGCGACGTGGCCTGATCGTGCTGCCGATGCAGGTCGTGGTGCTGGTTCCCGCGAAGGTCGACCGGGTCGGCCAGCACCTGCTCGCCGAGTACGCCAACCCCACCGGCGCGAAGTCCATCCGCGCGGTGCTCATGGACGGCGATAAGACGTTCGGGGGGCTGATCGACGACCTGGTTGTCGACTCGTTCGACCCTCGCGGCCTGGAAGACGTCGGCCTCATCAACTACTACGGCGGGGTGTTCAACCTCCGCGCGATGGCACCGGGAGGGTGATGTGGGCAGCTTCGCCCTGACCGACGCGACCGTGTTGGTCGCCGGCTACGACTTCACGACCAACCTCAATCAGGCCAGCCTCACAGTCGACACCGAGCAGCTGGACGCGACGACCTTCGGCAGCGGCGGGTGGCGCTCACGTGCCGGCGGCCTGAAGTCGGTGGCCGCGTCGATGGCCGGGTTCTGGGAGTCCGCCGCGGTGAACGCGCCGGATCCGCAGGCGTTCCCGGACCTGGGCGTTCCCGACCGGGTCGTGACCATGTCACCGACCCCGACTGAGGGGTCCATCGCCTACTTCGGCCAGCTCGGGAAGTTCGGCTACAACCTGTTCGGCCAGATGGGCGAGCTGACTCCGTTCAGCCTGACCATGTCCGGCACCAACGCTGTCGGGCTGATCCGCGGCCAGGTCGCGAAGGCCAAGGGCAACGTGTCAGCGACCGGCGCGACCGGGTCGATCGTGCAGTTGGGTGCGGTACCCACCGGCCAGTACCTCTACGCGGCTCTGCACGCCCTCTCGGCCGGCACGACGCTGACGGTGCAGGTGCAGTCTGCTGCTACCGGCGCGTTCAGCTCTCCAACGATGCGCGGCACGTTCGCCGCGGCGACCGCGCAGGGCGGGCTGTGGCTGACCCGGGTCGCCGGCCCGATCACCGACGCGTACTACCGGCTCAACGTCTCCGCGGTGACGGGGACCTTCCAGATCGCCGGCGCCATCGGCATCGGCGCCTGACCTTCCCGTTCCCCGCAGCCCCGCCCGGATGATCCGGCGGGGCTGTCGCGTATCCAAAGGAGTTGAGCCGTGGGCTCGTTCGCTTTCGTCGACGCCGTTGTGACCGTGAACGCCGTCAACCTGTCGCAGTTCGTCCGCCAGGCCACCATCACCGCGTCCGCTGACCAGCTGGAGGACACCGCGATGGGTGACCAGTTCCGCTCGCGCCTCGGCGGTCTGAAGGACTGGACGGTGGCGCTGGAGTTCAACGAGGACTACGTGGCCGGCGGCGTCGATCAGACGCTGTGGCCGCTGCTGGGCACGGTGGTCACCGTGTCGGTGAAGGCCACGTCCGCGGCGGTGAGCGCCACGAACCCGTTGTACTCCGGCCCGGTGGTCGTGTCGGCGCACACCCCGGTCGGTGGCAGCGTCGGTGACCTGGCCACGGTGGGTGTGACGTGGCAGGGCGCCGGGGCGCTGTCCCGCGCCACGGCCTGACCGGCGGTGGGCTTCGAGATCCGCGCGGGCTCGGCCGATCTCACGTCGGTGCGCAAGGCGCTCAGGCGGGTCGGCGACGTCGGCCTGGGCAAGCAGCTCGCCGGCGGTCTGTCTCGGGCCGCCCGGCCGCTGGGTCCGGCGATCCGGGCCGAGGTGCCGAAGGCGATGCCCTCCGGGTACGCGCCGATCCTCAGCCGGTCGCTGCGGTTCCGTACCGCGGTGAAGAGCACGAAGCAGACCGCGCGGCTCACGTTCCGGGTGTACGGCGACGGGCGCAAGGAAAAGCGCGACGTCCCGACGCTGAACCGGGGCACGCTGCGCCACCCGGTGTACGGCAAGCGGGGCGCCGGCTGGGTCGCCCAGCGGGTCCGGCCGGGGTTCGTCGACCGGCCGGTGGACCGGATGGGCCCGGACATCTCCCGGGAGATGCAGGGAGTCGTCGACTGGGTCGCCGACCAGATCACGAAGGGCTGATGCATGAAGCTGCTGCCGCCGATGCGGTTCCGGTTCTGCGAGGACGATCACGAGCGGTACGGGTCGGCCTGGTGGGTGTACGACGAGGCCGCCCTGGTGCGGGTGCCCGCCAGCACGTTGGTGGAGATCGAGCAGCAGATCGGCATGGGCCTGCGGGGCATGATGCGCGGCGTCAGGGCGGATTTCACCGCCGCGAACCTCGCGAGCATGTGGGTGGCCCGCCGGTTGGCCGGGGTCGACGAGCCGTTCGACGGCTTCGAGCCGCTGGTGCTGTTGGCCGACTGGGAGCCGGTGCCGGCCACCGATGATGTGGACCCCCCAGCTTCTGCCTCGTCGACACCGCCGCCGAGCACGGAGGCGTAGCGGGATTGCTCGACGAGGTCGGCCCCCGTCTCTCTCGGCATTACGTGGCGATCAGCCCGCTCGTGCTGCGCGAGATGACGCTGCGCGAGATCTACGCCCACCTGCTGCCCCTGGCCCCGTCGCCGGCGGATGAGCGGGCCGCGCTGATGGCGCAGCACCCAGCACTGAAAGGGGGGTGACCCGGTGGACAAGCGCGAGATCCTGGTCAGCCTCCTGGGCGAAGAGACCGTCTCGAAGATGGCCGACCGCGCTGGCGGCGGCCTTGATCGGTTCGGCCGGTCCCTCGACGCGACGGAGAAGGACGCCCAGGATCTGGACCGGCAGATCGCCGACGTCGAGGGGTCCCTGAAGCACCTGGCGGTCGCATTCGCCCGCACGTCCGACGAGGCCGACCGGATCGATATCAGTAAGGGCATCCGGAAGCAGCAGGCGGAGCTGCGCAAGCTGGTCAAGTCGAAGGACCTGCTCCCCGACTTCGCTGCGGCTGGCGCGGAGAACGCTGAAGGTTTCGGCGCCAGTTTCGTAGCGCGGATTGGGCCGCTGCTCGCGAAGGCCCCGATGGGTGCTGCGGGTGGCGCGATCGGTGCTGGGGTCGCCGCCGTGGCGGTGCCGATGATCGGTGCGGCGGTCGCCGGTGCGGTGCTTGGCGGGGTGGGTGTCGGCGGTGTCGTCGGCGGCGTGAGCCTGGCCGCGAAGGACGCCCGGGTGCAGGCCGCGTCGAAGCAGCTGGGCCAGACCGTCATGGGCGACCTGGAGGACTCGGCCAGCAAGTTCATCGGGCCGACGATTCGCAGCATTGGCGTCATCGAGGACGCGTGGTCCGATGTGGCCGACGACGTCGACGGCGTGTTCGAGGCCGCCGCTCGCTACGTCGAGCCCCTCGCCCAGGGCGTCGCCGGGCTGGTGCGGGAGATCGGCCCTGGCCTGCGGGAGGCAGCGGAAGCGGCCGGCCCGGTGGTGCGGGAGCTGGCGGAGGGCCTGCCTCGAATCGGTGACGCGATCTCCGACGCGCTGTCCGACATCTCGGGTGGCGCCGACGAGGGCGCGTCGGCGGTCCGTGGGCTGCTGATGGGCCTGGAGTCCGGCATCCGCACCGTCGGGACGTTCGTTGGCGGCCTAGCCCAGGTGTACGGCGCGTTCGTGAAGGCCGGCCAGGGTGGTGCTCATTTCGCGGAGGGCATCGCGGGTTGGCTCCCGATCGTCGGGGACAAGATCACCGACAACCGTGAGCGGATGGACGAGCTGGCCGGCGCTCTCGAAGGCGGTGGCGAGTCCGGCAAGGAAGCCGGCGACGGAATCTTCGGCGGGCTGATGAAGGCCGCCGAGGGCGCGGACACCGCCACGACCGAGATCAAGTCGCTGCGGGAGGCCATCGACGAGTTCGCCGGCCAGGCACTGGACGCCCGGGCGGCAACCCGCGATTTCGAGGAAGCCGTCGACGCGGCGTCGGAGTCGGTGAAGCGCAACGGGAGGACCCTCGACGAGGGCACGGCGAAAGGCCGGGCGAACCAGGCCGCCCTGGACGCGATCGCGTCCTCGGCAATCCGCCAGTCGCAGGCCACGCTCACAGCGACCGGGTCGCAGGAGCAGGCCACTGCAGTCACGGAGCGAGGGCGCGCCGCGTTCCTACGTGCCGCTGGCGCAATGGGCATGCAGGCGGGTAAGGCCCGGGAATTGGCCAACAAGTTGTTCGGGATCCCGAACGTCAAGCGCGAGGTCTCGATCAAGGACAAGCAGGCCCGGGACGCGATCAGGGCCGTGCAGCAGGGCCTCGGGAAGATCAAGAGCAAGAACATCACGATCGGCGTGTACTACAAGACCAACGGCGACCTGAAGCTCCCCGGTGGCACGTCGCTCAAGGGCGCCGCGTCGGGCGGCCCGGTCATCGGTATCGGCCCGAAGGGTGTCGACAGCGAACCGTACCTGCTGGCCCCGGGTGAGCACATCCTGACGGCGGCAGAGGTCGACGCGGCCGGCGGACACGCGGGCGTGGAGCGGATCAGAGCACTCCTGCGCGGTAAGACGACCGGCGGTCCGGCGCCTACGTCGGCCGCCGGCGGCCGGTCCAGCTCGCCAGCCGGCGGCGGGGGTGCGCCGGTGCTTCAGATCAATGCGGCGGGCGCGTCTGGCCTGGAGCGGCTGTTCGTCAGCTGGCTGGTCAAGGCGATCCGCGATTCGGGCGGAAACCCGAAGGTACTGGGACTGGGAGGTGGGTGGTAGCCGTGAGCTTCCCCGATGACCCGCTGAACGTGCAGGTGAGGATCGCACCCGGCGCGAACCCGGCCGCCGACCCGCTGACCTATCAATGGGTGGACATCACCGATCGGCTGCAGCGGGCGGAGCCGATCACCATCTCCCGAGGTCGGTCGACGCCGCTGGCGGACACCGTGCCGTCGTCGTGTTCGCTGCGGCTCAACAACGCCGATGGCCGGTTCACCCCACGCAACCCGGTCGGCCCGTATTACGGGCAACTGCAACGCAACACACCCCTGCAGGTGCGCCTGCTTCACGTCGTCGACGTCTTCGACCGTACCGTCTCCAACGGTTGGGGCTCGCCCGCTATCGGCTCGGCGTGGACCACGTCCGGCGGTTCGGCCAGCGACTACTTCACGGACGGCAGCGTGGCCAAGCAGTCGCTTGGCACGGTGAACGTGCTGCGGCAGGCGTTCGCCGACACGGGCGTCACCAGCGGGGAGATGACGGTCGACGTCACGAACCCGCTCGGCACGCCGAACGGCGCGGCGGTAACGCATTGGGTCGTTGGCCGGGCTGAGGACCCCAGCAACTTCTACGCGGCCCGGTTGGACATCAAGCCCGGCGGTGGGGTCGATCTCCAGATCGTCAAGCGGGTCGGGGGTGTGCTGACCGGGCTGGCGGCCGTGACCAACATCGGCACTCACGCGTCGAGCACCTGGCGGGTGGTGTTCTCCTGGATGGGATCGGAGCTGCGCGCGAAGGCATGGAAGCCGGCCTCCGATAGCCCCCCGGGCTGGCAGGTCGGGGCCGTCGACACGTCGCTGAGCTCCGGCACGCAGTGCGGCCTCTTGACGCGACTGGAGGGCGGCAACACCAACACGCTGCCAGTGGTCGTCAGTTACGACAACGTGGAGGTGACCTCACCGCGGTTCACCGGCTACGTGGACCGCTGGCCGCCGCGCTGGGATCCGTCGGGCAATCTGCGGTGGGTGCCGATCCAGGCGTTCGGCACCCTGAAGCGGATCTCGTCGGCGGGCGAGGCGACCAGGTCCCCGTTGTACCGGTACTACACGGAGCAGCAGACCTTCAACAAGTCGGGCTACTGGCCGCTTGAGGATGGGTCGCTGGCGACGGAGGGCGCGTCGGCGATGCGCACCGTCGATTCCCTGGTGCCGTCCGCCCCGGTGCGGTTCGGTCAGTCCTCCCCGTTGGGTGGGGTCGGCACGATGGTCGACACGTCCGGGGCGTATCTGCAGGCACGGATCCCACCCGAGTACGCCACCGACTGGCGGATGGAGTGCGTGGTCGCGCACGACGAGGTGCCCACCACCTCGACGCGGGTGGTGGCGTGGCTGACCCCGGGCACCATCCAGGCGTGGAACCTGTTCACCACGGCCACCGGTTTCTCGGTGAACGGCTACTCGGCGATGTCCGGGGGTACGTTCCTCATCGGCGTCAACACCGGCATCCTGGCCCAGCCAGGGAGACTGCACCACATTCGTATCGACGTGACCTTGTCCGGGGGCTCGAACTCCCTGCAGGTGTGGGTGGACGGGGTGTCAGGAGGCAGCGCGACACTTGGGTCGTCACTCACCCTGCAACCGACCCTGCTGCGGGTCAACCCGGACGCCGCGCAGGTCATCCCCGCGGTGGGTCACATCGGCGTGTGGTCGGCGTCTCCGCTGCCGGCGACCACCTCGGCCGCGGTGGCGCTGGGTAGCCCGGGAGAGCTGGCGCACGCCCGAGTAGCCGCCGTGTGCGCTGAACGGCAGGTGCCGTACGCGCCCTACCCAGTCGCAGGGATCACCTCGGAGGCCATGGGACCCCGGCTGTCCGGGTCGCTGATGGCGCAGCTGCGCGACGCGGAGGCCACCGACGGTGGGATCCTGTACGAGCTGACGTGCGGCCGCTTGACGTACCGGCCCCGGTCGACGCTCTACAACCAGCCGGTCACCCTGGCGCTTGATTACGCGGCCCGGCATATCGCACCCCCGATGGAGCCGTCCGACGACGACGCGACGCTGCGCAACGATGTCACCGCCCGGCGGCCGTCCGGGTCGGATGCCCGCTACGTCGACGAGGCGCACATCGCGGCTGTCGGCCGGTGGGAGCAGCCACTCAGCGCCAATCCCAGCACCGACGCGCAGCTGGAGCAGTTGGCCGCGTGGGCTGTGCATCGGGGTACCGTCGCCGAGCAGCGGTTCGACACGATCACGCTACGGATGACGGCCGGCGACGCGGTGACAACTGCGTGGCTGGGCTGCGACATCGGGTCCCGGCTGACCGTGGCGAACGTCCCCGCGTCCGTCACTCCGGACCCGGTGGACCAGATTCTTGTCGGGTACGTCGAGACTTTCGGCGAGCACCCGGTTTGGACGGTGCAGGCCCTCTGTGAGCCGGCGTCGTCGTGGACGATCGGTCGACTCAACGACCCGGTACTGGGTCGCCTCGACACGGCCGGGTCGCAACTGTCGGCGGGGGACGCGTCGGCGCAGATCCGCGGTGACGCCCCGAACCGAGCAGTCGTCGCGGCGGGCCTCGACGTGGCGCTGTTCGCTCCGGGCGCCCGGGTGGCGTTGTACGACAGCGCCGGCCGTCGTAAGGAGCCGACGGTGTTCACGATCACGAGCATCGCGGGGCCGGCGTTCGGTGTGTACGACATGTTCCTCGACCCGCTGCCGGCCGAGACGGTCCGGGGCAACTTCACGGGCGACTACGACTCGGTCCGCAGGGTCGACGGGACGAGCCTGTCGGTGGCCACCGCCGCCGGCCCGGTGTGGACGACGAACGTGGCGCACGTGCCGTTCGACGTCAACGTCGCCGGTGAGCGGGTGACTGTCACCGCGATCTCCGGTGCCAGCAGCCCGCAGACGTTCACGGTCACCCGGGCGGTCAACGGGGTCGAAAAGGGCCACGCGGCGGGCACCGACGTGCGCCTGTGGCAGCCACTGATTCTCGGACTCTGAAGGAGGGGTCGTGCCGTTCACGGCTGGCCAGCCCTTGTTGGCCTCGCAGCTCAACGACCTGGAGGTGTTCGCGATCCCGAAGGTGGTCGTGAAGACGTCCGATGAGTCGGTGGCCAGCTCGATCGCCCCCCAGGACGACAACGAGCTGCTCTTGTCGGTCGCGGCCAACACGGCGTACCGGCTGCAGATGCACCTGCTGCTGCTCAGCGCGGGCACCGCCGGCGACTTGAGGTTCCGGTTCAACGCTCCGGCGGGGTCGCGGCTGTCGGCGTCGGCGGCGGGCTTGGAGGTGGGGGCGACCGGTCAGACGGGGTCGATGCAGGCGGCCGCGATCCAGGACGTGACGTCGTTCCCCACGGCGGACTTTGGTTTCGGGGCGGTCGGCACCGTGGTGGGGATCATCTGCTCCGGAACGTTGATCGTCGGCGGCACCGCGGGCACGTTCAGGTTGCAGTGGGCGCAGTGGGCCAGCTCGGCCACCGCCACGACCATCAAGGCCGGCTCCGCCCTGGAGCTGAGCCGCTATGCGTAAGGGGAGCTGGTCCTGATGACCCGCGCACCGAGCAACCTCCTGGCCGTCCGAAGCCTTCTCCTCACTCACCTCGACAACGCCCCCGGCCCGGACGACCTGGATCCGGGCGAGGTCGGCATCGTCGGTGACTCGGCCCACCGAGGTGGCTACCACTGCGGATCCGACCGCCTCGACTCTGACGACTACTCGGTGCGTGAGTCGCCCCGCGACCGTGCCGGGTTGACCTTCGACGCGGCGGCGCTGGACGTCGGTTGGTTCGAGGTTCGGGTCGGCGGCGTGACCCACAACCTCTACACCTTCAACCGGTGGATGGTCGCCCAGTTGGAGGCGAACACCCCGGACTCCCGCGACATCCGCGAGTGGATCTACACCCTCGACGGCAAGACCGTCCGCCGCTGGGACCGGCTCAAGAAACGCAGCACCGGCGACAGCTCACACCGCTGGCACAGTCACGGATCGTGGTTCCGCGATGCCATCAAGGCGGGCCGTGACCAGCGGCCCCTGTTCCGCCGCTACCTGCAATCCATCGGCCTGATCAAGGCCCCAACCGTGGAGGCAACCATGACCGCAACCGACGACCGCGTACTCCAGCTCACCAACGCCGTGTTCACCGGCGGCGACAGCATGGGCCTGAAGGTCGACCCGGACGGCTCTGGCCGCCTCCCGGCCAGTAACAGTCTCGTGGCCAAGCTCGACTTCATTGCCCGGACCCTGATGCTCGTGCAGGGCGAGATCTCGGGTGACCAGCAGCCGATCGTCCGAGGCGTCCTGGCCGGCCTCACGCCGGAGAAGATCGCCGCCGCGATCCCGCCCACCATGGCCAAGCAGGTCGCCGACGAGCTGGCCCGCCGGCTGGTCGCCTGACGTGCCCGCTCAACCGAAACGCTGGTCCCGGGTCGCCGGCTACACCCTCATGGCGGCCGCCGGCGTCGGCGCCGCCCTGGTCCCCACGCCCAGCGTCGAGAAGTCCACCGGCCCGCTGGTCTACCTGTGGGCGCTGTTCCTCGTCGGCGGCGGTGTGCTCGCCGCGTACGGGGCGGTCAGCGACCGTTGGATCGGGGAGCACCTCGGGCTGCCGCTGCTCTGGGCCGCGTTCACGGTGTACTCGCTGGTCCTCGCCGCCGTGCAGTCCCCGGCCGGGATCGTGGCCAGCCTCGCGCTGGGGGCGTTCGCCCTGCTGCTCTTCGGTCGCTGGCGGGATGTGGGAGCAGTCAGGCGGGAGGCCACCCGGCAGGCCCGCGAGCGATAGGAGCCGCCCGTGTCATCCGAGATGGTGACTGCCCTGATCGGCTTGGTGCTGGGCGGGGGCGGCATCGCGTTCCTGCAAAGCTTGTTCTCTGGAGTCGGGTCGCTGCGGGCCGGTGCCCGAGCGCACGAGCGGGAGTCGGTGCAAGATCTGGCTCGCGCCCGCGACAAGGCCGACGAGCGGGCTGCTAGCGCGGAGCGCGACCGGGACTACTGGCGGCGGACCGCCGGTGGTTACGCCTACCAACTGACCCGGGCCGGGGTGGATCCCAGCCCGCCGGATCCGGTGCCGCCGTCGGAGCGCCCGGTCACCGCGTAGTGCGGTGCTCGTGGTCGTGCTGGGTGACGCCCGAGCACACCGTGCACCGCCACTGACGGCCCATCCGCCGGCACCCCTCGACCGTGCACGACCCCCACGCCGGGGTCGTCTCCGTGTGCCCGGCGGGGCACGGCCTCGGCACCTCAGCGACGCCATCCGGCGTCCGTACGTACTCCTGTCCCACCCGACGACCGTACCCAGGAGGCCACCCGAGATGAAGCCGACCACCGGCCGGATCGTCCGCTATCGCGGCAAGCAGGGGCTGCTGGCCATGCGTGCCGCGATCGTCACCGCTGACGTCGACACCCTCGACCCGCGTGGGGTCGAGGCCGGCGAGGTGCCGGCGCTCGACAGCGACCAGCACGTGCACCTGTGGGTGTTCACGCCCGGCGAGAAGGGCGGGTTCGCCGAGTTCAACGTCGCCCCCGGCGACGAGCCGGGCCAGTGGTCCTGGCCCCCGAGAGTCTGAGGAGGCTCGATGTTCACGAGCAAGTTCTGGAAGGCCGCCGCCGAGCGGGCCGGCAAATCCGCCGCGCAGTCGCTGCTGGGTCTGTGGGCCCTCGACGGGTTCAACGTGCTGCACGCCGACTTCCCGCTCGCCGGTGGTGTCGCGGCCGGCGCGGCGCTGCTGTCGCTGCTGACGTCGGTCGTGTCGGCCGGCGCCGGTGAGCCCGACTCGCCGAGCCTTGTCGGAGGCGAGCAGTAACATCGGCTCCGCTGCGAACGGTTGCGCCCCCACCCTCTCCATTTCGGAGCGGGTGGGGGCGCTTCGCTGTGTTCGGGGTCAGTTCATGTCCATCACTTGGCGGTGGTACTCGGCGCGCTGGTCGGCGGCGATGACCTGCATGGCCTTGATCTGGGCGCGCTTGGGGCTGATCGTCGGGTCCATAGCCTGGATCTCCTGGGCCTTCGCTTCGACCTTGTCCATGTCCGTCTCCCCTGCTCATTGGCCTTTCTTGTAATACAAGTATGGCACGGCACGGCATGGCATCGCTACACCTCAGCCCCTATTTCTGTGATACATTTTTAGGCATGGTAGACGGCAAGCCGGGACGACCGGCCACAGGGCAGACGCGAGGGCGCAGCATCCGCATGGGTGCCACCTGGGACGAGGCGTCCGCAGCAGCCGATGCCGACGGGGAGAGGTTCGCCGCGTTCGTCGAGCGGGCACTGCGCCGCGAACTGGACCTGCGGGCTCGGCGAGAAGCGCGAGCCCAGGCACGCTGAACAGACCGCGACCCCCGTCACCTCTCCGGAGGCGGCGGGGGTCGCTTCGTGCTGGCCCGGAGTCAGCCGGTCGCGATCGCCACCCAGGCCACCACGACCACTGCGACCGCGACCCACAGCAGTACCTTTCGCCGCGACGTCACCCGCCGCGCCACCGTGCCACCCTCCACCGTCTCCAACTGCAGCGCAGCGAGGCGCCTCCCGACTAGCGCCCACCCGTCGCCCTGGCCGTTGACCCGCCAGCCCTCGTCGGCCAGCTCTGCCAGCGCGGCCGGCAGCTCGAGCGGCGCGAAGATCTCGTTCGGTGCCGGGGCGCGCCGGGCGCCGCCGCCCGTCGAAGCGGACAGCGGGCCGAGGGTGACGCCGGCGCTGACCCGGCCGGTGCCGGAGATGCCCACGCGGAATGGGCCGGGGAGGCGCACGCCGAAGTTCATGGCTGGAGGGTAGGACCGGGCGTCAAGCGGCCGGATCGTCCGGACGGGGAATCGTCATCTCCGTCAAGGCGTCCTGTGATGCCGCCCGTCGGAGGTAGCCGCGGCGCATCTCCCGCCGCTTCCGCCGACACGGGCCGCACGCCCACGGCAGCGGCCACCACCGGCCACAGATCCAACACCTCACGCGGTCACCCCCGAGGCACGGTACGACGGCCGGGCAACCCCGCTACGCCGCACCGCTGCCCCGCTTCGCCCGGGCGTTGCGGATGGCCCTCTTCGCCTTCGACTCGGACGCCCCGTGCACGCTCATCAGGTGCCGCACGATCTCCATGTACGGCCGGCGCTCACCCGTCATCCGTGCGACCGCCGCCTCGACCGTCTCCGGCTCGTCCTCGTCGTCGAGGTTCAGGTCCAGCTCTTCGTCGACCAACTCGTCGACGACCCGGACACGCCGGCCGCCGACGTTGCGGATCTGCCCCCACCAGCCGGTGTCACGGTCGGTGTCATCGGTGTCTGACACCGACTTGACCTTGAGGTTCGCGCTGACACCACCTTCCTCGTCCTCGGTGGGGGAGGGGTCGCGGTACTCCTGGATGCCGATGAACAGCCCGAACAGCAGAAGCGCGACCAGCACCGCGATCGGCCCACCCCAACCGCGTTCCGGTTCGGCGGTCGCGGCGATCAGCACGGTGTTCATCAGGCGTCTCCGAACAGGATGGCGGGCAGGGGTGCGACGAGCGTCGCGGCGAGGTCGATCAGCGTCCGGGCGACGTCCCCGACGAGGCCGCCGGGCAGGTCGGACATCAGGCCGAGCAGGATCGCCACGATCCACAGCGGCGCGTTGAGCCGCCGCAGCCCGGACGCCGGGAAGGACAGGGTGGCGAACCGGCCGAGCTTCTTGCTGAACTTCACCGGCAGCATGCAGCCGACCGCGTAGATCCACAGGAGTCCGATGCCGGCACCGAGTAGCAGATTGATGCTGGCGCCGGCGATGCGTGCTCCGCCGGTGGAGTCGAGCAGGCTCTGGATCAGCTTGCTGAGCGTCTCCACGGTCCACTGGTCGAGCGGGCTGCCGTCGAAGCCCTCGCGGATCGTAGGTACAGCCACGATGAACGCGATCCGATCCCGCAGGCTGTTCGGGCCGACGCTCATCCAGTCGATTAGCAGCGCGAGTAGCAGCAGGATCGCGACCGTGGTCGGCGACATGGTGTGCGTGATGTCGAACGAGCTGGTGCCGGCGCCCGGGGTGGGCGACGGGCTGGGGCTGGGCGTCGGCGCGGCGACCAGCAGGGCGTGGAGCAGCATCAGGACCCCGTCCAGTTCCGCACCACCGTGCCGGCCGCGTCGCGGACCTCCATGCGCGGTGCGTCCATCGGTTCGTTCGCGGCCCGGGCGTCGCGGGTCAGCGCCCACAGGTGCCGGTCGAGCGCACTCTCGTAGTTGGGCAGGTTCAGGTCGAGGTACGCGATGTGAGTCCGCTTGTGCAGCACCTCGTAGTCGCCGTCGAAGATGTGTAGGCGGTACTGCTGGGTGGCCATCAGGCGTCCATCTCCAGGTGCGTGAGGACGGGGAACAGACCTAGGCCGAGCAGCAGCATGGCGCCGGCGGCCACCCAGGCGGTCGTGTAGTGCTCGGTGAGGATCGCGGTCAGCGCGGTGACGAGGGCGGCCAGGACGCTGCCCGCGAGCGCGAACGCGATGGGCGTCCACGGCACGTAGCGGGCGGGCAGCACCACCGGGTCGATCCGGGCCAGGCGCATCTCGGCAACGCGGGTGGCCACCTCGGGCAGCGACTCGGCGGGCGTGGTCACGGTTCTGCCCGCGAGTGCCCGCAGCGGCGAGTCAGCGGGCACCTGGCCGCGTATCTGGTGGGTCGTGTGCATGATGTGGGTCCTTCCTTCGGGGAGGGTCCCGGGGCGCGGCTGGCTGTCCAAGGCGTAGGCCGCGCCCCGGGGGCTATCGGGTGCCCGCGCTATCTGGTCCGGCCGCTACGGCGGCGGGCAGTGCGGGCATCTGGGGTCGCTGTGGTCTTGGCGTGTTCCTTCTTCCACTCGTTCGCGTAGGTCTTCCCGACGCCGGCCGCGCTGGCCAGCCTGCGGTCGGACGGCGGGCGCCCGTGGTCGGCGACGTACTTGGCGTATGCGGCCGCGGTCCGGGCCGCTTCGTTCGCGGGCGGCGGTGTGGGCGGACGGACGGCCGGCGGATCCACCTTCACGTCGACCGTCCGGCGTTGACGGGGCGCTGCGGCAACCGTCGCGGGCACCCGGGCGGGCGGCTCCGCACTGCCCGCGGGCACGCTGCCCGTCGCGGGCAGTGCGATGCCCGGTGCCGGCCACACGCCGACCGGCCGGTCGGTCAGCGTGAGTTGGTTAGCGTGGTCGACGACCCGACGGACGCCTGCGACTTGCTGCTCCAACCGGCGGCACAGCTGGATGCCCGGGTCGGACTCGTCGGCCACGCCGGCGGGCAGACCGCGTAGCGCGAACCACGCGGCGCCCAGCCGGCCGGGACGGACTGACGCCCGCCGGGCCTCGGCCCACGCCTTGTACCCGGCCCACGCCGCCTTCGGGTCGCGCACGTTGTGGTCGATGCTCCACCGTCGCGCCTGCCACGACCGGATCGGGAACGCCCGCCGGCGGGCCGGGTCGAACTGGGCGCCGGTCTCGTCGACCAGATCCTCGCGGAGCAGCTGCACGTGCTGGGCGCGACGGGTGTGCAGACCCCACAGCCAAGGGGACAGGCTGGACAGCACGCCGAGGATGACGGCCAGCGCAGTTGGCTCCAGCAGGCTGTCGGCGAAGTGGCTGTAGTTGACGGTGGCCATGATCAGGGCGATGCCGTACGAGGCGCGGCGGAGCCAGGCAGCCGTGCCGTACGCCTTGGCGAGCAGGGCGTCGTGGGCGTGCCAGCCGACGTACAGGGCGACGCTCTCGGCAGCCGTAGCCACACCGATTGCGATGGCCACCCGGACGGCAGCCGGCCAGGTCGGGTCGGTCTCGTCGTACACGTACGCCAGCTGGCCGCCGACGGTGGCGGCGTTGACGATCAGCAGGGGGCCGACGGTCCGGGCGGACACGGCGAGCGCGGCGATCCTGCGCCGGCGGCGGGCCCGCGCCTTGGCCTTGGCCTTGGCGCGTTTGCGGTCGGCGCGTTCCTGCTCGCGCTCGAGCTGCCGGCGGGTGGCCCGGTCGGCGGTGGCCTTGTCGCGGGCGAACTTGTCGTCGAGGCGTCGGCGCTCGTCCTCGACGCGAGCGGCGTCGGCCATCTCGGCGGCGGACCGCCGACGGAACATGGTCATTCGCCTATCTTGGCGCGCCTGGCGCTTCTGGCGCAACTGGCGTTACAGTCACGGCGTGTCGGTGCGGGTATCTCCGGCGTGTCTGGCGTGAGATCATCCCCAGATGGGACGAGCAGGGGGCGCAGATTGAGCGGCAGCGTGTGGGTGAGCCCAGCGGAGGCGGCCAAGCTGCTGGAAATCTCGCTGCGCCAGGTACAGCGGTCCCTGAAGGACGAAGAGCAGCGCACCAGCGAGTGGGGTGCGGAGGGCACCGGGTGGCGGTACAAGCCGCTGTCGACCCGTGGCGCGTACCAGCTGCGCCGCAGTGCGGTCATGGCGAAGGCCGGCGAGCCCGAGTAGTAGCCCGACGCGAAGAATCCTCCGCTCACCTGCCGGTGGGTGGAGGCTTCCGTCGTCTGCGGGGGGTTGCTGGTGGGCCGGCCGACCAGTTGCCTCCCTGCCGCTGGCGACACTCCGGCTCCGGGCAGTCGCAGTACCAGCCGAGCTCGTCGGTCGGGATGCGGTCGCCGCCGCAGGTGTGCGTGGAGGTGGTGAGGATCCGGGCCATGCAGCCGAGACACTTCGACGGGCGCGCGTGAGGGGCCGGCCCCGAACTGGGAGCCGGCCCCCCTCGGCGGTCAAGGTCGGTCAGAACGTCTGGCCGGCGCGGACCGACTTGGTGAAGGTGGCCCACTCGGCCTCGTCGAACACGACCTGCGTCTCCGGCCGCTGCGAGTTCCGGACGATCCGGTTGCGGCCCTTGTCGATGGCGACCTCCACGCAGTTCGAGGTGCCGCTCTCGCACTGGGCGGGCTTGACGAACGTGAGCTGATCCATTGGGTATCTCTCTCTTCTCAGCCGGCCGCCGGGTGCGGCCGGTCGTTGGTGAGGGATGGTCTCGGGGGCATCCACAGGTCGTGGGCGACGAGCTGCCCGAAGGCATCCGCCCAGACACGGCAGCGGGGGCCCGTCTTGCAGATCGGGCACTGGCCGTCGACGGCCTGGTGCTCGTGCACGGTGTTCCGCCAGCGGGCGGCCGGCAGGGCGAGGCTCAGCGCGCTCACGGCCGCTCACCCGCAGCGGTCGCGGCCAGGACGTCGACGTCGACGAGCACCTCGAAGCAGAACGGCTTGTCGCAGTCGGCCGACTCCCACGCGCACTCCAGCCCGTGCCCGCGCACCCAGGCGTGCGCGGGGTCGGGGGACTCGTGGACGGAGACGATCCGGATGTCGTGGTAGGTGTGGCCGGGCTGCCCGGGGGCGGTCTGCCACTCGCCGGGCCGCACGGACAGGCGAGTGCCGGGGATCGGCATCGTCCGGGCGGTCATCGGGCTGGCCTGCCGTATTCGTAGCGGTGCTCGGCGGCACGGCGGCGCGCCTGCGCCAGTAGCCGCTCCTTCGCGGCTTCCTGCTCGCGGGCCTGGATGGGGGGCCCGGCTGGCTCACCTCGCGGGGCCGAAGGTGAGCCGGCCAGCAGTTGCCGCAGTCTGGGGACGAGTTGCACGGTGTCGCCTCCCTCGCGTCAGGGGCGCCAACCGCGCCTTACCTCCACCTTCGTGACGGCAGGGCTACCCTCGGAAGGGAGTCGATGCTTTCAGGACCTTTCACCAAAGGACCCCCGATGGATGATCTGGGCGCACAGCTGCGGCACGCTCGCACCGAGGCGGGCGTCACGCTGGCCTCCATCGCGGCAAGGTCCTGCTACTCGGCAGCCCACCTCAGCAACGTCGAGGCAGGACGGCGAACCGCGACGCCAGACGTCGTGCTCGCCTACGCGCGGGCGTTGGGAGACGCGGACGTGAAACGCCGACACCTTCTCGCCGCAGCCACCATCGGACCCATCGCCGCGAGCGAACTGATCCGCGCCGGGTTCACCCACGCCCTGAACGGCCGCGACAGCGAAGAACGCTGGGTCGAACGGGTCGCCCAGTACGGCCGCGACTACATGGAAATCGGGGCCAACGCACTACAGGCGCGCCTCGCCGGTGACCTCGTCATCATGCAGCAACACCTCGACTCGCCGGTGATGTGGGCGAACGCCGCCCGGGCCCTCGTCACCTACGGCAAGACCACGAAGACCGCGTCCGAGGCGATCGGCTGGTACGACATCGCCCGGGTCGCCGCGGACCGCTCAGACGACCTCGGTGTGCGGGTGTGGGTGCGCGGCCGGGCGGCCATCGCCCTGGCCTACGAGGGCGCCGCTCTGGCCACGGCGAAGCGGTACGCCGACGAGGCGGTCGGGCTGTCCGATACGCCGTCGCTAGGGCGGCTCAACGCGTTGATGGCCCGGGCGCACGTCGCTGCCGGGCGTGGGGACGTCGACGGCGCGGTGGCCGCCGACTCCGAGGCGCGGCGCGTGTTCGACGAGGTCGCGTCACCGGACGGGGAGATCTCCGACTCGGCGGTGCCGCCGTGGCGGATGGCCACGTTCCGGTCGATGCTGTACGCCCGGCTGGGGATGCTGCGCGAGGGCGAGCTGGCGCAGTTCGAGGCGGACCGGTGGCGGCCGCCGGCGTTGACCCGCTTCGCCACGCACATCGAGCTGCACCGGGCGTTGATGATGGCGCACTCGGGGGACCGGGCGGGCGGGATGACGTACGCGCGTCGGGCATGGTCGGCGCTGCCGGTGGAGCGCCGGTCGCAGACTCTGGGTTTGGTGCTGCGCGAGGTGGAACGGGCTGCCCGGGAGTCTCGCGCCTGAACGTTGATCGGACTACTCAACTAGTCCGGTACCCATGATCGGCTCGGGCCCTACGCTGCCGATCGTGATCTATCCGGCGAGCGAGCCGGTCGGCTACCTGGAGCTGGCCGAGATCCTCCGCGTCCGGATCACGTCCGGGCAGCTCAGCCCGGGTGACCGGCTACCGTCCGAACGCGACTTGAGCCAGACGTACGGCGTCAACCCGCTGACGGCCCGGGCGGCTGTGCAGCAGCTGCGCAACGAGGGCCTGGCTGAGTCGGTGCGTGGTCGCGGTGTGGTGGTCCGCGCGCCGGTCGAGGTGGAGATGGTGTACGCGGAGCCGGGCGAGTGGGTGTCGGCCCGCAATCCGACGCCGGAGGAACGGAAGACGTACGGGGTGCCGGAGGGCGTGCCGCTGTTGGTGATCGCCCGGTCGGATGGGCTGTTGGACGCGTACCCGGCGCATAGATACCGGGTGACCTTCCGGACGGGATAACTTCCCCGATCGGACAGTGGATCATCGCCGGACGTCACACGCTTGTTAACCGTTGATCACGCAACGTTCGCCATCTGCAAGATGCGGCGAGTGATCATTGCCTCACCCCTAGTCCCGCAGGCGAGACTCCCACGATGGAAAACACAGGGGGACCCCGAGCTACCGACCCTCCGCGACGCCACACCGAATACGGCTATCTGATCCTCGGTGTGGCCGCGATCGTCCTGGCTACCACTCTTTTCCTCGTCGACCACCTAACACCGGTGATCATCCCGTTCGGCACCTATCCCCTGCTCGCCAACCTGTTTGGCGCCGGCATCTGCGGCTGGGTCGTGCGCTCCAGCGACCTGCAGCGCCAAGACCTGGCCCAGCGGCTGGCCAGAGTGGAGGCGGCGCTCGCCGCCCTAGCTGAGCAGCGCGACGTGGGGATTCGGCAAGCGCGTCCGGTGGCAACCCACCGGCCCGGCGGTCACATGTACGTGTCGGGCGCCCAGGGCGAGACGATCGGCTTCCGCAGGGGCACTGTGGACGCACCGACTGATCCGTCGGGCGCGACGTTGCAGCGGGCCCGCGAGGACGGCATCGAGCAGGGCTTCGAGATCGGCTACACAGCGCAACTGGCGGAGCGTGGCGTGACGCCCCTTCTCCACCGCGCTCGACGGTCGCGACTCATGGGCGACTCATGATCTCTGCGGGTGGGTAGCGAAGAGCCCGGCTGGAAGGTGTCCGGCCGGGCTCTGACCTGCTGTGGAACGTGGTGGGCGATGCTGGTATCGAACCAGCGACCTCTTCGGTGTGAACGAAGCGCTCTCCCACTGAGCTAATCGCCCTCAGCGCCACTGACTCTACCCGATCGTGGAACCGGACCGGAAATCCGGGGTCAGTGCGTCGCGAGGTAGTGCATCGCCTCGGCGATCACGTCGATGCCGAGGCTGTACTTGAGGGACAGCCAGACCACCGTGGCCACGAAGACCAGGCCGACGGACCCGAGCGCGATTCGCACCAGCAGCGACTGCCTCGTCACCCAGCGTGTCCATCCGTGGACGTGGCGGCGGGTGAAGCCGAGCAGCCGTCGCGCCCAGTGGTATTCGACGGCCCAGATGCCCAGGCCGGCGATCACCAGCAGCCAGCCCGGCCCGGGGAGCGGGATGAGGGCGATGCCGATGGTCACCACCAGCGCACCGGCGATCGCGATGAAGATCTTGAGTGCGATCCGGCCGGTGGGGTTGGCGCGGATGAGGTCGAGGGTCAGCGAGATCCGCTCGCGCCAGCGGGGGCGTCGCGGCCGATCCTGCACGGCGACTCCGCCACCACGGCCAGCGTCGGTGTCGCCACCGCCACCAACACCGGTGCCGCCAACACCAACGGCGGCGTCGCCACCACGACCGGCGCCATCGCCGCCGGGACGACCGGCGTCGGACGCCGGCCGACCGGCCCGTTCGGGCTGCTCCATCGGCACTCCGTACCCCCGCTTTTCGGCTGCTCGGACCGCGACTTTCGGCGGGACGGGTGCCGCCGCCGGATCCACTGAGGATTGCTTCGTCACCATTTCACCCCCCAGTGTCGCTCGGGCCCGTCACTGCAACGGCCGACTGGACGTTACCGGAGTAAGTCGACGACTGAGCCACCCGATACCGGGCGGGATCACGCACTGGGCAGAACCGGAAATTCTACATGAATGCTCACATTCACGCGGCCTTTCCGTCCCCCTTCCCACCACTGGGTGAAGTCAGCGTATGGCGGAGCGTAGCCAGGAGTAGCACCTGAGTATGGGAAAAGCGGAACACGCGCGTTCCGCAGCGGTGCCGGGGGGAGAACGTCCATGAGTGTCATCCGACCGACGACCGTAGAGGTCGAGACGTCGCTAAGGCTCGTCGCACCTGACGCCACCGCCTTGCCGGTGCGTGCCAGTCTGCGTTACGACCCTGCTGACCCGTATGCGGTCCATGTCCTGTTCCATGCCGAATCGGCAGGGGGCGAGGCGGTGAGTTGGTCGTTCGCTCGCGAACTTCTGGTCACCGGCCTGGACGAGCCGGCCGGCATCGGGGATGTTCGGGTCTGGCCCTGGGCCACACCGCGCGGCGACTTCGTCGCGCTGGCCCTCTCGTCACCGGACGGCAACGCCCTCTTCGAGGTGCCGCGCAGCGTCCTGGTGCGTTTCCTTCGACGGACCTACGTCGTCGTTCCGCGTGGCCGTGAGGCCGAGCACCTGGACGTCGACACGGCGGTGAACCGGCTGCTCGCCGGCCGCTGACCGCCCGAACGGGCAACACCGGCCACACCGGGGCCGCGCGGATCTGCCGAGTCCGCGCGGCCCCGGCACACACTCAAGGTGTACGCGGACAGTCCGCCCCGCGGTGGGCCGGTGTTCAGCCGTGCGTGGTGATGCCGCCGTCGACGGGAATGACAGCTCCGGTTAGGTATGCGCCGGCGCGCGACGAGAGGTAGATGGCCGTGCCGGCCATGTCCTCGGGGCGTCCGATGCGGCCCAGCGGCACCTGCTGCTCGATGGCGGCCCGGCTCGCCGGGTCGTCGAGCGCGAACGCCATCATCTTGCTCTCGAACGGGCCGGGCGCGATCGCGTTGACGGTGATCTGCTCTCCGGCGAGTTGGTGGGCGAGGCTGCGGGTGAGCATGTGCACGGCCGCCTTGGTGGCCGAGTACGCGTACACCTCCATCATCGGCACCCGGATGCCGTCGATCGACCCGATGTTGATCACGCGGGCCGGGTCGTCGGCGCTGGCGGCGGCGCGCAGCGCCGGCAGCAGGGCGGTGGTGAGCCGGAAGACGGCCTTGACGTTGACCGCCCAGAGCTTGTCGAACGCGGCCCCGGGGTAGTCCTCCAACGGTGCGCCCCAGGTCGCGCCGGCGTTGTTGACCAGCACGTCGAGGCGGTCGAAGCGCTCGCGCACGGCGGCGGCCAGCGTCTCGGCGCCGGCGTCGTCGCCGAGGTCGGCGGGGATGGCCTCGCAGCGGCCCTCGGCGGAGAGGGTGGTGGCGACCGCCTCGCAGACGTCCGCCTTGCGCGACGAGATGATCACGTGTGCGCCGGCCCGGACGAAGCCCTGGGCGATCATCAGCCCGATCCCCCGCGAGCCGCCGGTGACCAGGACCGTCTTACCTTCGACCGAAAACAGCTGCGTCATGCCCATCCCATCGCGAGTCGGCGGGGGCCGCCGGCCGGTCGGGTGGCCGGCGGATGCCGGGTGGACCGCGGACCGACGCGCTACCGCCGGGTAACGTAGCCCGGCCGCCGGGACCGGGACAAGCCCGTGGCGCGCCGCGGATTCCGCTACGAACGTCGATCGGGATGCGGTGACCTGCGGTTCGGGCTACCGTCGCAGGCGATGGTCTCCACCGATCCCTCCCCCGCGCCATCGATCGGAACGGCGTCTCCCGTCACCGACGAGATAGCCACGTTCGCGCTGGCCGACCTTGCCGGTGATCCGGGCTGGCGTCGTCCGGTCATCGTCGAGCGGGAGCTGTTGGTTCTCACCACGCGTGGGCACGGCGACGCGGAACTCGACTTTCATCTGCTGCCGTGCCGGCCCGGCACGCTGCTGCGGGTCCACCCCGGCCAGGTGCTGCGCTGCGCCGGCCCCCAGATCGACGCCACGGTTGTCGCCTGGGATCCCCTGGCGCTGCGCGGTTTCGACGTCGACCTGACCACGACCGCGACCTGGCGGCAGTTGGCCGGTGAGGACGAGGACGCGGTGATCAGCGAGGTGAGCCAGTTGGCGGTGGACTGTCGGCGGCACCCCGACGGCCCCACCGCCCGCGCGCTGCTGCGGCACCAACTGGCCGTGCTGCTGCTGCGGCTGGCCGTGGCCCACAGCGACCGGTCGCCGTCCCGGCCCGAGGACGAGACATTCCACCGGTTCCGCCGCGAGGTGGAGCACGGCTACCCGCACACCCGGCGGGTGGAGGATTACGCAGCCGCGCTCGGCTGCTCGGTGCGGACCCTGACCCGGGCCTGCCTGGCCGTCACCGGTCGCAGCGCCAAACAGGTCATCGACGAGCGGGTTGCGTTGCAGGCCGGCCGGTTACTGGCCGCGACGGATCAGCCGATCGCCCAGATCGGCCGGCAGCTCGGCTTCTCCGAACCCACGAACTTCGGCCGCTTCTTCACCCGCGAGGTCGGAGTCAGCCCCGGCGCGTTCCGGGCCTCCCGGGACCAACCGGCGGCCGGCCGGGTTGTCCGACCTCGACCGCCCGCCGAGTCGACGGGCGCCAACGCCGGCCGGTTCCGCCCCGGCACTCCCGGCGAACCCCCAAATGGCGGGCACGCCACGAGACCCGTGCCGCCCGCCGGAGGGCCGGGCGGCACGGGGCGGGCATGATGGCACTGTGCAGATCTCCGCGCGCGGCGACTACGCGGTACGGGCGGCGTTGAGCCTCGCCACCGCGTACCCCTCGCTGCTGTCCACCCAGGCCATCGCCGCGGAGCAGGACATGCCCCGCAAGTTCCTGGAGGCGGTCCTGGCGGATCTGCGCCGGGCCGGCATCGTCCGCGCCCAACGCGGCGCCGAGGGCGGCTACACCCTCGCGCGCCCGCCACGCGAGGTGACCGTCGGCGCGGTGCTGCGCGCCGTCGAGGGCCCGCTGGCCGGGGTACGCGGGCTGCGCCCCGAGGAGACCCGGTACGAGGGCTCGGCGGAGAACCTGCCCGGCCTGTGGGTGGCCGTCCGCGCCGCCGTTCGGCGGGTCGTCGACGAGGTGAGCCTCGCCGAGATCGTCAGCGGTCGACTGCCCGCGCACGTCCGCAAGCTCACCGCGCTGCCCGACGCGTGGGAGCCCCGCTGACCCTGGGCCGGCTCACAGCGTCCACACCACCTCCTCGGTGCTGAGTCGGGGCAGCCGCCGCTCCCAGGCGTTCGGGCCGGGATGGCCCAGGTTGAGCAACAGCAGCGCCTCGTGCCGGCCGTCGGGGAAGAACTCGCGGGTCACCCCGGCCGCGTCGAACCCGGCCATCGGGCCGGCGGCCAGCCCGGCGGCGCGTACGCCCACCAGCAGGTAACCGATCTGGAGGGTCGCGCTGAACCGGGCCTGCTCGGCGCGGGCCGGACGGTCGCTCAGCCAGTCGCGGGCCTGCGGCCGGTGCGGATACAGCTCGGGCAGCCGTTCGTGGAAGTCCACGTCGGCGGCGAGCACCGCCACCAGTGGCGCGCTGGCCGTCTTCGCCCGGTTGCTCGACGAGACGTACGGCAGCAACCGCGCCCGCGCCGCCGCCGAGCGGAGCAGCAGCACCCGCAGCGGCTGGCCGTTGTACGCGGTCGGCCCGTACCGGATCAGGTCGTGGATCGCCGCGACCTGGGCGTCGGTGACCGTCTCGTCGGTGAACGTGTTGGCCGTGCGGGCCGCCCGGAACAGCAGGTCCTGGGCGGCCCGGTCCAACGCGAGCAGGTCGGCCGTGGTCGGTGCGGTCACGTCGGCACTCCGCTTCGCCGCGTGCCGCCGCGACGTGCCACCTGCCCGATGGTTAGCTCGCTGCGCTCACTCACGGCGAGACGGCGGTCGTGTAGCCGCCCCGATGGTGGACCAGTGGCGCGCCGTCGCCGCCGTCGCCGAGCGCCAGCGGCTCGGCGATCACCAGCGTGTGGTCGCCCGCCGGGACCCGGTGCACCACCCGGCAGAGCAGCCGGGCCAGCACCCCGTCGAGCAGCGGCACCCCGAACGGTCCGGACGTCCAGTCCGGGTACACGGCGAACCGGTCGATGCCGCTGGTCGCGAAGACCGTTGCGGCCTCCCGCTGCCCGGCGTTCAACAGGTGCACGGCGACGTGCTCGGCGCGGGCGAGCACCGGCCAGCTCGACGACGCCACCCCGAGGCAGAACGAAACCAGCGGTGGGTCCAGCGACACCGACGTGAACGAGGTCGCTGTGAAGCCCGCCCGGATGGGCGCGCCGATCCCACCCAGGCAGGCGGGGTCGGTGGCGCGGGCGACGGCGGTGACCACCGTGACGCTGCTGGCCTGCCGCCGCAGCAGTGCGCGGAACAGGTCCGCGTTGACCGGTCGCAGCTCGGCGATGTCCGCCGAGGGGCGCTCCACGGTGGTCACGCCGGCACCAGGGCCGGCGCCGCGTACGCGCTGGCCGGTCGGGGCAGGCCGTAGTGCTCGCGCAGCGTCCGACCGGTGTACTCGGTGCGGAACAGTCCACGGGAGCGCAGCACCGGCACCACGTGGTCGACGAAGTCGGCGAGCCCGCCGGGCAGGTGCGGCGGCATGATGTTGAACCCGTCGGCGGCGCCCTGGGTGAACCACAGCTCGATCTGGTCGGCGACCTGTTCCGGCGTACCGGCGACGACCCGGTGACCCCGGCCGCCGCCGAGCCGGCCGATCAGCTGGCGTATGGTGAGCTGTTCCCGGCGGGCCAGCTCGGTGACGAGCTGGTAGCGGCTCTGGTGGGCCTGCACGGTGCCGGCGGCCGGCAGCTCCGGCAGCGGCCCGTCCAACGGCAGGCCGGTCAGGTCGATGCCGAGCATCCCGGAGAGCTGGGCCAGGGCGTAGTCGGGGACGATCAGCTCCTCCAACTCGGCGGCGAGCGCCAGCGCCTCGGCCTCGGTGCCGCCGAGCACCGGCGCGATGCCGGGCAGGACCTTCACCAGGTCCGGGTCCCGGCCGGCGGCGGTGACCTGCCGGCGCAGCTCGGCGTAGAAGCTCTGCCCGTCGGCGAGGGTCTGCTGCGCGGTGAAGACCGCCTCGGCGTAGCGGGCGGCGAAGGCGATCCCGTCCGGCGACGAGCCGGCCTGCACCAGCAGCGGCCGGCCCTGCGGCCCCCGGGGGATGTTCAGCGGGCCACGGACCTGGAACTCCGGCCCGCGGTGCGCCACCTCGTGCACCCGGTCGGTGTCGGCGAACACCCCGGCCGTGGTGTCGAAGACCAGCGCGTCGTCCTCCCAGCTGTCCCAGAGCTTGATTGCCACGTCGACGAACTCGGCGGCCCGGCGGTACCGGTCGGCGTGTTCGGGGTGGCTGTCCCGGTTGAAGTTGACAGCCTCCCGCTCCTGAGCGGAGGTGACGATGTTCCAGCCGGCCCGGCCGCCGCTGAGGTGGTCCAGAGAGGCGAACTTGCGGGCGACGTGGAACGGCTCGTTGTAGGTGGTGGAGACCGTCGCGATGAGACCGATGTGTTCGGTCACCGCGGCGAGCGACGCGAGCAGGGTCAGCGGCTCGAAGACGGCCTGGATGTTGTGTCGGGGGTTCGGCCCGACCGACAGACCGTCGGCGAGGAAGAGCGAGTCGAGGGTGCCGCGTTCGGCGATACGGGCCAACTCCTGGAAGTGCCGTACGTCGGTGACCCGACGCGGGTCGGTGCGGGGGTGCCGCCAGGCGGCCTCGTGGTGGCCGACGCCCATCAGGAACGCGTTGAGGTGCAGGGTGCGGGTCATTGGTGTCCGTCCTATCCGGCAGAGACGTCGACGCGCCAGGTGGAGAAGCGACGTTCGAGGGCGACGAGGAGCTGGTTGACGACCAGGCCGATGGCGGAGATCGTGATGATCCCGGAGTACATGTCGGCGATCGCGAAGTTGTACTGCGCGTAGTTGATGAGGTAGCCGAGCCCGGCCTTCGCGCCGACCATCTCGGCCGCTACCAGCACCAGGATCGAGTACGCCCCGGCCAGCCGGACGCCGGTGAAGATTGTCGGCACCGCCGCCGGCAGGATCACCTTCTGGAACAACCGCAGATGGTTGAGCCCCATCGAGCGGGCCGACCGGATCAACAGCGGGTCGACGCCCTTCACCCCGGCGATGGTGTTCAACAGGATCGGCCAGGAGCACGCGTACAGCACCAGGGCGATCTTGGAGGTCTCCCCCAGGCCGAGGATGAGCACGAACACCGGCAGCAGGGCCAGCGCGGCGGTGTTGCGGAACACCTCCAGTAGCGGGCTGAGCAGCTCGGCGAGCGGCCGGTACCAGCCGATCAGCAGCCCGAGCGGGATGGCGGTGAGCACCGCCAGGCCGAGCCCGGCCAACGACCGGGTGAGGCTCGCGCCCACGTGCTCGGCCAGCTGCCCGCTGCGCAGCAACTCCCACCAGGCCACCAGCACCTCCGACAGCGGCGGCAGAAAGACCCGGTCCACCAGCCCGAGCCGGGGCGCGCCCTCCCAGATCGCGGCCAGCGCGGCGATGGCGACGGTGCGGTGCAGCACCTTCGCGCCGATGCCGAGCAGCCGACCGGCGCGACCGGGAACGGCCCGCTCGGCCGACAGGCGGGGCACTGTGGGTGGGCCGGGGAGTCGGATGGGACGTTCGGCGATGTCAACCAACGCGGGCCTCCTCGGTGTGGCGGACGCCGGTGCCCTCGGCCGCCTGAGCGGCCCGCACCTCGTCACGCAGCAGGGTCCAGATCTGGTGGCGGTGGTGGCGGAACGCGTCGGTGGAGCGGACGTCCTCGACCGCGTCCCGGTCGCCCAGGTCGATGTCGATGACCTGCTTGAGCCGCCCGGGCCGGGACGTCAGCACCGCCACCCGCTGACCCAGGTAGACCGCCTCGTCGATGCCGTGGGTGATGAACACGATGGTCTTGCCGGTACGGGCCCAGATCCGCACCAGCTCGTCTTGCAACGAGTCGCGGGTCTGCGCGTCCAGGGCGGCGAACGGCTCGTCCATCAGCAGCACGTCCGGGTCGTACGCGAGGCTGCGGGCGATGGCCACCCGCTGCTTCATCCCACCGGACAGCTCGTGCGGGTAGCGGTCGGCGAACCCGCGCAGGCCCACCAGGTCGAGGTGGTGCGCGATCAGGGCGGCGCGTTCGGCCCGGGGCACCCCCTTCGCCTCCAGGCCGAACGCGACGTTGCCGGCGGCGGTGCGCCAGGGCAGCAGCGCGTACTGCTGGAAGACGATGCCCCGGTCCAGGCCGGGACCGGTGACGGGCCGACCGTCGACGAGCACCCGCCCCGCGGTCGGCTCGGTGAGCCCGCCGAGCAGGTCGAGCAGCGTGGACTTGCCGCAACCGCTGGGGCCGACGACGACCAGGAACTCGCCGGGGCGTACCCCGAGGGTGACCTCGTCCAGCGCGGTGACCGCGCCGGCGCCGCCACGCCGGCTGGCGCGGACCGGGAAGGTCTTGCTCACCCGATCAAAGAGGATCTTGTCGGTGCTCACGCGTTCCCCCCGTCCACGAAGGGGTTGAACCGGTTGGTGTAGACGTCGCCGGGCTTCGGACGGTCGCCCTTGAGCTCGCCCTCGGCGGCGAGCCAGTCGATCCAGGTGCCGAACTCCTGCTCGCCGATCACCCCGCCACGGCCGGCGACGCCGCTGCTCTTCCAGTAAGCGACCAGCGACGGGTCCTCGTTGCGGCCGCGCTTGCCGATGATGTCGCGCATCCGGGCGACCACTGTCTCCCGGGGCTGGGTGCGGGCCCACTCGATGGCCTTGCCGACCCCGGTGACGAACGCCTTGACGGTCTCCGGGTTGCGCTTGATGAAGTCGTCGCGGAAGACGTAGGTGCCGCCGCTGAAGGCGCCGAGCAGCTCGTAGTCGGTGAAGATGGTGCGGATGCCGCCACTGGCGACCGCTTTGTCGCGGATCACCCCGCCGAGCACCGCGACGTCGATCTGCCGCTGCCGCAGCGACTGCTCGGTGTTCACCGGTGGCAGGGCGACCAGCTCGACCTGCTTGATCTCGGCGGGGGTGAGACCGCCACGGGCGAGCCAGGTCTTGAGCACGGCCTCGGCGTGCGCGCCGAGGGTGTTCATGCCGACCTTCTTGCCGATCAGGTCACGGGGGCCGCGGATCGGGCTGTCGTCGAGCACGTAGTAGCCCTGGAACGTCTGCGCGTCCGAGCCGTAGTAGCTGACCACGGCGGTGATCGGGGCGTTGGCGGCGGCGAGCTTGACGATGGCGCCGTTGAACGCGCCGCCGAAGTCGCTCTGCCCGGTGGCGGTGGCCTGGATGTCCTGCGGACCACCTGTGACGTTGCCGATCCACGTGAGCTTGACGTCGCCGAGGTAGCCGAGGTCGGCGGCGAGTTCGGGGAGGGTTACCTGACCGACCGAGCCCTGGTAGCGCAGCTCGCTGGCCTGGGCGCCGCCGGCTGCCGCGTCACCGCCGCAGCCGGCGGTGGCGGTGAGCACGACCAGCGCGGCAACGGCGGCGAGGGTACGCAGAATGGCACGACGGGGTGGGGACATGAGGAGTCTCCTGATCTGTCCACGATGGGAGCGGGGACGCCCGGATGAGGGCGTGCGGGCACGCTGCTCCGCGTTGAGCGGGCGGGCGGTGAGAGTGCGGCGCTGAAGGCGAGCCGGATGGACCGGTCAGCTCAACAGAGCGCGCTCGCGTGCCGGACCAGGTCGACGTGCACACGAGCGGTGAGGAGAAGCTCATCCCGCTGCGACATGACCCCATGCTGCCCGGGATCGCAACGAGCGGTCAACGGCCTTCCAGAAGATGAGACTTCTATCGCTGCCGATGTTACGGAGCGCCCCGACCAGCGTTTACCGTGCCGCAACACCTATCTGTTGGATAGAGATTGCGGTGCCCGGTGGACGACCGTCCAGGGCGGACAGCGAGAGTGTTTCAAAAGTTGCCGGTTCGGGAATGTTCGATCTCGACACGGCAGGGAACGGTGACGAGGGGAGACCTCCGATGGGCCTCATGTTTCGCAAGCGCAAGAAGTACGGTCCGCTAATCCTGAACTTCACCGAGAACGGCTTCTCCTCGTGGAGCATCAAGATCGGTCGCTGGTCCTGGAACTCCAAGGCCCGTGCGCACCGGGTCGACCTGCCGGGTCCGCTGAGCTGGAAGCAGGACAAGTCCCGGTAGTAAGCATCCCGGGAGTCGAGCGGGGTGCCGGTGATTCACCGGCACCCCGCTCGGCGTCTGCGGGGTGGGGCGCTCAGCGCGCCAAAAGGATGATTTCGTCGCCGGCCAGCCGCCCGGATTCGCGGTCGCGTCGCAGGACGCCGGCGTCGATCAGCTCGACGAGGGCCTGGTTGGCGTCGACGGCCCGATAGACGGTCGCGGTGAGGGTGTGCCGGCGTAGCTCGGTGACGGCCCGTGGTCCGCCCGCCCGCAACTCGGCCAGCAGCTCGTGGGCCAGCGGTTCGAGGTCGGGATCGCCGACCACGTCGACAGTCGTGCCGGTCGGGTCGAGCGGGTCGCGGTAGCGCACGTCGAGGTCCGCGCCGACCGCCCAGAGCGCGTCACGGACCGCCTCCAGGCTCCGATCGGAGCGGCTGCCGAACGCGATCACCCCGACGGCCTCGCCGCCGGGCAGCACCGGTGCCACCTCGGCGACCAGAGGGAAGCCGGCGGAGACGAGCACGTCTCGGGCGCTGTCGGCGGTGTGCAGCAGCAACTCTCCGGTCCGACCGTTGGTCGCGGCGCCGAGCAGCTTCGGCGTCACCGCGCCGGGCAGGTCCACGAAGGAGAACAGCGGCGCGCCGGCCGCCCCGGCGGCCTTCACCGCGACCGGCAGCCGGTACGGCTCGCCGGGCAGCAGGTGCACTGTGACCTCGGCGGGCAGCTCCGCTTCGATCGGGCCGAGTCGGGCCGGCAGGTCGGCGGCGGCGTCGGTCAGCACCAGCACCGTCACCTGCCGGCCGCGGACCTGGTCGCCGTGCGTGGCGACCAGGCGCAGCGCGGCCTCCGCGCTGCCCGCGTCGGCGCCCGCGAGGGCTATGGTGGCCCGCCGGGAGCGGTGCAGGGCCGCGGGCAGCCAGGTCGTCAACTGGCGGACCAGCAGCTCGCGGAGAAAATCGGTGGTCCGGTCGGTCGGCATCGGTCCGTTCTACCGTACGGGCGGTCAGGCCGGGACGGAGATCCCCACCCCGCCCCGGGTCTGCCCGCCGTAACGCTGCCGCTCGGCGTCCAGGTCGAGCCGACCGATCTGCTTGCGGGCGGCCAGCGCGGTGTCGTCGAGCAGGTCGGCCGGGATCAGCCAGACCACCTCGAACTCCAGGCCGTCCGGGTCCTTGCCGTAGAGGCTCTTGGTCGTGCCGTGGTCAGAGGTGCCGACCAGCGCGCCAGCCGCGACGAGCCGCTCGGCGGTGGCGGCCAGCTCGTCGAGCGTGTCCACCTCCCAGGCGAGGTGGTAGAGGCCGACGGTGGACCGACCTGCTGTCGACCGACCGGCGCCCGCGCCAACCTCGAAGAGGCCGAGGTCGTGGTCGTTGGTGGAGTCGGGGGCCTGGAGGAAGGTGGCGCCCCGGAAGCCGTCCGGGGTCATCGCCACCGGGCGGAAGCCCAGCACGTCGCTGTAGAAGGCGACGCTGCGGGCGAGGTCACTGACGTAGAGGACCGCGTGGTTGAGCCGGTGGATACCCATGACCCGAGGCTAACGCGGTTTAGTTGAGCATTCAACCATCGGGGGTATGATGGCGGTCATGACCCGCTGGTTGGACCCCGACGAGCAGCGCACGTGGCGCGCGTACCTGACAGCCTCCCGGGTGCTGATGGACACTCTCGACCGCGAGCTGCAACGCGACGCGGGCATGCCGCACGCGTACTACGAGATCCTGGTCCAGCTCTCCGAGGCCCCCGGTCGTCAACTGCGGATGAGCCAGTTGGCCCAGGCCGCGGGGTCGTCGCGCAGCCGGCTCTCGCACGCCGTGGCCCGGCTGGAGGCCGCCGGCTGGGTGCGCCGCGAGGACTGCCCCACCGACCGGCGCGGGCAGATCGCGCTGCTCACCGACGAGGGCTTCGCCACCCTCGCGGCCGCCGCACCCGGCCACGTCGAGGGGGTACGCCGACACCTGTTCGACGCGTTGAGCCCCGCCCAGGTCGACCAGCTACGCCAAATCAGCGAGACCCTGGCCGAGCACCTGAGGAGATCCTGACCAATCGACACCGGCGCGGGTCTTGTACTTACCGTCGTCGGATGAGCACGATGGGGCGTGTCTTCCGGCTTCGGTGAACTGACTGATCAGGCGCACCACCTCGTGTCCTCCGGCGATCTGGCCGGCGCACAGCAACTGCTGTCCGACGCGCTCACCGACGCCGACCCCCGTCCTGCCAACGCCACCCCCGAGCTGGCCGAGGCGGCCAGCCTCCAGGCGCGGGTCCTGATCGCCCTCGGTGAGCCGCACTCGGCCCGGGGGTGGGCCGCCTTCGCGTACGCGGCCACCACCCGCCTGCACGGCCGCGCCGACCCGCGCACGGTGGCCGCGGCGGCGACCCTGGCCGCGGTGCTGCACCGGGTCGGCAGCCACTCCCGGGCGGCGCGGCTCTACCAGGAAGTCATCATCGAGCTGACCGCGCAGGACGGCCCGGAGTCGCTGCGGGTGCTCGCCGCGCACGCCGACCTGGCCACCGTCGAGTACGCGCGCGGGCAGTGCGCGGTGGCCCGCGACCGCCTCCAGGACGCCTGGGAGCTGCACCGCGAGGTGTACGGCGACGGGCACCCCAGCGGCATCAAGATGCTGGCACGGCTCGGGGCGATGCAGCGCGACTGCGGGCAGTTCACCGAGGGACACGACAACCTGGCGCTCGCCCGTGAGCTGTGCCGGCAGCACCTGCCCGCCGACGACCCGCTGGCCACCCAGGTGGCGGCCCTGGCCCGGGCGGCGGCCAGTCCCGACCACGCCTGCGCGGACAACCCGCCCACGGCTCGGGACACGCCCGTCGTGCCGGCCGCCCGCGTCCCACCGCACGGCGACGGGCCGGTCGAATCCGGTTACCACCCGCCAGCAGCCGCGACCCACCACGCCGGGGCGGTGCCGAACCCCCGGCTGCCCTCCGACGAAGCGGTCGGCTCGACAGGCGGCAGATGGGCGTCCGCACCGGTGGACGAGCCCTCGCCGCACCCCACCGACCCTCCGGTGCCCCCGTCGGTGGTCGGGCTGGCCGGCGGCACGGAGGAGCAGCCCGGGGTGTACCGGCTGCACCGACCCGCCGCCCCGTACGCGTCGTCCGGGCCGCACCAACCATCCGACCCGTACGCCCGCCCGGACCCGTACGCGCAGGTGGAGCCGTACACGCCGTCGCGGCTGCTGCCGGTGCCCGTGCACCGCGCGCCGCCGGAGCAGCGCAACCGGCTGGTGCCGGTGCTGGTGGCCGGCGTGGTGGTGGTGCTCCTCGGCGCGGCAGCGGTGATCGCCGGGGTGGCCCGGGTCGACGGCGACGACGAGCCGACCCCGCCGCCGGCCAGCGCCTCCCCCACCGCCGGTGGGCCGGCCAGCACCGCGCCGGCCCCGGGCGGCATGGCACCCACGTCGGCTGCCGCCGCGGCGCCGCCCGGCACTCCGCCCAGCGCGGTGACCCTGCGCGACACCCGGGACAGCATCGCGCTGAACTGGACCTATCCCCCCGGTGGCGAGGGCCCCGTGGTCATCGCGGGCGGCCGCACCGGCCAGACCCACAACATCTTCGCGACGCTGCCCGCCGGCACCACCAGCTTCGTCATCTACGCGCTCAACCGCACCAACGACTTCTGCTTCACCGTCGCCGTCGCCTGGTCCACCGACACCGTGGCCCGTTCCAAGCAGGTCTGCACCCGCCGCCGCTGACCCACCCGTCCGCGTCCCGCCAGCCGCATCCCGCCAGCTGCATCCCGCCAAGCCACACATGTGGTTAACGTCCGCTGCCATCACTCAACGTGGTCTACCCGTTGACGACACCGCCGTTACACCGCGTTAAGTCGGCGTACCTGGCACGATGCCTCATCCGGCCTTTGCTCTGCTTCACTCCACGCAACACCTCTGTCGACCAGCGGAAACGTTGCAGCAGCCGCTTCAAACTGCTTCTACGGGCATCACGTGGCGTAGCTGTTGCGCCCGTTGAAGCAGAGCAAAGGACCACCATCGGGTGGATGGGGGCACCGTCGCGGTCACGAACCGTCAACCTTTGGACCACCGCCTTCCTCGGCCGGCAACGCTGGCAGCAGCAGGCACACCCGAAGCCCTTGCTGCTCCGGCGCGTCGGTCAGGGTGATGCTGCCGCCCGCGCGTCGGACCAACTCTCGGACGATGGCCAACCCCAGGCCGGCGCCCCCGTCGTCGCGGGCCCGCCCGTCATCCAGCCGGGTGAACCTGTCGAAGACCCGCTCCCGGTCCGCCACCGGGACGCCCCGGCCGTCGTCGGTCACCGTCACCAGGTGGTGCGCCCCCACGCCAGGCCCGGCCGTCGTCCCAGTCGCCACCGCCACCCCCGTCGCTCCCGCCGTCGACGTCGTCGCCTCGGCCGCGAGCACGACATCGCCCCGCGCGTGCCGTACCGCGTTGTCGACCAGGTTGGCCAGCACGCGACGCAACTCCTCGACGCTGCCGATCGTCCAGAGCGGGCCCGCCGGCGGCGTCACCCGCACCGGCGGCGACGGGTAGCGGGCGGCGACCTCGGTCAGCAACGCGCCCAGCTCCACCGGGCCGGTCCCCCGGGCCGGTGGAGCCTCGTCCAGGCGGGCCAACAGCAGGAGATCGTCGACCAGTCGGCTCAACCGGTCGGTGTCGGCGAGCAGGTTGGCGGTTACCGCCGTCCAGTCCGTCCGGTCGGCGAGGCGCTGGGCCACCTCCAGCTCCGTCCGGATGTTGGTCAGCGGGCTGCGCAGCTCGTGCGCGGCGTCGGAGACGAAGGCCCGCTGCCGGACGCGGGCGGACTCCAGCCGGCCCAGCATGCCGTTGAGGGTGACCGCCAAGCGGTGGATCTCGTCGGCCGACGCCGGCACCGGCAGCCGGCCCGCGCCCGCCCTGCCGGTGATCTCCTCGGCGCCTCGACGTAACGCCTCGACCGGCCGCAGGGTCGCGCCCACCACCCGCCACGCCACCCCGGCCAGCACGGCCACCAGCAGCGGGAACGCCACCAGCAGGATGGTCCGGACCACGTGGGTGCTGTGCCGCACGTCGGCCATCGAGCGGGCGACCAGCACGGTGAGCGGGTCGGCCGCGGTGCCGGCGGGTACGGCGACCACCCGTACCGGGCCGGCGAGCCCGACCCGCTCGGCCGGCACCTCCAACCGCTGCCGACCGTCGCGGTTCAGTCGCTCCGGGCGGACCATCGGGACCAGGCGGTCGGCGTCGATCGAGGCCGCCCGGATCCGACCCTGCCCGTCGACGACCTGCACGCGGACCTGCCCGCCGGCCACCGGCAGCGGGTCGGGCAGCGCGTCCTCGGCGGCGAGCAGGGCGACCGCGTCGGCGGTGCGGAACGCCTCGGTGTCGACGGTGCGCTGGAGCACGAAGCCGAGCGCGCCGAGCAGCACCACCCCGCCCACTGCCAGCCCGATGGTGAGACCGACCACACCGATCGCCATGAGCCGCCCCCGCAGCCCCAGGACCGGCATTCGGACGGGCCTCGCCCGACGGGTGGGTGCCGGGCCGTCGGCGGTCACGTCGCCAGCCGGTAGCCGGCACCCCGGACCGTCTCCAGCCGGTCCCGGCCGAGCTTGCGGCGCAGGTAGCCGACGTACACCTCGACGGCGTTCGGCGCGGTCTCCAGGCTCGCGTCCCAGACGTGGTCCAACAACTCGATCTTGGAGATGACCTGGCCCGGCCGGCGCATCAGGTAGTCCAGCAGCGCGAACTCCCGCGCGGTCAGCGCCACCTCGGCGTCCGCCCGGGTCACCCGCCGACGGGCCGGGTCCAGCCGCAGGTCACCGACCGCCAGCACGGTCGGGCGCTCCGGCGCGCCCCGACGCAGCAGCGCCCGCAGCCGGGCCAGCAGCACCACGTACGAGAAGGGTTTGGTAAGGTAGTCGTCGGCGCCGCAGTCGAGGCCGTCGGCCTGGTCGTACTCGCCGTCCTTGGCGGAGAGCATCAGCACCGGCAACCAGTGCTGCTCCGCGCGCAGCCGCCGGACCAGCTCGTACCCGGAGAGGCCGGGCAGCATCACGTCGAGGATCATCGCGTCGTACCCGCCGTGTCGGGCCGCGTCCAGGCCCGCCGGGCCGGTCGCCGCCACGTCCACAGCGAACCCCTCCGCCTGGAGACCGCGTTGCAGGGCGGCCGCCAACCGGGCCTCGTCCTCCACCACCAGTACCCGCACAGCTCAAGGGTGCCACCTGGGTCAATCGGCGCGGTTCGGTGTCCTCAGCGCGTTCACAGCACGGAGGGGGCAAGATGGCCGCAGGAGGTGCCACCATGTCCGTCCTGAGAAGTCGTCCCGTCCTTCGTTGGCTGGTCCCGGCCACCGCGGCCGTCGCCGTCATCGGCGGCGGCGCGGCGATCGGCACGTTCGCCGCCGAGGCCGAGCCGAGCCTGCCGCCCCGAACCGCCGCTCAGCTCCTGGTCGACCTGCAGACGTCCCGGCTGGAGGGGTTGTCCGGGACCCTGGTGCAACGCGCCGACCTCGGCCTGCCGCCCCTCGTCGGGCTGGTTCCCGGCAACGAGCTGACCACACTGCTGACCGGCACCCACACCCTGCGGGTCTGGTATTCCGGGCCGGACAAGCAGCGGGTCGCGCTGGTGGACACCCTGGGCGAACAGGACATCATCCGCAACGGCCGAGATCTGTGGACGTGGCAGAGCCGCAGCAACACCGCCACCCACCGCAAGCTGGGCGGCGACGCCGGGGCCTGGAAGCCCGCCCCCGAACCGGCAGCGAGCCTGCCGGCCACCCCGCAGCAGGCCGCCGACCTGGCACTGGGGGCGATCGACCCGAGCACCGAGGTCAGCGTCGGCCGGTCGGCCACCGTCGCCGGCCGGGACGCGTACGAGTTGGTGCTCCAGCCGCGCGACCAGGATTCCCTGGTGCATCAGCTGCGGATCGCCATCGACGCCAAGCAGCACGTGCCGCTGCGCTTCGAGGTGCTCGCGAAGGGCAGCGACCGGCCGGCGTTCGAGGTGGCCTTCACCCAGGTCGACTACCGCCGCCCGGACGCCGACCAGTTCCGCTTCAACCCGCCGCCCGGCGTGACGGTCAACGAGGAGAAGGCCGAGCGCCCGACGGGCAAGCCCGGTCACGTCGAGCCGGCGGGTGACCCGCAGGTTCGCGCCGTGGGCGAGGGCTGGACGACAGTGCTGGTCGGCCGCCTCGACGGGGCCGAGGGCGGCCGCAAGCCCGCCACGAAGCCGGCCGCTCCGCCGGCCGGCGCCGGCCCGGACATGGACATGGACATGTCGAAGCTGCTCGGCGGGCTGCCGGCGGTCAGTGGTGACTGGGGCAGCGGTCGGCTCCTGACCAGCAAACTGTTCAGCGTGCTGCTCACCGACGACGGCCGGGTGCTCGCCGGAGCGGTGACGCCCGATCGGCTCTACCAGGCCGCCCGCGGCTGATCTCCGCGGTGTTCGCGCCGGGTCGACCTGACGGTCGGCCCGGCGCTTTGCCGTGGGTCAGGCCGAGGTCAGGAGACGCCGAGAGCGCTGAGGTACGCGTCGGCGAGGACCGCGTGGCCGGGCAGGTACGGGTGGACCCGGTCGTCGGCCCAACGCGTCGACGGACTCACCGCCAACACCCGGTCGAACGCCGCCTGGTTGGGCACGTGCACCGCGTCGAACTCGGTGGCCAGCCCCGCCACGACCGCCGCGTACCGGTCGGTGTCGGCGCGTTGCGGGACACTCCGGTCGGCCTCGATGAAGAACGGGTCACCGAGGATCAGTCGGCAGCCGGTGGCGCTGACAGCCCGACGGAGCAGGTCACGCAGGGTGCGCTCGTACTCCTCGATGCCAACCGCCTCGTCCGGCCGGTCACCGTAGTGCCGCCAGACGTCGTTGATGCCGATCATCACCGCGAGCCAGTCGGGGCGCTCGGCGATGGCGTCGTCGTCCCAGCGTGCGGCCAGGTTCCGCACCGTGTCACCGCTCACACCCCGGTTGACCCACTCCAGCTCCAACTCGGGGTGCCGCGCGTCGACCAGGGCGCGCACGAGGCTCACATATCCGCTGCCGTAGGGCGCGGCGACGTCGCGTCGACCACAATCGGTGATGCTGTCTCCGATGAAGACCACCCGTTGCCCGGTCCGCAGGATCATCCGCCGCCACCTCGCGATCACCGGCGCGCCGGACCGCCCGGCTTGGTGAGAACCGGCGGAACGCGCTATCTTCAACAGTTCGAAGGCACAAAAAAGAACGGCTAAAAGCCGTTCCTGCAAAGGATTCTAATCATTAGGGAGACGGCTTGTCAAGGCACTCCGGCGGTTCCGGCGAATTGCCGCTCGACGACGAGATCGGTCGCGAGCAGGGGTACGTCTCGATGCTCTACAACCGGCTGGACCAGCTGCGTGAACAGGCCACCCACCGGCTCACCGCCGAGCTGCACAACACCGGCGGCACCCTCCAGGACCGCTCGCAGCGCGACAGCTCGGTAGCGATGTACGCCGATCAGGTCGAACAGTTCTCCGCCGTGGAGAACGGGCTCTGCTTCGGCCGTCTCGACGGCGACGACGACAGCAGCCGCTACATCGGCCGGATCGGCATCTTCGACACCAGTGGTGACTACGACCCGCTGCTGATGGACTGGCGGGCGCCCGCCGCCCGCCCGTTCTACCTCGCCACCGCCGCCAACCCGCAGGGCGTACGCCGTCGCCGGCACCTGCGTACCCGGCAGCGCAAGGTGACCGGGCTCAACGACGAGGTGCTCGACATCGACACCGCCTCCCCCGGCGCCCACGAGGAGCTGACCGGTGAGGCGTCGCTGCTCGCCGCGCTCAACGCGGGCCGTACCGGCCGGATGCGCGACATCGTCGAGACCATCCAGGCCGAACAGGACGAGATCATCCGCGCGGAGCTTCCGGGCGTGATGGTGGTTCAGGGCGGCCCCGGCACCGGCAAGACCGCTGTCGCGCTGCACCGGGCGGCCTACCTGCTCTACACACACCGCCGGGAACTCTCCAGCCGTGGCGTGTTGCTGGTCGGCCCGAACGCGACCTTCCTGCGCTACATCTCCCAGGTGCTGCCGACGCTGGCCGAGACCGGCGTGCTGCTGCGTACCCAGGGTGATCTCTTTCCCGGGGTGAGCGCCCAACGGACCGAGCCCGCCGAGACCGCGGCGCTGAAGGGCCGGGCGGTGCTGGCCGAGGTGTTGGCGCTGGCCGTCCGGGATCGGCAGTGGGTGCCGGACGAGCCGCTGGAGATCGAGGTCGAGCGGGAGACGCTGACCCTCGACGCGGAAATCGTGCGGGCTGCCCGGGACCGGGTCCGCCGCGTCGACCGACCGCACAACCTGGCCCGCGCGTTGTTCGACGTGGAGATCGTGCACGCGCTCGCCGACCAGGTGGCCGAACGCATCGGCGCCGACCCGCTCGGCGGGGACAACCTCCTCGACGAGGCGGACCGGGCCGAGATCCGCCGCGAGTTGCGCGAGGAGACGGAGATCCAGGCCGCCCTCGACCGGCTGTGGCCGGTGCTCACTCCGCAGCGGCTGCTCGCCGATCTGTACGCCGACCCGGACCGGATCGCCGCCGCCGCGCCGATGCTCAGCGAGGACGAGCGCGCGCTGCTGCGCCGCGAGCCCGGTGGCTGGACGCCGGCCGACGTCCCGCTGCTGGACGAGGCCGCCGAACTGCTCGGCGAGGACGAGCGCGCCGCCGCCGCCCGGCGCGACCGCATCCGGGTGATGGAACGGGAGTACGCCGAGGGCGTGCTGGAGATCGCCCGGGGTTCCCGCTCGATCGACGTCGAGGACGAGGCCGAGGGCGGTGAGATCCTCGGCGTGACCGACCTGATCGACGCGGATCGGCTGCTGGAGCGGCAGGAGGAGGCCGACCGGCTGACCACCGCGCAGCGGGCCGCCGCCGACCGCACCTGGGCGTTCGGCCACGTCATCGTGGACGAGGCGCAGGAGCTCTCGCCGATGGCCTGGCGACTGCTGATGCGCCGCTGCCCGAGCCGGTCGATGACGATCGTCGGGGACGTGGCGCAGACCGGCGCGCTCAGCGGCACGCCCTCCTGGGCGGACGCCCTGGCCCCGTACGTCGAGCAGCGGTGGCGGCTCACCGAGCTGACGGTCAGCTACCGCACCCCCGCCGAGATCATGGCGGTCGCCGCCGACGTACTGGCCGAGATCGACCCCGCGCTGCGGCCACCGCGCTCGGTGCGGGAGAGCGGCGTACCCCCGTGGGACCGGACGGTGCCCGACGGGCGGTTGGCGGCGGAGTTGGTCGCCGAGGCCACCCGGGAGGCGGCCGGGCTGACCGAGGGCCGGCTCGGGGTGCTCGTGCCGGCCGGCCGGGTGGGCGAGTTGGGCGCGGCGGTGACCGCCGCCCTGCCCGAGGCCGCCGTCGGCGAGCATCCGGAGTTGGAGAGCCGGGTGGTGGTGTTGACAGTCGCGCAGGCCAAGGGGTTGGAGTTCGACTCGGTGCTGGTGGTCGACCCGGACCGGATGGTGGCCGAGTCGCTCCGCGGACGCAGCGACCTCTACGTGGCCCTGACCCGCGCCACCCAACGCCTAGGCGTCCTCCGCCCGGCGAGCTGACCACAAGAGCCCACCGCCCCCAGCGAGCAGTCGCTCGGCGGGGGCGGTGGGTGGGGTCAGTCGTTGGATCTGTCCCTGATGGACTTTGCCGGACCCGTCGCGGAGGTGGACTGGTCGCTGGTGCCACCACCCATCGGGGTGCTGAGGCCACCGGTGGTGGCATCGCCGGTGGTGGTCGGTGCGACAGTGCCCGGGTGTCGCTCCGGCTGCCGGGCCACCCGGCGTACGCTCGCCGGCCCGGCGGTGCCACCGGTGGTGGTCACCGCACCCTGTCCGCCGACGGGACCACCGTCGCGCAGCACCTGCGGGTCGATCCGTTCCTTCGCCGGATCGAACGGGTCATCGCGCTGGATCTGACTCTCCACATCGGTGCGGGGCACAGTCACCTCGTCGAGGGCGCCCTTGCCGTACACGCCGCCGGCAATCCGATCCTCGGCCTCGCGGGCGGCATCCTGCCGCATGTCGTCCTCACGCACGTCCATCACCTCGCAGAAGCTGTGGAACTGACTGCGTGCCCGGCCATCGGCCGACCAAACCCGGCCTGACCGGGAGGTCGTCCACGGCGGTTCACCCTCACGCCGCCCGCTGGCCGCCTGCCCGCAGTCCGAGATGTCCATGCTGTCCCGCGACCGGTGGGAGATGCCCGCCGGCAGGAGGGGATGACAGCGTGCGCACAGTACGCCGTACCGCCGTCGCGGCCCTGGTGGCCGCGACGGTGACGACCGGGCTCGCGGTGCCCGCCCAGGCGAAGCCACGACCGGACCGGACATTCGACGTGCAGGCTCACCGGGGTGGCCTCGGGCTGCGGGTGGAGAACACCCTCGCCTCCTTCGGCAACGCCCTCCAGCTCGGGGTGAGCACCCTCGAACTGGACGTGCAGATCACCGAGGACGGCCAGGCCGTCGTCACCCACGACCGCAAGGTGACCGGCACCAAGTGCGTCGACACCACAGCGGTGACGCCCGGCGACCCGGAGTTCCCGTACGTCGGGAAGTACATCAACACGCTCAGCCTGGCCCAGGTGCGCACGCTCGACTGCGGCTCGAAGACGCTGTCGGACAAGCCCGGCCAGCTCGCCGTCCCCGGTGCCCGGATGCCGCTGCTGCGTGAGTTCTTCGCGCTGGTCAACCGCTACCAGGCGAAGGACGTGAAGCTCAACGTCGAGACCAAGGTCGAGGCGGGCGCGCCGACCGAGACCGCCCCCCGTGAGCAGTTCGTCCGGGTCACCGCGGGCGAGATCCGCGCCGCCGGGCTGCTCAGGCAGGTCACCATCCAGAGCTTCGACTGGGGCGCGCTGATGCGCATGCGTCAGGTCGAGCCGAAGTTGCCGCTGGTCGCCCTGACCAACTACGACTTCCTCCAGACCGGTCAGCCGGGTGCCTCGCCGTGGCTGGGCGGGCTGGACATCGACGACTTCGGCGGCGACCCGATCAAGGCGATCCGCAGTTTCGGCGCCAGCGCCTTCTCGCCGGTGCACGGGTTCCCGCAGAACGGCACGGTCACCGACCCCGGCTACAAGCCGTACGTCACGAAGGAGATGGTCGCCCAGGCGCACCGTTACGGGATCAAGGTGATCCCGTGGACCGTCGACGACGTGCCGACCATGACCAAGCTGATCGACGACGGTGTTGACGGCCTCATCACCGACTACCCGGACCGGTTGCGGGGCCTGTTGGCGCAGCGCGGCTACCGGCTGCCGAAGGCGTACAGCGCGCCGTTCGACATCCAGGCGCACCGGGGCGGTCGGGCCACCCGGCCGGAGAACACCCTGCCGGCGTTCGCGAACGCGCTGTCCAACCGGGCCATCTCCACCCTGGAGCTGGACACCAACGTGACAGCCGACGGCAAGCTCGTGGTGCTGCACGATCGCACCGTCAACGGGTCGCACTGCGTCGACACCGCCCCGGTGCGCCCGGGAGACCGGAAGTTCCCGTACGTGGGCAAGCCGGTGCACGAGTTGACACTGGCGCAGCTCAAGACCGTGGACTGCGGCACGAAGACGCTGCCCGAGCTGCCCGCCCAGGTGCCTGCGCCCGGTGCCCGGATCCCGACCCTGGACGAGGTGTTCGCCCTGGTGAAGGCGAGTGGCCGCACCGACATCGGAATGAACATCGAGACGAAGATCAGCCCGGTGGTGAACGACACCGAGCCGTACCGCAGCTTCACCCGCAAGCTCGTCGACGCGATCCAGCGGGCCGGCTTCACCAGCCGGGCCACCATCCAGTCGTTCGACTGGCGCACCATCACGTACGCCCGGCAACTCGACCGGCGGATCGGCACTGTCGGCCTGGTCTGGCAGTACGGTCCGGCCGAGTGCGCGACCCTCGCCGACGAGTGCTCGCTGGAGGCGGTCTACGGCAACCCGTCGGTGAAGAGCCCGTGGACCGGTGGACTGGACTGGTGGAAGTACCAGGACCTCGGCAAGCTGACCCGGGCTGCGGGCGCTGGCACGGTGTCCGCCAACTGGCAGGTGCACGACCCGAAGCAGGGCACTGTCGCCTCGACCGACTGGTACCTGCGGGAGAACCCGGCATACTTCCACGGACCGGACGTTCGGACCCTCCAGACGCGCTACGACCTGAAGGTCATCCCGTACACCGTCGATGACGCCACCGTGATGCAGCGGGTCATCGAGCTGGGCGTCGACGGCATCATCACCGACGACCCCGGCCTTCTGGTGAGCGTGGCGATCCGCAACGGCCTGCGCTGACCCGTCGTCCACCCGATCGCCGGCCGGATTTTTCCGGCCGGCGATCGGTGTTACCTGCTCCGGGGCCTCGGGTAGTCGGGGGTTGTCCCCGCCACGAAAGCGAACCGTGCCGTGGCCGACACGCGGTAGCGGGGCGAGGGAATGCAGGTACGACTCATCGCATCCTGAGGAGGACAGATGAGCACGCAGGCTGCTTCCACCCGGCCGATGAACCGGCCCATGAACGACCCGCAGAATCCCGCTCAGATGCGGGACATGCAGACCCAGCAGATGCCGGTCATGCATGACGGGCGCCGCAACGACATGCAGGCACCCGGTACGGAGACCAAGCAGGCGTTCAAGACCACCGAGTTCTGGATCTACCTGATCGCGGTGGCCGCCGTACTGGGCGCGTCGCAGGTCGTTGGTAAGAACTCCGCAGGGGTGGACATCTTCCGGGCCGACAACGCCTGGTTCCTGATCACCCTGCTGACGCTCGGCTACCTCGGTAGCCGTGGCCTCTCGAAGGCCGGCAGCAACTGGCGCAGCAGCGAGGAGCGCAAGGCCCGGCACTGACCTCTTCACAGTGCACGGTGGCCTCCGGGAGAATCTCCCGGAGGCCACCGTCGCGTTCGGTCCGACTACTCGTCGCCGCCGAAGTCGCCGCCGAAGTCGCCCTCGAACGCGTCCTCGATCATCTCGCCGGCGACCATGCCGCCGGCGACACCGAGCGCCGCCCCGGCCACCATGCCGCCCATGCCGTGCCCGCGGCTGTGCCCGTGGCCGTGGCTCGGGCCGTACTGGGAGCGCAGGCTGCCGTAGCGGGACGTGGTCTCGCGCAGCCAACCGTCGACGACCTGCGCCCAGTCCACCCGGTCAGCGTCGGTGTGCGCCACCTGGTAGCGACCGAACGCGTCGTGCCCAGCGCTGAGGAACCCACCGCGCTTGTCGCACTCCAGGATGACCTCCACACCGCGCTGGCTGGTCACGAAGGTCAGCTCGACCTCCCGGATGGTGCTGGCGTACTGCGGGGAGGCGAAGAACTCGATCTCCTGGTAGAACGGCAGCGTCTGCTGCACGCCCCGGATGTGCCCACGCTCCAGGTCGGCGTGCTTGAACCGGAAGCCGAGCCGCTGGAACGCCTCCAGGATCCGCTCGTGCACCGGCAGCGGGTGCACCGCCACCTGGTCCAGGTCGCTCTTGTCGACCGCCCGGGCGATCGCCAGCTCGGTGCGCAGACCCATCGTCATGCCGTGCAGGCGCTGGCCGTACACGTCGGTGATCGGGTTCTCCCACGGCACCGGCAGCTGGAACGGGATCGAGAGCTGCTGCTTCGGGGCGAGCTGGAGCGGACCACTGACCGCCATGCGGTGGAACTCCATCGTGCCCGCGTACTCGGTGTCGTGTCCCTCGACCTCGACCCGGGTGACAAGGCCGATCACCACCTGCTCGATGGCTGCCTCAGCGTCACCACCGACGAGGTTGACCTGCCCGTCGAGGGTCAGGCCGGGGCGGGTGTTGGGGTTGGTCAGCACGGTGTCCACGCTGGGACCGCCCACACCGAACGCGCTCAACATCTTCTTGAAGACCATCGAAACTCCTGTGCGACGCCGACCGCTCCAGGCTGGAGTCGGACGTTGACTCGAACGGCACCCTATCCAGCACCCCTGTGAGGTGGCTGTGAAGCGCCAAGCCGGCGCCGCCGGCGTCGACGCCTCTTGATCGACTCGGAGCCACGATCACCAGCTCGGCCTACCGATGTCCGCCTCTCGCTCAGCGCCAGCGGAGGGCGGATGTCAGTCGACGAGCCTTTGGAGCTGATGTCGGAAACGAATCAGGTGTTCGACCTGCCGCTGTGCAGCCCACCGCACCGGCGACTGGTCAGAGCGTCGGCGGCGGCGAGGGCCGCCAAACGCGCCCGAGGTCGAGCCCCCACACTGTTGCATGCCGAAAGACGGCACCAGCAGAGGTGTCGACTCGCTTTCCCGGAAGTCGGGGTGTCCTGGCCGCGGTGACACCCCGACTTCCAGCAACCCGAGTCGATCACGCATCAGGGCGCGAAAGCGCCGTCCTTCACCCCGTTGACGAAGGCCGTCCAGCCGCTTACCGGGTAAACGAGGGTCGCCGCAGCGCGATCCTTGCTGTCGCGCACCGCCACTCTGCCGGAACCATCCAGGACCGGCCCAGCCTCGACACAGTTGCCGCCGTTGTCGGGGCTCCTGGTGCTGATATGCCAGGCGATGGGCATGGACTCGCTCATGACAGCTCCTCCGCGAGTGCTGCAATCAGCTTCGCCGACTCGTTCGCGCTGAGTGCGGCCTCCCGGAGGCGATCGTACGCGCGGACGTAACGCAGGGCTCTGTCCGACTCGAGAAAAAGCCGCCCTCCGAGGGTCTCCGCATGGGCCACATCGGAGTATGGGGCGGGCATTTTGAAGAGCCAGAACGTGCCGTCCAAGCCCCCGTGCAGCCCGAGCGTGAGCGGGACGACGCGAATCTCGACACTGGGTCTCCTAGCGGATTCTGCGAGGTGGGCGAGTTGAGCGATCATCACGCTCTTGCTCATCACCGGCCGCCGTAGCGCGGCTTCCTCGATGATGACGGCGAGTCCCGTCGGCGAAGGGCCGCCCAAGAGCCGCTGTCGGTCCATGCGGAGTTGTACCCACTTGCGGATTTCCACCTCGCTCGCTGAGCTTGGCTCTGCGTTCCTGATGACTGCTTCGGCATAGTCACGCGTCTGGAGCAGGCCGGGGATCAGGAGCGCGGCATAGGTGCAGACCTGTTCGGCTCTCGACTCCAACCAGGGGAAATCGATGAACGAGGTGTCATAGATCGTCCTGTCGAGGTTGCTGTCCCAGCGGTCGATCCGCCAGGCATCCTGGGTGAGCTGGATCAGGCGGTCTCTTTCCCGCTCGTCGTAGACGCCGTAAAGATCAAGCAACGCGACGACGAGTTCTCTGCGGAATGGCCACTCGGCTCGTTCGTAACGTGCCAGCGACGAGAAGTCCCGCTCCAGATACTGAGCGACGTACTTGAGGGTCAGGCCACGTCGCTCCCGCAGCTCACGCATCTGCTGGCCTAGCCACTGAGCACGCAGGGTTCGGACGAATGGCTCTCTGCTCGCGGCCATGCTCACCTCTCCAGGCACCGATTAACGATTCCGTTGGTGTCGTTGCACCAACAGCGAGGCCACTGGAAACGTGGCCTTCGGGTGAGGGTGATCGCCGGCTCCCGGGGATGACCGGTGCAAACACGGCAACCGCGGCTGCGCCAACAGCCGAGAAGGTGACGAGAGACGGCCTCGCGAGTGGCAGTCGCATACCGGCTCTCGTCGGGTCTTAACTAGAGCGTCGGGATGCGTGAATCCCGGCTCCGAACCGACTTGAACGAATATCTACCACGGCGAAGGGCGCGTTCGCGACCCTGACCCGCCCATCGGTCGACGACGCGCGAGGTGACGAATGACCCGAGGCACGCTCTACGACGGCACGTTCCACGGCGCGGCTCGGCTGGCTCGGCTGCACCCGAGTCAGGTCCGCGACCGGCAGTTCACCGTCGTCGGTTTCGGCCGACGGGGCCTGGACCCCGCTGAGGTACGACGGTTCCTGCACCGGATCGCACTCGACCTTGCGACGTTGCACCACGATGTCGCTCGGCTCAGCGAGGAGAACGTCCGGGTCAAGCGAGCGCTGCGCGACTGGCAGAGCGCCTGGTCCGAGCGGCGTCAGCCATGAGCCCTGGATGGGAGCACCAGTACAGCGGGCTCTTCACGCCGCTGCCGCGGTTCGCCGTCGAGGCGTACACGGAGAGGCCCCGGCATGTGATCCACCTGCCGGTGGCGGTCGCCGACCTGGCTGGGGCATTGGACCTGGCGCGGACGCTCGCCCGCTCGCTGGCCTCCACACCGCAGGTCGACCTCGGCGGCACCACGGTGTCGACCGAGGACGCGCAGCACGTACGACATTGGGTCTTCTGCGACCGACTCCTGCCCGATCGCCGCCGCTGCGGGCGGCACGCCGACCACGTCGGTGCCTGCCTGCCGGACGACGATCCATAGACCAATACGACACGGCAACCGTGGACGAGACGCGTGGATGCCAGGAGCAACGACAGGCCGACGAGGCGAAGGTCCAGGTCAGCCGCTGGGAACCGCCGGAAGATCTTCCGCATCTCGGTGAGTATTCGGAGATTCACTGGCAGGCGCGCGCATGGAGAGGTGGGGGTCGAAGGGCGGGTGGCCGGCCGCTGTCAGGTCGGCGTGGCGCTCGACTCGGCCGGCGCGCTCGGCGCCGGCCTCGGTGCCCTGACCGTCGCGGTGATCAACCAGGCGAGCGCGGCCAGCAGCGCCACGAGGCCGGCGGGGACCAGACCCCAGGGCAGGGCACGCGGCGACAACGTCCATGCCTGCCGGGTGTCGGCGAGTACGCGTGGCTGTCGAGCCGAGGCCGGGACGGCCACCTCCCACTCGTACGCGCTGCTGGGCTCGTCGTCGATGACCTTCCAGGACTCCTGGACGTCGACGCCGTGGATCGGCCCCTGCTGCCCGCGGCCGCCGCGGGTCCAGTTGCCGACGCACCGGCTGTGCATGGCCTCCAGCCGATCGTGGGTCACATAGCAGTGATCGACGGTCGCCCGGGTCTGGTCGGCGGGCCACAAGCCGGCCACCCAACTCAGCATCCCGACGAGGGCCAGGCCCACGACGACGATCGCAGCGAATCGCACCTTGACCGCGTGCATGCCTCGCTCCACCTTCCGCGATCTTGCATTTTCTGTGACGACTTAAGGGGCATTCCACGCATCTCGACGACCGAAACTGCAAGATCGGCGCGGCATGCTGGGCGGGGCGCCGCAGCCCTAGTCGGGTTCCACGATCACCAACTCGCCGACCTGTTCGCCGATCGTCGTGCGCGCCTCGGTCGGCAGCCCACGGTCGGTGATCAGCACGTCGGCGGCCTCCAGTGGGGCGATGGTGGCGATGCCGATCGTCTCCCACTTGGTGTGGTCGGCGAGCACCACGAGCCGACGGGCCGCGCCGATGAGACACCTGTTGACCCCGGCCTCCAACAGGTTGGGCGTGGTGAACCCGGTTCGTGGGCTGAGGCCGTGCACGCCGAGGAAGAGCAGGTCGACGTTGAGCGCGCTGATCGCCGCCTCGGCCACCGGCCCCGTCAACGCGTCCGACGGGGTGCGGATGCCACCGGTCAACACGACGGTCTGGTCGGCGCGCGGGTTCTGGTAGAGCGCGTCGGCCACCGGGATCGAGTTGGTCACCACTGTCAGCCCGCGTACGTCGGAGAGCAGCGTGGCCAGCGCGGCGGTGGTGGTGCCGGCGGAGAGCGCGATGGCCATCCCCGGCTCCACCATCGTCGCCGCCCGCTCGGCGATGGCCCGCTTCTCCGCCTGCTGGCGGATCGACTTCGCGGCGAAGCCGGGTTCCTCGGCCGAACCCGGCCCGGCGAGGGTCGCGCCGCCGTGCACCTTGTCGACCAGGCCGCGTTCGGCCAACACCTCCAGGTCACGTCGGATCGTCATGTCGGACACGCCGAACCGACTGACCAGGTGACTCACCCGCACCCCGCCGCGTTGGCGGATCAGATCGAGGATGGCGGTCTGCCGCTGCTGGGCGAGCATGGGGGGAACCTCCTTCGCGCCGTGACTGTCGTCAGAATCAGGTCCGATCCTCACGGACGACCGCCACCTCACCGGCCGGCAGTGCCAGCTCACCGGCGCAGTGCCCTCCGGCCAACAGCTCGACGCCGTGCGCCGGCAGGCGTACCTCGGTGTCGGTGTGGTTGACCGCGAACAGCCAGGTCCGGTCGCCGTCGCGGCGGCGGACCACCTCCACCCCGGACGGCGCCGACACCGCCGGGCGGACGCCGGCCTCGGCGAGCAGCCGGGCCACCAGCCGATCGGTGGCCGGCTCGTCCAGCCGGGTGCCGACATACCAGGCGGCGCCGTCGCCCACCCGGTGTCGGGTCAGCGCCGGCACGCCCGGCAAGGGCCCATCGGTGTACGACGCGAGCACCTCGGCGCCGTCGGGATGCACCCACTCGGTCCACACGTCGGCGGTGCCACCGTCGTCGAGGTGGACCTGCTCGCCCTCGCGCAGCGGGAAGAACTCCTCGGTCCGGATGCCGAGCAACTCCCGGAACGCGCCCGGGTAGCCGCCCAGCCGGATGTGGTCGTCGGCGTCGACTATGCCGCTGAAGTAGGTGACCGCCGCCGTGCCACCGGCCGTGACGTACCGCTGCAGCGCGTCGACGTCGGCGTCCCTGACCAGGTAGAGGGTCGGCACCAGGACCAGCCGGTAGCGGCTGAGGTCGGTCGACGGGTGGACGATGTCGGCGGTCACGCCGGCTCGCCACAGCGAGCCGTACAGGGCGTTGAGCCGGTCGGCGTAGGTGACGTCGACGCTGGGGTGCGAATCCAGCTCGACACCCCACCACGCCTCCCAGTCGAACAGGATCGCCACGTCGGCGTCCACCCGGCTGCCGCGAACCTCCGCGAGGGCCTTGAGGTCCGCGCCGAGCTGGCAGACCTCGCGGAACACCTTGGTGTCCGGGCCGGCGTGCGGGACCAGCGCGGAGTGGAACTTCTCCGCGCCGGCCCGGGAGGCACGCCACTGGAAGAAGAGCACGCCGTCGGCGCCGCGGGCGACGTGCGCGAGGCTGTTGCGGCGCATCTGCCCGGGCAGCTTGGCCACGTTGCGCGGCTGCCAGTTGACAGCGCTGGTGGAGTGCTCCATCAGCAGCCACGGGTTGCCGCCGGCGACGCCCCGGGTGTGGTCGGCGGCGAGCGCCAGCCCGAGGTGTGCCTGCGGGTCGGCGGCGGTCAGGTAGTGGTCGTTGGAGACGAGGTCCACGTCGGACGCCCAGGAGTGGTAGTCCATGTGCTTGATCCCGAGGCCGATCATGAAGTTGGTGGTGATCGGCTGCCGGACCAACGTCTGCAACACCTCGCGCTCGGCGCGCAGTTGGGCGCGCTGCTCGTCGGAGGAGAACCGCAGGAAGTCCAACTGCTGCGTCGGGTTGGCGAAGGTCAGCGCGGCGCGCGGCGGGTTGATCTCGGCCCAGTCGCCGTAGCGCTGGCTCCAGAACGCGGTGCCCCAGGCATCGTTGAGCCGGTCCAGGTCGCCGTAGCGCTCGCGCAACCAACCGCGGAACGCCTCGGCGCTGACGTCGCAGTAGCAGTGCACGTTGTGGCAGCCCAGCTCGTTGGAGATGTGCCACATGACCACGGCGGGGTGCTCGGCGTACCGGCCGGCGACCGCGCGCACCAGCTCCAGCGACCGCTCGCGGAACACCGGTGAGCTGGGGCAGTACGCCTGTCGTCCGCCCGGCCAGAGGATCGCGCCGTCGGCCCGGCGGGGCAGGATCTCCGGGTGCGCGCGGGCCAACCACGGTGGGGGGCTGGCCGTGGCGGTGGCCAGGTCGACCTGGATGCCGCCGGCGTGCAGCAGATCCAGCACGCGGTCCAGCCAGCCGAACTCGAACCGCCCCGGGGTGGGCTCCAGCAACGCCCAGGAGAAGATGCCGACGGAGACCAGGTTGACCCCGGCCTGGCGCATCAGGTCGACGTCCTCGGACCAGGTTTCCTCGGGCCACTGCTCGGGGTTGTAGTCGCCGCCGAAATAGATGCTGTCACCCTGCCATCGCCGCATGACAGCTGAGGGTGCACCCGCTGGTCGGTGGAAGTCAACAGGTTCCAACATCGAGCTTCTTTCCAACGTTTACCAGGTAACGGCCGTGTCACGACTGGGTTATCAGAGGCGAACTGCCCTCTTGACAGCGCCCGACCGCAGGGTAGCTTGAGGCCCCAATGGCCGTTCGTGTTCGCCAATGTGGATTCTCGGTGGATCTCAATGTGTGATCACGGCGTTGGACCTGCCCTCACCACCATGAGGCCCTTGGGCGTAGCTCCTTCTCATCCGCAGGAGGCACAGATGTCCCGTCCCCAATCCCAAGCCGAGTACCTGGCTCGGCTCGTACCGCCCTCAGTCGCCGGCATCAACCGACGGTCGTTGCTGGCCGGCGCCGCCGGCACGGGCGCGCTGCTCGGCACCGGCCTGCTCGCCGGCTGCGGCGACGACTCCGGCTCCGGCGGGTCCAGCAAGGACGTGTCGCTCGGCTCGAACCAGTCCGACCCGAAGCCGAAGGACGTCATGGTCAAGGTCACCGACGGCTTCAAGACCTCGTCCGGGGTGCAGGTCGCGGTCAATACGGTCGACCACAACACGTTCCAGGAGAACATCAACAATTACCTACAGGGCAAGCCGGACGACGTTTTCACCTGGTTCGCCGGCTACCGGATGCGCTTCTTCGCGCAGAAGGGCCTGGCCAGCGACATCAGCGACGTGTGGGGCAAGCTCTCCGGCTACTCCGACGCCTTCAAGAAGGCATCCACCGGCGACGACGCCAAACAGTACTTCGTACCGGCGTCCTACTACCCGTGGGCGGTCTTCTACCGCAAGTCGGTGTGGCAGCAGCGCGGCTACGAGGTGCCCACCACCCTGGACCAGCTCACCGCGCTCAGCGCTCAGATGAAGAAGGACGGCCTCACCCCCATCGCCTTCGCCGACAAGGACGGCTGGCCGGCGATGGGCACCTTCGACATCCTCAACCTGCGCATCAACGGCTACCAGTTCCACATCGACCTGATGGCCGGCAAGGAGACCTGGACCTCCGACAAGGTCAAGAAGGTCTTCGACACCTGGGCCGGCCTGCTCCCCCTGCACCAGCCGGACAGCCTCGGCCGCACCTGGCAGGAGGCCGCGCAGTCGTTGCAGCAGAAGAAGAGCGGCATGTATCTGCTCGGCCTCTTCGTCGGTCAGCAGTTCAGCAACGAGGAGCAGAGCGACCTCGACTTCTTCACCTTCCCCGAGATCGACCCGGCCATCGGCGCCAAGGCGCTGGACGCCCCGATCGACGGCTACATGATGGCGCGCAAGCCCAAGAGCGAGGACAACGCGCGCAGGCTGCTGGAGTACTTCGGTGGCAAGGACGCCGCGAACATCACTGTCAAGAACGACCCGGCCACCCTGGTGGCCAACGGCAGCGCCGACGTCAGCGGCTACACAGCGCTGCAGAAGAAGGCCGCCGAGCTGGTCGGGTCGGCCACCGAGATCGCCCAGTTCCTCGACCGGGACACCCGGCCGGACTTCGCCTCGACGGTGATCATCCCGGCGCTCCAGCAGTTCATCAAGGACCCCAAGGACATCGGCGGGCTCACCTCGTCCATCGAGAACCAGAAAAAGTCGATCTTCACTGACTGACGGCGGAAGGGGGAGGACATCGTGTCCGACCTGCCCCTGATCCAAGCGGATCGCGCCGTGCCGCCGCCGGCCGCGACCACCTCGACTGGTGGTCGTCGCCGGCGGCTACGGCTCCTGTCCCGCACCGACCGCGTGGTCATCACGCTGATGGTGCTCGTCCCACTGCTGCTCGTCACCGGGTTCGTCTGGTTGCCGGCGGCGGCCACCGTGCTGCTCTCCGGCACCAACTGGGACGGCATCGGCCCTCTCAACGAGATCGAGTTCGTCGGCGCGCGCAACTACAGCGACGTGGTGAACATCTACCCGCCGTTCGTGCCGGCGGTCCAACACAACCTGCTGTGGCTCGCGGCGCTCTTCGTGGTCGCCACCCCGTTCGGCATGTTCCTGGCCGTGCTGTTGGACAAGGAGCTGCGCGGCAGCCGCTTCTACCAGACCGCGCTCTACCTGCCGGTGGTGCTCTCGCTGGCGCTCATCGGCTTCGTCTGGCAGCTGCTCTACTCCCGGGACCAGGGCCTGATCAACGCCGTCTTCGGCAGCAGCATCGACTGGTACGGCGACTCGAACGTCAACATCTGGGCGGTCATGATCGCCTCCGGGTGGCGGCACGTCGGGTACATCATGCTGCTCTACCTTGCCGGCCTGAAGGGTGTCGATCCGTCGCTGCGCGAGGCGGCGGCGGTCGACGGCGCCTCGGAGAGCCGGACGTACTTCCGGGTCGTGTTCCCGGTCATGCGGCCCATCAACATCATCGTGCTGGTGGTGACCGTGATCGAGTCGCTGCGCGCGTTCGACCTGGTCTGGGTGGTCAACAAGGGCCGCAACGGGTTGGAGCTGATCTCCGCGCTGGTCACCCAGAACGTGGTGGGTGAGGCGAGCCGGATCGGCTTCGGCTCGGCGCTGGCAACGATCATGCTGGTCGTCTCGCTGGTCTTCATCGCCATCTACCTGGCGACCGTGATGAGGGAGAACCGGGAATGAGCGTCGACACTCCGGTCCGCCGCCGCAAGAAACTGACCCCGTTACGGATCCTGCTGCACGGCTTCCTCATCGTCGTCTCGCTGGCCTGGCTCTTCCCGATCGCCTGGGCGGTGCTGACCTCGCTGCGCTCGTACGACTACACCGCCGCGAACGGCTACGTCTCCTTCGGCGGCTGGACCTTCGACAACTACGTCACCGCCTGGCGGACGGCGGAGTTCGGGCAGCACTTCCTCAACTCGGTGTACATCACAGTGCCGGCGGTGCTGCTGACGCTCTTCCTCGCCTCCTGCGTGGCGTTCGTCATCGCCCGGTTCAGTTGGAAGCTCAACCTCGTCCTGCTCGGGATCTTCACCGCTGCCAACCTGCTGCCCCAGCAGGCGCTGCTCATCCCGCTGTTCCGGCTCTTCACCGAGGTGCCGCTGCCGGAGTTCATGAGCGACTCGGAGCTGCTCTACGACAGCTACTGGGGCCTGATCCTGATCAACGTGGCCTTCCAGTGCGGGTTCTGTGTCTTCGTGCTCAGCAACTACATGAAGGCGCTCCCCCGCGACCTGTACGAGGCGGCGATGGTCGACGGGGCGAGCATCTGGCGACAGTACTGGCAGGTCACCATGCCGCTGTGCCGGCCGGCCCTGGCCGCACTGGCGACGCTGGAGGTGACCTGGATCTACAACGAGTTCTTCTGGGCCACCGTCCTCATGCGCACCGGCGACAAGTTCCCCGTGACCAGCTCGCTCAACAACCTGCGCGGTGAGTTCTTCACCGACAACAACCTGGTCTCGGCGGGCAGCGTGCTCGTCGCGATCCCCACCCTGGTGATCTTCTTTATGCTCCAGCGGCACTTCGTTCGGGGCCTGACCTTGGGAGCCTCCAAAGGATGACGATCCTGCACCTGCGCCGCGCGCTGACCAGCCTGGTGCTCGACGCGCGCGGCCCGGGGCTGCCCCGGGTCGTGCACTGGGGCGGCGACATCGGCGACCTCGACGACGACGGCCTGCGCCAGCTCACCGACGCGACAGTACCGCCGGTGGTGCCGAGCAGCTTCGACGAGCCGACAGTGCTGTCAGTGCTGCCGGAGGCGAGCGCCGGCTGGAGTGGACGGCCCGGTCTGGCCGGGCACCGCGACGGGGCCGACTGGTCCACCGCGTTCCGGCTGGACGGCCTCGACGTCGACCAGCCCGCCGACGGACCGGCCCGGGTGACCGTCCGGGCGTCGGACCCGGCGGCCGGGCTGGCAGTGACCATCGAGATCACGCTCGACCCGCACGGCCTGCTGACCGTTCGGCACCGGCTGCGCAACGACGGCGACAGCGCGTACGAGCTGCGGGAGCTGACGCCGGTGCTGCCGGTGCCGGCGGTCGCCACCGAACTGCTCGACCTGACCGGCCGGTGGTGTCGGGAACGGTCCCCGCAGCGGCACCCGTGGCAGCACGGCGCCTGGGTCCGCGAGAGCCGACACGGCCGTACCGGGCACGACGCCACACTGCTGCTGGTGGCCGGCACCACCGGGTTCGGCTTCGGCCACGGCGAGGTCTGGGCGGTGCACACCGCCTGGAGCGGCGACCACGTCACGTTCGCCGAGCGTCGGCCCACCGGCGAGTCCACAGTCGGTGGCGGCGAGCTGCTGGCCCCCGGGGAGATCCGGCTCGGGCCCGGCGAGTCGTACGAGACTCCCCTGCTCTACGCGGTCTGGTCCGACGCCGGGCTGGACGGGCTCAGCGACGTGCTGCACACCCACCTCCGGGCCCGCCCCGGACACCCGCGCTCCCCCCGCCCGGTCACCCTCAACGTCTGGGAGGCGGTCTACTTCGACCACGACCTGGACCGGCTGCGGGCGCTCGCCGACCGGGCCGCGCAGATCGGCGTGGAGCGGTTCGTGCTCGACGACGGCTGGTTCCGCGGCCGGCGCGACGACACCGCCGGGCTCGGCGACTGGTACGTCGACGAGGGCGTCTGGCCGGACGGCCTGCAACCGCTGATCGAGCACGTCGCCGGCCAGGGCCTCCAGTTCGGCCTCTGGGTCGAGCCGGAGATGGTCAACCCCGACTCGGACCTGTTCCGCGCGCACCCCGACTGGCTGCTCGCCGTGCCGGGGCGGCTGCCGCCGGCCTGGCGTCACCAGCAGGTGCTCGACCTGGGCCGCCCCGAGGCGTACGACCATGTGCTGGAACGCCTCGACACGCTGCTCACCGACCACCCCGGCATCCGGTACCTCAAGTGGGACCAGAACCGGGATCTCACCGAGGCCGGGCACCACGGCCGCCCCGGGGTGCACGGGCAGACCCTGGCGGTCTACCGGCTCCTCGACGAGCTGCGCGATCGACACCCGGGTCTGGAGATCGAGAGCTGCTCGTCCGGCGGGGCCCGGGTTGACCTGGCCATCCTGGCGCGCACCGACCGGGTCTGGGCCAGCGACTGCAACGACGCCCTGGAACGGCTCAGCATCCAACGCTGGACGGGGCTGCTGCTGCCACCGGAGCTGATCGGCACCCACGTCGGCCCGGAACGCTCGCACACCACCCACCGCGTACACGACCTGGGTTTCCGGGCGGCGACCGCGCTCTTCGGCCACCACGGCATCGAGTGGGACATCGCGTCGATCAGCGCCGGCGAGCAGACCGAGCTGGCCGCCTGGGTGGCACTGCACAAGCGGCTGCGCCCGCTGCTGCACGCTGGCCGGGTGGTCCGGGTCGACCACCCGGACCCGGCCGTCTGGGCGCACGGCGTCATCGACCACGACAACACCCGAGCGGTGTACGCGGTGGCCCGGCTGACCACCTCCGTGACCCAGGTGCCCGGCGCGGTGCGGCTGCCCGGCCTCGACCCGGGCCGGCGGTACCGGGTACGACAGGTGTCCGGCGTCCCTGCTCCGGCGAGTATCGACCTGTCGCCGCCCACCTGGCTGGCGAGTGGTCTGACTCTCAGCGGGGGGGCGCTGGCCCGGGTGGGTGTGCAGCTGCCCGCCCTGCACCCGGAGCAGAGCCTGGTGCTGGAGGTCGACGCCGTCGACTGAAAAGATTCTGGAGAATCGTCGGCCGGGGTGTCGAGAACGGCGGGGCCTGCTTCTACCTCAGTGTGAGAGCACCGACGAGGGTGCGCGGGCGTGAGGAGCCAACCATGAAGTACATGCTGCTGATGCAGTTCAGCGCAGCCGGGACCGACTTCCCGAGCATCGACACGTGGACCCAGGACGAGGTCCGGGCGCACATCGCCTTCATGGGCGAGGTCAACGACAAGCTCACCGCCGCCGGCGAGTGGGTCGACGGGCAGGGCCTCGGCGGCCCGCAGCAGGCCCGCATCGTCCGCGCCGGTGAGGGCGGGGCCCCGGTGGTCACCGAGGGGCCGTTCGCCGAGACGAAGGAGTTCCTGGCCGGCTTCTGGATCGTCGACTGCGAGAGCCCGCAGCGGGCCGTGGAGCTGGCGGCGCACATCTCCACGGCGCCCGGCCCCGGCGGCCGGCCGCTGAACATGCCGATCGAGGTGCACCCGGTGATGTCCGCCCCGACCCAGGAGCTGTGAGGGCTGAACACCGATCCCCGCATCGAGGACCTGCTGCGCGAGTTGGCGCCGCAGGTCCTCGGCGTGCTCAGCCGCCGCTTCGGTGACTTCGCCACCGCCGAGGACGCGGTGCAGGAGGCGCTGCTGGCCGCCGCCACCCAGTGGCCGACCGAGGGGCTGCCGGCGAACCCCCGGGGCTGGCTGATCCAGGTCGGTTACCGGCGGATGATCGAGCTGGTCCGCGGTGAGCAGGCCAGACGCCGCCGGGAGGACTTGGTCGCCCGCCGGGACCCGGACGACCAGCGGTACGCGCCAGCCTCAGACGAGGAGTTGACCGCCGAGCGGGACGACACGCTGGTGCTGCTCTTCCTCTGCTGCCACCCGGCCCTCGCGCCGACGTCGGCGGTGGCGCTGACCCTGCGCGCCGTTGGCGGGTTGAGCACGGCCGAGATCGCCCGCGCGTTCCTGGTGCCCGAGGCGACGATGGCGCAGCGGATCAGCCGGGCCAAGCAGCGCATCCGGGCATCCGGGCTGCCGTTCCGGATGCCCGAGCCGGCGGAGCGGTCGGACCGGTTGATCGCCGTACGGCAGGTGTTGTACCTGGTCTTCACCGAGGGGCACACCAGCACCACCGGCCCGGACCTGCGCCGCGTGGACCTCGCGGCGGAGGCGATCCGGCTGACCCGCGCGCTGCACACGCTGCTGCCGAACGACAGCGAATCGGCCGGGCTGCTGGCGCTGATGCTGCTCACCGAGGCACGCGGCCCGGCGCGGACGGGGCCCTCCGGCGAGCTGATCTCACTGGCCGATCAGGACCGCAGCCGCTGGGACGCGACGGCGATCGCCGAGGGCGTCGCACTGGTCACCCGGGCCCTGCCGCGCGGGCCGGTCGGTCCGTACCAGGTGCAGGCCGCCATCGCCGCTCTGCACGACGAGGCGTCGAGCACCGAGCAGACCGACTGGCCGCAGATCCTGGCGCTGTACGAGGTACTGGAACGGCTGGCGGGCAGCCCCGTGGTGGCGCTCAACCGGGCCGTGGCGACGGCAATGGTGCACGGCCCGGCCGCCGGCCTGGCCGCCCTCGACGAGTTGGCCCACGACCCGCAACTGGCCGCACACCACCGGCTGGCCGCCGCCCGCGCCCACCTGCACGAGATGGCCGGTGACCAGGCCCAGGCGATCGCCGACTACCGGGCCGCCGCCGCCCGCACGAGCAGCCGCCCCGAACAGCTCTACCTGACCATGCGAGCTGCCCAACTGGCCACCGAGTCCGCTGACCTGCCGTGAAGCCACGGACCAAGTGCCGCCTGGCGCAACCAGCCGGCTTCACCCGCCTTGGCGGCGGCACGACGCCACGGCGACGGCCCGGCGGCCCGGCGGCGGCCCGGCGGCCCGGCGGCGGCCCGGCGGCCCGGGCGGCAGCGCGGCTCGGGTTAGCGGCGGCGCGGCTCGGGTTAGCGGCGGCGCGACCCTACCGAGACTGGGGTGAGCGGGTGTGCTTGGCGTCCTTTGGAGCTGATGCCGTAAACGATTCATCCACCGGGGCGGGTGCCGGGCGCACGGCAGATCCAGTGGGCGACGTCTGATTTATTAGTGAGGCTGATTCGCCAGTTCGTCTGATTTGTTGGCGAGGCTCGCTTCATCGCCACACCCGATTCGTTTGAGACATCAGCTCCAAAGGACTTCTGCGACATGTGCCGGGGCCGCACGGGTGCCGCCTCAACGGGCCGCGCGGACGCCACGTCGGCGGGCGGCACGGACGCCACGCAGACGGGCGGCACGCACGCCACGCAGACGGGCGGCACGCGCCCCACGCAGACGGGTCGACTCGACGTCGACCGGGCGTGGGCGGGGCGGCCGGACGGGGACAGTACCGGCACTAGCCTGGGTAGCGACGAGCTTCATCGACCACGAAGCACCGAGGGGACGCATGGCGTACGTGCTGTTGGGGATCGCCATCCTCGCCGAGGTGATGGCGACCAGCCTGATCAAGAGCACCGCCGGGTTCAGTCGCCTGTGGCCGACGGTGGCGTGCCTGGGCGGCTACGCGGTGGCTTTTCTCCTGCTGGCCCAGGCTGTCAAGGAGATCCCGGTGGGGGTGGCGTACGCCCTCTGGTCGGGTCTGGGCACCGCGGCCATCGTGGCGATCGGGGCCGTGTTCCTGGGTGAGTCGGTGGGGCTCGCGAAGCTCACCGGCATCGCGCTGATCATCGCCGGGGTGGTGATCGTGAACCTGTCCGGGCAGCACTGACCGGGGCGGGTTCCGGTGGCCGGGTCCGACGCGGACCCGACCACCGGTCCGGGCCGTCGCGGACCCGACCACCGGTCCGACGGTCAGCTCGCCGTGCAGCTCACCGCCGGCGGGCTGTTGGTGCCCGTCCAACTGCCGAGGAAGCCGAAACTGGCGCTGGCCCCGGCGGCCAGCCGTCCGTTGTAGTCGGTGTTGCGGGCGGTCACAGTGGTTCCGCTGCTGGTGAGGGCCACATTCCAGGACTGGGTGATGCGCTGGCCGTTGGCGAAGGTCCAGCCGGCGGTCCAACCGGTGATCGCCCTCGCGCCGGCGGTCACCCGTACCTCACCCTGGAAGCCGCCCTGCCACTGGTTGGTCACCGTGTACGTCGCCGTGCAGCCACCGTTCGTCGGCGGGGGCGTCGTCGGGGGTGGGGTGGTCGGCGGCGGGGTGCCGCCGAAGACGCTGGCCTCGCGGGCGGTCTGCCGGATGCCGTTGACGCCGTTGAAGAGGCGCCGACCCCAGTCGGTCAGGCTCGCCGGGTTGAAGTTGGTGGCCAGGTCGAGATACTCGACGCCGCCGCCGTTGCCGCTCCACGACCAGCCCAGCCAGCCGATCCCGTTGGCCTGGCTGTACGCGAGGATGGCGTCCTCGTCCGGGTTCCCGTCGGAGTGGTTGAAGCCGAACTCACCGACCACGATGGGCAGCCCGGCAGCGCGGAACCGGCCCAGGTAGTCGCTGATCTCCGCGGCGGTGTCGAACACCCCGTACATGTGGATGGAGAACACTGTGTTGCGGGCCGGGTCGGCGGCGAAGACCGACGCGGCGTTGTCGCGCATGGTGAACGACCAGTCCTGCCCCCAGTTCGGCGCGTCCACCATGATCGTGTGGGTCAACCCGCCGGCCCGCAGGCGCTTGATCGCGTTGGCGCTGTCGGTGGCCCAGGAGGCGTAGTTCTGGTTGCCGTACGGCTCGTTGCCGATGTTGACGATGACGTACCTTTCCTGGCCGGCGAGGACGTCGGCGAGGCTGAGCCAGTAGTCGACGGCGCGGTCGAGGGTGATCGCGCCGCTCTGCTCGCCGTACCCGGTGGTGTCGTGCACCTCCAGCACGCAGATCAGCCGGTTGGCCTTGCAGAGCGAGATGACGTTGGCGACGTCGGCGTTGGTGTTGCGGGTCCACCGGTCGCCGCTGGAGAGCACCACCCGCACGGTGTTCGCGCCGAGCGCCTTCACGTCGGCGAACGAGCTGGTCTGCTGCGGGTACCAGGTGTGCGCGTGGTTGACGCCGCGCATGATGAATTCGGAGCCGTTGGCGTCGTACAACTTGCCGCCTGCGACGGAGAAACCAGCCGCGGCGTGTGCCGGCTGGCCGAACGCCAGCACGGTGACGAGCAACGCGAGCAGAGTCGCGCCGGCGGCGGAGAGTCGAGTCTTCATGGCCTTCCTCAGGGAGGACCCCCGGTGCCCGACAGGGGTGGGGATGTGACGGGGGAAGGCGGCTGCAGCCCGGCAGCCGCGCCCAGCTCCCGGCGCAGGCATCAGCGTAGGACGATGGCTTGGTCTTCGCAACCGGTTCAGTTGACGGGCCCGCAGCCCGGACAGCCGCAACGGCCCACGCGGACGCGGGCCGTCGCGGGGCGGTCATCCCCACCACAGGATGTGCGCCACACCCGGCTCTTAACCGGTTAAGAGCGACGGTAGGCAGGCGGCCGGGATCCGTCAAGCACCCCGGCGGCCGAACCGGACGGGAGGGTTGACCGCCGTGCACCGGGGTATCCCGGGAACGATCCGTCAGCGAGAGGGGATACCAGGATGGTCAGCGTCGGCTACACCCTGATGAGCGAGCAGGCCGGGCCCAAGCAGCTGGTGGACCATGCGGTGCGCGCCGAGGCGGCTGGTTTCGACCAGCTGGTGATGTCCGACCACTACTACCCCTGGCTGGACTCGCAGGGCCACTCTCCGTACGCCTGGTCGGTGCTCGGCGCGGTCGCCCACGCCACCTCCCGCGCGCAGCTGATGTCCTTCGTGACCTGCCCGATCCGCCGCTACCACCCGGCCGTGGTCGCGCAGAAGGCCAGCACCATCGGGGCGCTCTCGGACGGCCGGTTCACCCTGGGCCTGGGCGCCGGGGAGAACCTGAACGAGCACGTGGTCGGCGGCTGGCCGCACGTCCAGCAGCGGCACGAGATGTTCGAGGAGGCGTTGCAGATCATCCGGCCGTTGCTCAACGGGGAGACGCTGACCTTCTCCGGCAATCACTTCGACGTGCCCGACGCCTACGTCTGGGACCGCCCGGAACGGCCGGTACCGATGGCCATCGCCGCGTCCGGTCGACAGTCCGCGACGCTGGCCGCCGAGTACGGCAACGGCCTCATCTCCACCGAACCCGACCGGCACATCATCGAGATGTACGACGACGCCGGTGGCGCCGGCCAGCCCCGCTACGGCCAGGTGGCCATCTGCTACGGCCCCGACGAGGCGGAATGCCGCAAGATCGTGCACGACCAGTTCCGCTGGTTCGGCATGGGTTGGAAGGTCAACGCCGACCTGCCCGGCCCCGAGTCCTTCGCCGCCGCCACCCAGTTCGTCCGCGAGGAGGACGTCGCCGAGGGCATCCCCTGCGGTCCGGACCTGGACGCGCACTTCGAGGCGTTCCGCAGGTTCGTCGACGCCGGCTTCACCCACGTGGCGATCGTCCAGGTCGGTGGAGAGACCCAGCCGATGTTCCTGGACTGGGCGCAGGAGCAACTGCTGCCCCGACTGCGCCAGCTGTGAACCGCACCGCGATCCATCCGCCGCACCGGCCGGCCCGACCGGCTCGGACCAGCCGGTTCGGGTTGGCCGAACTGCGGCTCGGCATGGCCGCGCCCCGGCCGGCCGCCGGACTGACCAGCGAGTGGCGGCTCGTCGACGGGCTGCGCACCCACACCCGGCGCGCTGCGGGCCCGACCAGCGAAGCGCCACCCGTGGTGCTCGTGCACGGCCTGGCGGTCTCGCACCGGTATCTCACCCCGCTGGCCGTCGCGCTCGCCACCACCCATCAGGTGTACGTGCCGGACCTGCCCGGCTTCGGGCTGACCGAACGCCCCCGGGGCGCGTACGACGTGCGCCGGCATGCCGAGCACCTGGCCGCCTGGCTGGCCGCGTACCGACTGCCGCCGGTCTGCCTGCTCGGGCACTCGTTCGGTGCCGAGGTGGCCGCCGCGCTCGCCGCGAACCACCCGGGCGCCGTACGCGCGCTGGTGCTGGCCGGGCCGACCAGCGACCCGGCCGCCCGGACCCGCCGGGGACTGCTCGGTCGGTGGCTGGTGGACAACACCCGCGAGGCGCCGCTCCAGGCGCCGGTCCTGGCGCGGGACGTCTGGAACGCCCGGCCCTGGCGGGTCTTCGCGACGCTGTCGCACTCGGTGCACAATGCCATCGAGGCGGACCTGGTCCGGATCACCGCGCCGACCCTGGTCCTGACCGGTGGGCGGGACCCGATCGCGCCGCCACGCTGGCGTGATGAGGTGACCCGGCTGGTGCCGGGCGCCAACCTGGTGGTCGTTCCCGGCGCCCCGCACAACGCGGCGACGACCGACCCAGCGGCGGTCGCGGACGCGATCCGGCAGTTGCTCGCCCCTCATTCCGCACTCACGGACAGGTGACCATCATGCGCTTCGGCAACACGGAGATCCGCCCGCTCGGCGGGGGCCTCGGCTGCCTCCTGATGATCCTCTTCTCGATCGTGGCCTCGGTGGTGCTGACCGTCCTGCTGAATCTCGTGCTCTGACGCCTAACGGTCGACCCCGAGATCTGGGTATGGGAGGGCTCCGGTGAGCCCTCCCATACCGTCCCCGACGTCAGAGGAGTCGGATCGCGTCCCACTGCCAAGCGGCGCTGGCCGGGACAATCAGGCTGTTGGTGTAGGCACCGAACCCGCCGCTCGACGTGGCGAGCAGCGCCGCCACGACGGGGTCTACGGCCGTTCGGGCGCTCACCCGTCGGCGAGGTCCACCTCGGCGAGCAGCGGGTAGTGGTCGGAGGCGGTGGCCGTCACGCCGTCACGGATCACCCGGCAGTCGCGCACCCGCTGCGCCACCGCGGTGCTGCCGAGCAGGTAGTCCAGCCGCATCCCGGCGAACTCGGCCCCGCCGAGCCGGGTGGGCACTGTGTGGCCGGCGGCCTCCGGCACGTCGACGTTGCCCGAAGGCCAGAGGTCGACGAGACCGGCGGCGAGCAGCCGGGCGATCGCGCGGGTGTCCACGGCGTCACCGGAGCGACGCAGGTGCCGCCGCCGGTAGAGGGTGGGCATGCCGGCCAGCCGGGCCGTGTGGTCGACGGTCGGGTCGAGCGAGTTGAGGTCGCCGGCGACCAGCGTCAGCGGACCCTGGTGACGGCGCATCGCGGCGACCAACCAGTCGACCTCCATCCGCCGCCGGCCACCGGAGTACGGGTAGAGGTGGGTGCCGAGCACAGTGAGCGGGCCGGCCGATGTGGCCACCACGACGCGGGCGGCGGCGTGGTGGAACGGACGACGCACCGGCCCCGCGTCGACGACCCGGTACGGCGGCCGGACCAGTACCGCCACCGGCTGCCCGACGCAGGACCGGGCCAGGTGGGGACTCATCCCCACCCGGCCCGCCACGGCGGCCATCAGCCCGTCCCGGTCGAAGCCGCGCAACTCCTGCAGGGCCAGCACGTCCGGTGCCTGCTCGTCGACGACCTGGACCACCTGATCCAGCCGGTCGAGGCCGCCGCGATCCCGGCCGCCGGTGCGGATGTTCCAGGTCATCACCCGCAGCACGACGGCGGCGCCTAGTCGGCTCGGCCGGCCCGCGCCAGCTCGTCGTCGAGGGTGTCCACGTCCTCCGACTCGATGGCGGGTCGGTTGCCTTCCTTCAGGTCCTCGTTCGGGCGGATCACCAGGTAGAGCAGGCCGATCCAGAGCGCGGAGAGCAGGATCGCGCCCATGAAGTCGGTCGGGTGGTGCATCCCCCGGTACATCCGCGACGTGGCCACCCCGACCGGCATGAGCACGGCGAGCGCCACGAAGATCCAACGCCACCACCTGTCGGTACGCGGGAAGACGATGAGGGTGATCGCCAGCCAGACGCAGATCGTGGCAGCGATGTGCCCGGACGGGAACGACGAGGTGGGCATCTGGCCGTCCAGGTTCTCCACCGGCGGACGCGGCCGGTCGATCGCGCGGGCCGACGCGAGGAAGAGGGTCAACTCCCCCACCATCGCCAGCGCCACGAAGAGCACCGGACGCCAGCGCCGCCACACCGCCAACACCAGCGGGCAGAACACCAGCGAGATCAGCAGGATGGCATGGGTGTCACCGAACTTGCTCCACCACCAGCTGACGTCGGTCAGCACCTCGGTGTGCCGCTCGGCGAACCACCGCGGCACCTCCGTGTCGAGGGTGTCGAAGAAGGTGCCCTTGGCGTGGTAGCTGACGTACGTGCCGAAGCCGTACAGCGCCCCGAACACGATCACCCAGCCGACCAGCAGCTCGGCCACCGCCGAGCGGGGGTGGGCCAACACGTGTTCCTCGGCCGGGGCGGGGGCGATGTCGTGCCCCGCCTCCGGCTCCAGGCCCTCGGTCAGCGGCGGCACCGGCCGCCCCCGCTCCCGCCGCCACAGTCGGAAGGCGTACGCGGTGACACCCAGCCAGGCGGCTCCGAGCAGCCAGGCGGCCAGCACGTCGGAGACGAAGTGCACGCCCAGCGCGATCCGGGTCAGCCCGACCAGTGTCACCAGCACACCGACGCCGACGATGGCCGGCTTGCGCCAGCGGGGCGCCATCGCCGGCAGGAACACCAGCAGCAGCGCGCCGTACGCGACGAACGAGCCGAGCGCGTGCCCGCTCGGAAAGCTGTTGCCGGGCGCGCTGGCGATCGGCACGTCCACGACCGGGCGGAGCCGGCCGACAAGCGTCTTCAGCGACGGGTCGAGGATCAGGCCACCGACCCCCGTGATGATCAGGTAGACGGCAAGTCGGGGCTGCCGCCGGATCAGCAGCCCGACCACGGCGATGGTGACCAGCCAGATGAGGATCGGTCGGCCGCCCAGGTCCGTCACCGCCTGGAGCACTGTGACCAGCGCGTGGTGCGGGGCGACGAGCCCGTTGAACCACTCGGCGAGCCCGTGGTCGGCATCCTGGAGCGGGCTCCACCGCACCCGGACGAGCAACAACAGCAGCCCGAAGGCCACCCCGGCGCCGGTGACGGCCACCAGACCGGCAATGCTCCGTTCGGCGAAATGACCGATCGGACGGCGAGCCACCTCTTTGACCGCGGTCACCCCGCACCTCCCTTTCCTGTCTGGCGAGGCGCATTACCCGATCCGCGTGCCCCGTACACGCGAGGTGCCGCTAGAGCGCCGACATGTCCCCGGTGTCGTACAGCTCGGCGCGGTCCGGGTCGGGCTCCCACAGGTCCGGTTGGGCGGGCTCTTTCGCCCCGATGCGAACCGCCTCCAGTTGGGCGGCGAAGGCCAGCCCACCGAAGAGCGCCATCCCGGTCAGGTTGGCCCAGAGCAGCAGCGCCATCATGCCGGTCAGGGCGCCGTAGGTCTGCCCGAAACCGTCACTGAACCGCACGTACGCGGCGAGCAGCAGGCTGGCCAGCCACCACAGCGCCGTGGCGATGCCGGCGCCGAAGAACAGCCAGGACAGGCCGGGCTGGTTGCGGCGCGGCGCGTGTCGGAACAGCACGGCGACGGCGACGACGGTCAGCCCGAGACTCAGCGGAAAGCGGATCACGTCCCAGATGCCGTTGGCGAGGGCGCCCCACTCGTAGTGTTCGCGGACCGAGTCGCCGATCGCGCCGCCGCCGACCAGGATCAGGAAGCCGGCGAGCGCGGGCAGGCCGGCGGTGACGGCCAGGACGGCTGCCCGCAGGTATTTGCGCAGCGCCGGGCGGTCCCGCTCGACGCCGTAGATGCGGTTGGCGCCCCGCTCGATCTGGGCCATCGTGGTGGTGAGCGCGAACAGGCCGGTGAGCAGACCGAGGGTGAGCGCCAACTCCCCGGCGTCCTCGACGCGCTCGCCCTCGCCGAGCAGCTCGGAGACCATCTGCGCGCTCTGCCCGGGGGTGAGCGCCAGGACGGTGTCGGCGACCACCCGGCCGCCCTCCTCGACGCCCAGCTCGCTGATGAGGCCGGTGAGAGCGATCAGGAACGGCACCACGGCGAGGCAGAGTTGGAGCGCGAAGGCCCGGGAGTGGCTGAACCCGTCGCCGTAGCGGAACCGGATGAACGCGTCCCGCAGCAGGTGCCAGCCGCCGTGCCGGCGCAGTGTGTGCCAGGCGTCGTCGGCGGACAGCTCCTCGTCGGCCATCAGCCGGGTCTCCGGCACGATCCGGGTGCTACTCACGGCGCGCTTCCTCGATCAGCTGCTCGCCCCGCTCCCCGGCGCCTTGCGCGTCGACGGCCAGGTCGGGGGCGTCCTCGGGCTGGGGGACGCAGAGCCAGAGCGCCTGGGGCCGGACCTCGGCCTCGAGGTGCCGGCCCGGGGCGATGAGGTCACCGTCCAACTCCCGGGGGTGGGCCCGGTTGCTGGAGACCACCACGCGCTTGCCCCGGAACACCTCCAGCCGCGGCACCTGGCCGCTGCGGCGGATCACCGCCCAGCCGAGCGCGAGCCAGTGCCGCAGGTTGTGCGGAGTGAGCACGGCGACGTCGAGCCAGCCGTCGTCCGGCTCGGCCTCCGTCAGCAGGGTCACGCCGCCCTGCAGCCGGCCGACGTTGGCGATCAGGACCGAACGGGCCCGGCGGCGCATCGGCGGCCGGTCGTCGACGCGGATCTGCACCCGCATCGGCCGGTCCCGCAGGTGACGGGCGGCACCCATCACGTATGCCGGCCAGCCGATGCGGGCCTTGGTGGTCTCGTTGGTGGCTTCGAGCATCTGGGCGTCGAAGCCCATGCCGGCCATCACCGTGAAGTACTTGTCCTCGACAGCGCCGACGTCGAGCAGCCGTCGGCCGCGTTCGACGGCGACCTGCAACCCGGCGGCCAGGTCGGTGGAGAGCCCCAGGTTGGCGGCGAGCAGGTTGCCGGTGCCCTGCGGCAGCACGGCGAGGGCCACGTCGGTGCCGACCAACCCGCTGACGCAGGACATCACTGTGCCGTCGCCCCCGCAGGCGAAGACCAGGTCGACGCCGTCCTTGACGGCCTGCTCGGTCTGGCCGCGACCCGGGTCGTCGACTGTCGTCTCGTACCACTGCGGCGCGGGCCAGCCGGCCGCGGTCAGGGCGTCGTCGACGGTACGGCGCAACTCGTCGAGATCGTCGACCTTGACCGGGTTGACCACCACCGCGGAGCGCAACCCGCCGTCGCCGCCCGAGGGCCGCCTGTCCTGTCGAGAATCCACGGCGCCAGTGTGCAGCACCCAGACGGCTTCAGCGACCCGGCGACCGGCACGCGTCGGAAGTGCCACAGACAGGTTTCAACCCGACCTCACCCGTCAGGCCGCCGCCCGCAGTGCGAGCTCCACCCGCCGGCGCAGATCATCGAGGTCGACCCCGGACTCGGTGAGCACCAACGCGCCCAGCCCGTTGCCCTCCCGAAGCACCCCGAGCAGGATGTGCTCGGTGCCGATGTGGCGGTGGCGCAGCCGGATGGCCTCCCGCAGTGACAACTCCAGCGCCTTCTTCGAGCGGGGCGAGAACGGGCCGCCGAGGTACCGCTTACGCCCCCACCGGCGACGCGGCGCCGGCACCGCCTCCCGTAGCGCGTCCGGGCCGAAGGACTGCTCGATGCGGGCCACGATCGCGGCCAGGTCGATGCCGATCTCCCGCAGGGCCGCCGCGTCCGCGTCGCCGAGGCCGACGCCGCCGCTGGCGGTGTGTCGCCGGACGCGTTCGCGAAGGTCGTCGGCGTGCACCCCGGCGTCGGCAAGCACCCGGCTGGCCAGCCCGGCGTCGTCGGCGAGCAGGGCGAGCAGCAGGTGCTCGGTGCCGACCGGCCGCTGGCCCTCGACCCGCGCCTCCTCCAGCGCCCGTCGCACCACGTCGCGCGCCCGGTCGGTGAATCGTTCGAACATCACGCCTCCCAGGATGAGTTGACCGCCGGTCGCCCGGCGTGCTTCTTGTGCACTGCCTGCCGGCTGACCTCGAGCGTGTCGGCGATCTCCTGCCAGGACCAGCCCTGTCGTCGGGCGTTGTCGACCTGGACCACCTCGAGCCGCTCGAGCAGCCGGCGTAGCGCGCGGACGGCGCGCAGCCCGACCCGGGGGTCGGTGCTGCCGGCTGCCGCCGCGAGTTCTGTCGCCTGACTCATGCCGTCAACATACGTTGACAACCCATCGCCTGTCAACCCTGGTTGACGAGCGGCGGCCGCAGCGGATCGGACCCGCTGCCGTGTTCATCCGACTACCCTCGGTCAGGGACAGCTTGGTCGTGCCGGGCGCGACGCCCGGGAGGTGATATCGGATGGCCGCACCCGCCGACGCAGCGGTGCTGGTTGGCCTCGGGTCGGAACTCGACCTCCCGGTCGTCGAACAGGCCGCGCAGGAGGCCGCCGGACACGGCCGGCCACTGCACCTGCTGCACACCTTCGACTGGCGCGCGGCCTTCGCCGCGGACACCGTCGCCGCACCCCGCGACCAGGCCGAGAAACTGATCGCCCGCGCCGCTCAGCTCGCCCACCAGACCGAGCCAGGGCTGACCGTACGCGGGGAGATCGTCGAGAGCGCCATGCTGCCCACCCTCATCCGCCGCTCGGAGGGCAGCTTCCTGCTGGCCGTCGGCGACAGCGGAATGGCGGGCAGCGGCCAGAGCGTTCCGGCCGAGACGCCTGCCGTGCAGTTGGCCGCACGGGCCGGCTGCCCGCTGTTGGTGGTCCGCCGTGAGCCGCCGCCACAGGGCCCGGTGCTGGTCGGAGTGGACGGCTCACCCAGCTCGCACCTCGCCCTGCAGTGGGCCGTGGAGTGCGCGGCCCGCCGGGACGCCCGACTGCTGGCGCTGCGGGCGGTGGAGTACGACGAGGACACCGACGCGGTCACCGAGCAGCTCAGCGAAGCGCTGGACCGCCACATCGGCCGCCGCAGCGCGGTGCCGACCGAGTGTCGCGTGGTACGCGGCGACCCCGCCGAGGTGCTGATCGACACCTCCCGCAGCGCGCAGGTGGCGCTGGTCGCCGCCCGCGGCGACGAACCGGGCCGGGCCATGCTGGGCGCTGTCGCCCAGTCCCTGCTCTACCACTCCCCGGCCCCGGTGGTCGTCGTCCGCGGCCTCGCCGAGGCGCCGCTGACCGGGCCCGGCGCCCGCCCTTCGCGGGACCAACGGCCCTGACCCCGGCCGTCCGCAGTGGCCAGGCTCGATGCCGGACGCCCCACTCCTACCCGCGAGAGGCAGCATGATGGAGACCGCGCTCGACGTGCACCGCGCCCTCACCGACGACGAGCTGCGTCGGCTGGACGCCTACTGGCGCGCCGCGAACTACCTCACCGTCGGGCAGATCTACCTGCTGGACAACCCGCTGCTGCGCGAGCCGCTGACCCCCGACGACATCAAACCCCGGCTGCTCGGGCACTGGGGCACCAGCCCCGGCCTCAACCTGATCTACGCCCACCTCAACCGGGTGATCGTGGCGCGCGACCTCAACGCCATGCTGGTCACCGGCCCCGGCCACGGCGGTCCGGCGATCGTGGCGAACACCTGGTTGGAGGGCACCTGGTCGGAGCGCTACCACGACGTGGCCCGCGACGAGGCCGGGATGTCCCGGCTCTTCCGCCAGTTCTCCTTCCCGGGCGGCATCCCCAGCCATGTCGCGGCGGACGTGCCGGGCTCGATCCACGAGGGCGGCGAACTGGGGTACGCGTTGAGCCACGCCTACGGCGCCGCGTTCGACAACCCGGACCTACTCGTGGCCTGCGTGATCGGCGACGGTGAGGCGGAGACCGGGCCGCTGGCCGGCAGTTGGCTCTCCGACGTGTTCCTCAACCCGGCACGCGACGGCGCGGTGCTGCCCATCCTGCACCTCAACGGCTACAAGATCGCCAACCCGACCGTGCTGTCCCGGATCCCCGAGACCGACCTGCTCGACCTCATGCGCGGATCGGGCTACCAGCCGTACGTGGTGGCTGGTGACGAGCCCGCCCGGGTGCACCGGACCCTCGCCGCGACGCTGGACCGCGTGCTGAGCGAGATCGCCGAGATCCAGCGGCGGGCCCGCTCCGGAGGAGTCGTCGACCGTCCCCGCTGGCCGATGATCATTCTGCGGACGCCGAAGGGCTGGACCGGCCCGCGTGAGGTCGACGGCACCCGGGTGGAGGGCACCTACCGCGCCCACCAGGTGCCGCTGTCGGGCGTCCGCGACAACCCGGCGCACCGGGTCGAGCTGGAGCACTGGCTGCGCAGCTACCGGCCGGAGGAGCTGTTCGACGCGACCGGCGCCCCGGTGGAGGAGCTGCTGACGCTGCCGCCGCGCGGTGACCGGCGGATGAGCGCCAACCCGGTGACCAACGGCGGTCTGGTGCTGCGCGACCTGGCCCTGCCGGACTTCCGCGACTACGGCGTGGAGGTACCCGAACCGGGTACGCCGATCGCCGGCGCGACCGGGGTGCTCGGCCCGTGGATCCGCGACGTCATCAACGCCAACCCCCAGACGTTCCGGCTGTTCGGCCCGGACGAGGTCGCGTCCAACCGGCTGAGCGCCGCGTTCGAGGTGACCGACCGGGTCTGGGTGGCCGCCACAGTGCCCGGCGACGACCACCTCTCCCCCGACGGGCGGGTCATGGAGGTGCTCTCCGAGCACCTGTGCCAGGGTTGGCTGGAGGGCTACCTGCTGACCGGCAGGCACGGCGTGTTCACCAGCTACGAGGCGTTCATCCACATCGTCGACTCGATGCTCAACCAGCACGCCAAGTGGTTGAAGGTGACCCGGGCCATCCCCTGGCGGCAGCCGATCGCCTCGCTGAACTACCTGCTCTCCAGCCACGTCTGGCGGCAGGACCACAACGGCTTCTCCCACCAGGACCCGGGCTTCATCGACCACGTCGTCAACAAGAAGGCAGAGGTGGTGCGGGTCTACCTGCCGCCGGACGCCAACACGCTGCTCGCCACGATGGACCACTGCCTGCGCAGCCGGCACTACATCAACGTGGTGGTGGCCGGTAAGCAGGCCGCCCCGAACTGGCTGACGATGACCGAGGCGATCCAGCACACCCGGCGTGGCCTGGGCATCTGGGAGTGGGCCAGCAACGACGGCGGCACCGAACCGGACGTGGTGCTCGCCTGCTGCGGAGACGTGCCCACCCTGGAGACGTTGGCCGCCGGCGAGCTGCTGCGGCAGAACCTGCCGACGTTGAAGGTGCGCCTGGTCAACGTGGTCGACCTGATGCGACTCCAGCCGGACACCGAGCATCCACACGGCCTGACCGACAACGAGTTCGACACCATCTTCACCGAGGATCGGCCGATCATCTTCGCCTACCACGGTTATCCGTGGCTGATCCACCGACTCACCTACCGCCGCAGCAACCACGAGAACCTGCACGTGCGCGGTTACAAGGAGGAGGGCACCACCACCACCCCGTTCGACATGGTGATGCTCAACGACCTGGACCGCTTCCACCTGGTCATCGACGTCATCGACCGGGTGCCCGGGCTGGCCGCCCGGGCCGCGCACCTGCGCCAACGGATGGTCGACGCCCGGCAGGCGGCCCGCGACTACACCCGCCAGTACGGCGAGGACGACCCCCAGGTCGCCGAGTGGCGCTGGGTCCGCGAAACCGACCCGACCACCCCCTGAAGGAGGCCGACGTGCGCGACGCGGAGATCCTGGTCGGCTACGACGGCTCCACCGACGCCTCGGTGGCCCTGGACTGGGCCGTGGAGGAGGCGCAGCACAGCGGCCAGCCGGTGCGGCTGGCGTACGTCTTCGAATGGCTGACTGTGGCCAGCTGGGTCGGCCCGGGCGTGGCCCCCGGCGTGTGGCCGGACGACACCGCCCGCCGGCAGGTCGAGGACCTGGTCCGCAGCGCCGCGGCGGACGCCACAGCGGCGAACCCCGGGCTGCGGATCACCGGCGAGGTGTACGACGGGCCGCCCGCGCTGGTGTTGCAGGAACGCTCGGCCGAGGCCGGGATGCTGGTGCTCGGCAGCCGGGGTCACGGCGGCTTCGGCGGCCTGCTGGCCGGGTCGACGGCGGTCTCGGTCGCCGCGCACGCCCACTGCCCGGTCGTGGTGGTCCGGGACGGGGCTGGCAGCGCCGCGACCGACACGTCGAACCGCCCGGTGGCGGTCGGGGTGGACGGCTCGGGACCGTCGCTGGTGGCGCTCGGCTTCGCGGCCGAACGGGCGGCGCAGCGGCAGCTGCCTCTGCGCGTCCTGCACGCCTGGACACCGGGCCCCGGCGGGGCGGCCGGGGTGCCCGACGAGCGGGCCGCCGTGGAGCAGGCGCTGGAGCCGTGGCGGCGAACGTTCCCCGAACTGGCGGTGACCGTCGACCTGGAGTCGACAAGCCCGTCGGCGATGCTGATCGAGGCGAGTCGGAACGCGCGGCTGGTAGTGGTCGGCAGCCGGGGCCGGGGCGGGCTGGCCGGCATGCTGCTCGGCTCGGTGAGTCAACAGCTCATCCAACACGCCGCCTGCCCGGTCGCCGTGGTCCGCGAACGCTGACCACGCCGTAACGCTTCGGTGTGCGCCGGGGCACTGTCAGGCGGCGAGCACGGCGGCCTCCACTGTCGGGTCCAGCCCGATCGAGCTGCGCTGCGGTCGGCCGGCGCGGGGCGGAACCGCACCGACCTCGCTGAGCCAGCGCCAGGTGTCGCCGACGGTCTCGGCCACCGGCCGGCAGGTCAATCCGGCGGCCAGCACTCTGGTCACGTCCTGCTCCAGCAACCCCCGGTACGGGTGGCCGCGCGGCAGCCAGATCGGCAGGTCACTCCAGGGCTGCACCCCCGCGGCGAGGATCGACGCCGGGTCGGTCCAGCGCAGCCGGGCGTCGGCGCCGGTGACTGCCACGCACGCGTCGAGCAACTCGCCCATCGTGGTCCGCGCCAGAGGACCGACCGCGTTGAACGTGCCGCCCACCCGCCGGGCGCCCGCGTCCAGCATCCACCCCGCCAGGTCGCGGACGTCGACGTACTGCACCGGCAGGTCGGCCGGCCCGGGGGCGAGCACGTCCCCGCCCCGCTCGACGCGCCGTAGCCACCAGGGCAGCCGGCCGATGTCCTCGCCCGGGCCCAGGATCAGGCCGGCCCGGGCGACCAGCAGGCGTTGACCGAACACCTCCCGCACGGCACGCTCGGCGCCGGCCTTGAGCTGCGGGTAGTCGCCGTCGACGGAGCCCGGGTCGGCGTCCACCACCGGGGAGTCCTCATGCAACCCCGCCACGGCATGGTCGGTGTAGACCGAGCCGCTCGACACGTACACGTAGTGGCCGACCCTGTCGACCAGGGCGCGGGCGGCGTCGCCGGCGGACCGCGGCGCACCGTCCCAGGTGTCCACCGCGACGTCCCACTCGCCGCCGGCCAGCGCGGCCAGGCCGTCCGGCGCGGTGCGGTCACCCCGCAACCGGTGTACGCCGGGCGGCACCGCGCCGTGCAACCCCCGGTTGAACACCGTCACCGACCAGCCGCGGCGCACCGCCTCGGTGACAGTGGCCCCGCCCACGAAGCCCGTACCGCCCAGCACCAGCAGTCTCATGCGCTCCACCCTGCTGGCACCGGCCGACGAAGGGCACCCCTGTTCACCGGCAGCGGATCTGCTCGTGGCAGAACCCCGAGGTGACCCTCGCCCAGAATGCAGGAAAGCCGCCCCGGGCATGGTCAACAGAGCCGGCGATTGCGAAACTGCTTCAATCTGCGTCAGCACTGGCAACCGAGGCGCACGACCCGGACGGAGAAGGGCATGTCCAGCACGCCGCTGTCCCTGCCGCAGCCATCCGCGCGGGCGCCCGAGTTCGGCCGGGACGCGCTCATCGTCTGCGAGAACCTGGTGCGGATCTACCAGACCGGTTCGATCGAGGTGCAGGCACTGCAAGGACTGGACCTGGCCGTGGAGAGCGGCGAGCTGGTCGCCGTCGTGGGTGCCTCCGGGTCGGGCAAGTCGACACTGCTCTCCATCCTGGCCGGCATCGACGCCCCCACCGCCGGGCGGGTCCGGGTCGAGGAGTGGAATCTGCTGACGATGTCCCGCGCCGACCGGGTGGACTACCGGCGGCGCACCGTCGGGTTCGTACGGCAGCAGACGGCGAGCAATCTGATCCCTTACCTGACCGCACGGGAGATGGTGGACCTGCCGATGACGGCGGCCCGTACCGCGAAGAAGGAGCGCCGGGAGCGCGCGGCCGAACTGCTGGACAGCCTCGGTGTCGCCGACTGCGCCGATCGGCGCCCCGGGCAACTCTCCGGAGGGCAGCAGATGCGGGTCGCGATCGCTGTGGCGCTGGCCAACCAGCCACGGGTCCTGCTCGCCGACGAGCCGACCGGCGAGCTGGACGCCGCCACGTCCGCGGAGGTCTTCGGCGTGCTGCGCGACGTCAACCGGCGCTACGGCGTCACCGTTGTCGTGGTCACCCACGATCCGGAGGTCAGCGGCCAGGTCGAACGGACCGTCGCGATCCGGGACGGGCGCACCAGCAGCGAGGTGCTGCGCCGCACCACCACCGACGCGGAGGGCGACACGCACATGGTCGCCGAGGAGTACGCCGTGATGGACCGGGCCGGGAGGGTCCAGGTGCCCCGCGACTTCCGCCAGGCGCTGGCGCTGACCCGACGGGTCCGGCTGGCCCTGGAACCCGACCACGTCACGATCCGCCCCGACTCGGGAATCGGCGAATGAGCAGCGGGCCGCTGCTCAGCGTGCGCGGCGTACACCGGCGCTTCCGCACCGGGCCGACCGTCGTGCACGCCCTGCGCGGCGTGTCGTTCGACGTGGCCGCCGGTTCGATGGTGGCGCTCGTCGGCCGGTCCGGCTCGGGCAAGACCACCCTGCTCAACGTCATCGGCGGCCTGGACCGCCCGGACGCCGGCACCGTGCACGTCGACGGCACCGACGTCACCGCGCTCGACGAGGATGGCCTGTCCCGGCTGCGGCGCGAGAAGGTGTCGTACGTCTTCCAGAGCTTCGGGTTGATCCCGGTGCTGTCGGCGGCGGAGAACGTCGCGGCCCCGCTGCGGATGGCCCGCGTCGCCCCGGCCGAGCGCGAGCGGCGGGTCGAGTTGCTGCTGGAGCTGATCGGCCTGGCCGACCACGCCCGGCAGCGGCCGGCCGAGCTGTCCGGCGGCCAGCAGCAGCGGGTGGCGATCGCCCGCGCGCTGGCCGCCTCGCCCCAGCTTCTGCTCGCTGACGAGCCCACCGGGCAACTGGACGCCGAGACAGGCCTGTCGGTGATGGCTCTGCTGCGCGGGATAGTCGAATCCGAAGGCGTCACCGTCCTGGTATCGACGCACGACGCGGTGATGATGGCCTTGGCCGACCGGGTGATCCGCATCCACGACGGGCACCTCGACGAGCAGGCCGCCGGGCAGCCGTCGGCGCCCGTGCCGGACGCCCTGTGACGCGACGATGAGGCTGGTCAGCCGGCGGGCCCGCGCGCAGTGGCCGTTGCTGGCAGCCCTCCTCGGGGTCGTCACGATCGGCGCGACAGTGCTGGGTACCTGCACCCTGCTGGTCACCCGCACCGTCGAGCGGGCGCTGGAGGTCGCCATGGCCCGCGCCGCTCCCGCCGCCGTCGACGTGACCGTCTACACCGGCACCGTCGAGGGCCCGGACACGCCGTCCGTCGCCGCCGACACCCGCACCGCGGTGGCCTCCACGCTCGCACCGTTCCCGGTGACGACAACCGCGCGGGCGTCGACAGTGCTGCGGGCGCTGCCGCCCGGGCTCGCCGAGGGCACCAGCGTCGGAGCCCAGGCGTACCTGTCGGGGCTGGACGACCTGCCGACCCGAGGCGAGCTGGTCACCGGGCGCTGGCCACAGCACCCTGGCGACGCGGTGCTGCTGGAGTCCACCGCACAACTGCTCGGCCTCACCCCCGGTAGCCGGGTGCGCCTCGGCGCCGAGCTGGCCCACGCGCCCGTCCCGGCCATCGACGTGCTCGTCGTCGGTGTGGCACGCCCGCTGCCCGGGCGCGGCTGGGACCGCGACCCGCTGGCCGCGGCCGGCTCCGCCACCGGCTACCGGGACGGCCGCTTCCAGCAGCCGGTCAACGCCTACGGCCCGTTCCTGGTCGACCTCGCCGACCTGGTCACCACCGGTGCCACAGTCGACCGGCTGGAGGTCACCGCCCATCCGGACCTGACCCAACCCGACCGCCACGACCTGGAGACCGTGGCCGGGGCCGTCAGCGATGCCGACCGCCTGCTGGCGGGCACCCTCGGCGACCGCGTCCGGCTCGCACGTGTCTCCTCCGAACTGCCGCTGACCCTGCGGGCCGCCGACGACCAACGGCACGTCACCGCCGCCGTCGTGCTCGCCATCGCCGTGCTCGGCGGTGTCCTGGCCGCGACGGCACTCGTCCTCGCCGGCCGGCTGACCACTGGCATACGCGCCGACGAGACCGCCCTGCGGTCCGCCCTGGGCACCAGCCGTCGCCAACTCGCCGCCACCGCGACACTCGAGGCCGGGCTCGTCGCCGCCGTCGCCGCCGCGCTCGCGACACCGGCCTCGTCGGCCCTGCACGCCGGCTTGACCCACCTGCCGCCGCTGGACGGCGCCGGCCTGACCGTCCGGCCGGCCATCACCGGTGCCCAGGTCCTCGCGGTCGTCGGTGGCGCGCTGGCGCTCGCCGCTGTACTCACCGTCCTGGCGATCCGGTCCGTCCCGGCGGCCGGCGACCAGCGCACCCGTCGTGAACTGCTGGCCCGATCCGGCGCCGACCTGATGCTCGCGCTGTTCGCCGCCGCCGGATGGTGGCAGCTGTACGCGCAGCCCACCACCGCCAGCCCACGCGCCGACGCGGTCCGGGTGCTCGCGCCGGCGCTGCTGCTCACCGCAGGCGCCGCCCTGGCTCTGCGGGTGGTGACGCCCGCCCTTCGCGGCGCCGACCGGTTGGCGTTCCGCGCTCGTGGGCTGGCGCTTCCACTGGCCGTCGCCGAGACCGCCCGCCGACCACAAGCGGTCGCCGCCGGGCTGCTCGTCGGACTGGCCTGCGCGGCCGGAACCTTCGGCCTCGCCTTCGACAACACGTGGCACCAGTCGCAGCGCGACCAGGCCGCGCTCGCCGTCGGCACCGACCTGGCACTCACCCTCAGCACGGCGCCGGTGGCCGGAGACGGCGCGGTCGTGAGCGCGGCCACCGCGGGGGCCGTGAGTCCGGCCCTCGACCGTGGTACGGCCGTCGGTCAGTGGCTCGGCACCGCCGGCGATGCGCCACGCCTGCTCGCCGTCGACACCACCCGCGCCGACGCGCTGCTGCGCGGGCGCCTGGACAGCGACCGCGGATGGGCGGACGTGGGCGCCGCGCTGGCGCCACGCACCCGGGTCACCGGCCTCGCCGTTCCGGCTGGCGTCCCACTCGTCCTCAGCGGGACCGCCGACGACGACAGCCCGCTCGTCGTGACGCCCCGGCTGCTGCTCCAGGACGCCACCGGCCTCCGCACGTCCTGCACTGGTCCCGCCGTACCGCTCGACGGCCAGGAGTTTCGGCTGCCCGCCTGCGCGACGGCTGACGGGCTGCGCCTCGTCGCGGTCGCCCTGCCGGTCACCACCGACACGGTCGGCGGACCCGTCGCCGTGGCCGTCACACTCACCGTCCCGCCCGCCGGGCCGGCGCAGAGGCCCGCTGACGGATCCGACTGGACCGCCACGTCCGCGCCGCCGGTCCCGAGCAGGTTGCGCGACCCGACCGTCGTGGTGTCCGCCACGCCGACGGGAACCACCCTGCGGATGGCCGCGACCGTCGACCTCGGCGGCGTCGAGGACGCCGCCCGGACCCTCGTCGCCAGCGCCTTCCCGGACCCCGGCCCGGTGCCCGTCGCCGTCTCCGCCCGCTTTGCCAGCGAGGTCGGTGTCGAGAGCGGCAGCCAGCTCAGCGTCACTGTCGGCATCACGCCCGTCCCGATCGTCGTCACCGAGGTCGTGCCGACCGTGCCGTCCGCCCCCGGCGCCGTCGCCGTCCTGGCCGACCTGGACACGCTGTCCCGCGCACGCGCGGTCACCGGCGACCTGACGTTCCCGGTCGACGCCTGGTGGGTCGGCCACCCAGCCGGCCCCGGTGCCGCCGAGCGGGCCGCCGCCCTGCACCTGGGCGCCGTCGCGACCCGCGAGGCGGAGACCGCCCGCCTCATCGGCGGCCCGCTGCACGCCGGGGTGCCGGCCGCGCTCCGGCTCATCGTCCCGGCCGCGGCCCTGCTGCTGCTCGCCGGCGTCGTCCTGCACGTCACCTGTGATCTCCAGGTCCGCGCCGTCGAGGTGACTCGGCTGCGCGGCCTGGGAATGTCCCGGCGCGGCATCCGGGCCGTGCTGCTCGGCCAGCACGCCGGAGTCCTGCTGCCCCTGCTCGCGGCGGGCGCGGCCGTCGGCGCGCTCGCCACTTATGTCGTCGCTCCCCTGCTCGTGCGCTCCGACACCGGCGCCGCGCCCGTCCCTGCCGCCCAGCCACACTGGCCGTGGCCGGCCGAGGCCGCGCTGCTCGCTGTACTGCTGGCCGGATGCATGCTGGCAGTCGCCGTCGTGGTCACCGTTCAGGTCCGCCGGGCCGACGCCGCTCACCTGCGGGTGGCACCGTGAACCGGTGGCTGACCCGCTGGCGGCCGGCGCTGCACTGGCCCAGCATTCGCGGCCGTGGCCGTACCGACGCCGGACCGCTGCTGCTCACCGCCGCCGTCATCGCGGCCGTCGCGCTGCTCGCCGGGGCCACGCCGCCGCTGCTCCGCGCCGCCGCCGACAACGCCGTCAAGGACACGGTCCGCCGCGCCGGCAGCGACTCGAACGTCCTCGTACACGCCAACTGGGAACGCGACGACGGGCCGACCGGCGGGCGGGTCCGGATGCCCAGCCTCGCCGAGGACCTCGACAACTTCCGCGCCCGGGCGACATCCGCGCTCGGGCCCGATCTGGATGCCGCGCTGCTTCCGCCCCTCGCCGCTGTCAACGGCCCGATCCTCACCATCACCGACGGCAGCGCGCCGCGTACCTTCCAGTTCACCTACCTGGCCGGCGACGCCGGCGGCCCGGACGTGACCTGGATCGCCGGCAGCCCACCCGGCCCCGCCGTCTCCGACCAGTACGTCGAGATCCCCTACGACGGACCGCCCTGGCCGGTGCAGGTCGGCCTCTCCGAGGCGGACGCCGCCGCACTCGACCTCGGCCCCGGCGATCGAATCCCGGTCAGGGACGGCCAGGGGCGCGACAAAGATGTTCGGATCAGCGGGATCTACCAACCGGCGGACAGCGCCGACCCAGCCTGGCGACTCGCCCCGGCGCTGGTGCGCCCCGTGCCCGGCGCCGACGGCGTGGGGACCACCCGATTCGCCGGCCTGCTGTCACGCGAGTCGTTACCGGACGCCCGGCTCGCCATCGACGAGGACCAACTGCGGCGCACCATCCACTTCGCACCCGTTCCCGACGCGCTCACCAGGGACGCCACCGCGGCGCTCGCCAGCCAGGTGGTCAAGCTGAAGGCGGCCTCCGGCTCGTCAAGCGACCGCGACCAGTCCCTGAAGTGGGAATCGCAGCTCGACACCGCCCTGCGTGACGCCCGTGCGCGCAACAGCGCCGCTTTCGCGCAGGCCGCCGTCCTGCTCGCCGGGGTACTGACCGCCACGGTGCTGGTCCTGCTGCTCGCCGCCGACCTGCTGGTCCGCCGCCGTACCCCGGTGCTGAGCGCCGCCCGGCAGCGTGGGGCGGCGCTACCCGACCTCGGTGCGGAACTGATCATCGAGTCCACAGTGGTGTCCCTGTCGGCCGCCGCCGTCGGGCTCGCGCTCGCCCGCGCGGCCGCTCCGGGCGTCTCGTGGACCTGGGCCGTTCCCGTGGTCCTGGCCGGTGCCGTCGCCGGGCCGGCGTTCGGCACCCTCGCCGCCGCCCGCGCCAGCCGTGACCGGCGCCAACCCGCCAACCCGGCCGCTCGGCGCTGGATCCGGGCCACCGGCCAGTTGCGCCGCGTCGCCGTGGAGGCCGCTGTCCTGATCGCCGCGGTCGCCGCCCTCGTCACACTGCACCAGCGCGGGCTAGTGCCCCTGGCCTCCGACGGCGACACCGGTGAGCTGACCGGCGACCTGATCCTGCCGATCAGCGCCCTCACTCTGGGCGCGCTCGTCGGCGCGCTCGTCCTGCTCCGGCTACTGCCCCTCGGGGCGCGGTTCGCACTCCGACAGGCCCTGCGCTCGCGCCACCCGCTGGCCGTGTTCGGTGCCGCCCAGGCGGCCACAACGGCCGGGCGTGCGCTGCCGCTGCTGGTTCTGGTCAGCACCACGGCGCTCGCGTCGTTCGCGCTCATCCTCGGCGCCACCGTCACCCGGGGTCTGAGCGACGGCGCGTGGAGCACCGTCGGCGCCGACGCCCGCCTCGACATCGGCACCGACGCCGAGGCCGCCACGCCCGCACTCGCCGAGCGCATCGCCGCCGCACCCGGGGTGGGGCAGGTCGTCGTCGCGCAGGTGACCGACTCGGCACGCGTCTTCACCGAGTCGACACTGCTCACCCCACGCCTGGTCATCGTGGACACCGCCGCGTTCCAGCGCCTGCTGGCCACCACTCCGCTGCCCGACGCGCCGGCGTTGGCCCGGCTCACGGCACCCCGTCCTGGCTCCGGGGACGTGCCAGCGCTGGTCCGATCGAGCGACGGCGCGCTGCGGACCGGTACACCGCTACAGCTCCCCCGGGAGGGCGGCCCGGCGATCCGTCTCGCCGCGGTCGGTACCGCTCCCTCCGTCGGCGGCGCCGACGACGTCGTCATCGTGGACGCCGCCGCCCTCGCCGACGCCGGGCTGCCCGTTGCTCCGAATACCGTCTGGGTGACCGGCCCCGGCGCGGCGCGGGCAGTGTCGAACACCGGCGTCGCCGCCGACGTCGTGCTGCGGGCCGACGTGCTGCGGGCGCAGCGGGTGGCTCCGCTGACCGCAGGGCTCGTACGGCTGGCGTGGACGGCAGCCGCCGTACTGCTGGCGCTGGGGTTGCTCGGCCTCACGCTCGCCGCCGCCGCCGGCGCGTCGCAGCGGTGGCAGACCCTGACCCGGCTGCGAACCCTCGGCCTGAGACCACGCGACGCCCGCTGGGTCGCCGCCGGAGAGCTGCTGCCGCCGGTCGTGGTCACCGCGGTATGTGGCCCGCTACTCGGGGCGCTGCTCGCACGCCTGACGCTCGGCCCGCTCGACCTGCGGCTGCTCACCGGTCAAGCCGCCGACCCGGCGGCGGTCCTGCCGTGGTGGCTGCTGGGCCTGGTGAGCGTGGCGCTGCTGGCGGCGGCCGCCACTGTCGTACCTGTCGAGTCGGCGCTGCGGCGACGCGACCGGCTGAGCGAGGTGCTCCGCGCCGGCGAGTGACCGGCTACTGGCAGGGCCCGGCGGTGTCCGGCGGATGTCCACGCAGGAGCCGACCGGGCGATCTCCCAATGCAGGGAACAGAAACGCAGAGACCCGCTACCGGTCATCCGGTAGCGGGTCCTCTAATGGGGGCTACCGGGTTGGTGTCGGTGCAGGATTTCGGTCTTGTCCTGGCGGAAACTCGGTCCGGTAGCCGCCGGCGGGTGAGCACTGCAA
>NZ_JBEXGE010000018.1:131407-146646 GCF_040607155.1 Micromonospora sp. NPDC005324 | reverse complement strand
CACTCTCATCGATCATGGTCGAGCACCCTAGCCAGCAAACAAGGGCATGTCCCTTGACCTGCAAGAACATTCTCGTTAGTTCAGTTAACAGGAAGACAGAAACGGACGTTCTGCGCCATGAGCGTGGGCGCGAGACCACCTGGCTTGTCACGTTCCCTGAGAAGGACTCGCCTAATATGATCTTGGCCGACGAGGGCGCAGCCGCGGCCGTGCCGATACCGCAACTCACGGGCAATGGTGCTCTTACCGGAGCCGGAGTTCCCACGAAGGCATATCAAGATCGTCAACTCCGTGTTGCTCATCGGTCTGTCTCCGGCCAGGTGATCGCGGTCAGCGTGTGTCGGCGGGGCACAAGCAGCCGCAACCGGTCAGTGTCGGGCAGTCGCGTGCCGGCCGGGTGCACGGTGATGTCCGGGCCGGTGCCGGCCCGGAACCGCTGATCCCAGGCCGCTGTCAGTTCCATCAAATCGCTTGTCAGTCTGGTGGCGTGCGGACCGAAGCCATGCCCGCCGAACTGCCACGTCGTCGTGTCGTGGCGGCGCATCGTCAGATAGGCGAGGCTGTCACTGGTCAGCAGGGTGGGGCAGAAGAAGCGGTCCTGTGGATCCAGCAGGCCGGCGGTGCGGTCCCGATCGACTCTGAGCACGCCGTACGGGCGAGGTTGACTGGCCAGCCACAGGTGCAGGCTCTCGAGGCGGGCGCCCATGCTCATGTCCAGGGTCACCGGCGAGGACACCTCAACCCGTGGCCCATCAAGGGCAGCGCGGAGGGCCTCGGCGTTGGTCGTGGTGGTGTCGTCATCCAGGGTGAGAACGGCGTCGTCGCCGCGCAGCGCCACCCGGCGGGCCGGGTCCCGGCCGTGGCCCTGCATAGCGACGAAGCCGCACTGCACGGACGCTGTCGCGGCCAGGTGGTCGCTTGCCGCCTGCAGGGTGAGGCAGCGAGTGTTGCCGCGCATCCGCAGAGGCACCACCAGCCTGCCGGCTGGTGAGAGCTGGTCGGTCCACGCGGGTGGGAGGTCACTGGCCTCGACCGTGACGAGCACCGCGTCCCACAACCCGTCGGCGCGATGGCCGTGGACGCCGTCGGCGTGGACCACCTCGACCTGCGGGTAGCCGGCCAGTGCCAGCGCCGCTTGCGCGTGGGTGACGACCTGGGCGTCGATGTCGACGCTGACGACCGTTCCGGCCGGGCCGACGACCTCGGCGATCAGCGCGGCGTTGTACCCTCCGGAGCCGATTTCCAGAACCCGGGCGCCGGGCTTCAGCCCGGCGGTCTCCACCATGTACGCCTGCAACCACGGCGCGGAGATCGAACTGGTCGCCTTTCCGTCCGAGCCGCGTCGGGTGACAACAACATCATTCGCATACGCGCTCTCGATGCTGGTACCGGCCGGAGCGAAAAGGTGCCGCGGCACTGCGGTGAACGCCGCCGCCACCTCCGGTCGGGTAATCCAACCCTGACTGCGTAGCTGGTCGACCAGCTGCCGGCGAGCGTCCTCCGCCGTCAACGTCTCGGTCGTCCCGCTTTCAGGTGCCATCAGGACATCCCCTCCCTCGAACGAATATCCGGTGAGCAGCCCGCCGGCCGCGACGAGCATCGGCCCGTTGCTGGGATGCGGCAGGGCGAGATCAGGAGATTGGCACGCCGTCTTTGAGGTAGCGGGTCGACCCGTCGACGCGCGCCTCGAGGCATTCGCTGACGCGGCGGACCAGCGGTGAATTCCTGGGGGTCGGAGGGCATGCGGGCACCGTAGAACTCCAGCCAGCCGACACGCCCGCAGCGCCACGCACCGACAATGTCGGCACATCCCGACACCCACTCCAACACCCGCAACCTTGACCGCGATGGGCGACATCTGAGGGTGCTACCGCGCCGCATGATGCGCCGGCTGTCGCCCGGAACATGTCACAGCGAGCCGCTACGGTGACCGCTCACCGTGAGCGCTCAACCCGGGGGTGGTGGCCGATGGGCGACAGCGACGAGATCAGTGCTGCGCGCCGCGCGCTCGGCCGTCGCCTCGCGCACCTGCGCAAGGCTGCCGGACTCACGCAGCACGCCCTCGCCCCTCTCGTGCGGTACGCCCGCAGCTCCATCGCCAGCACCGAAACCGGTCGGCAGCACCCCGACCGGACGTTCTGGAACCGCTGCGACACGATCCTGCGAACCGGCGGCGAGCTGACCACCGAGTACCACCGCATCATCGAGCTGGACCTTCACCGTCAACCCGCCCAAGTCAGGCCAGCCGACACCGCGGCGGCCAGTAATGACGTGCTGTGGGAGCCCGAGGAATGCATCACCGCCCGCCGGTCGGCCCTGATAGACACCACCGACGATGACGCCCGGCTGACGCACCTGGAACACGAGATCCAGCGGGCGACCACTGACAACGAGCGCGTCGCACCGAGCACGCTGGTTGCCCGACTGCGTCCGCTGAGGGCCTGCGTCGACGAGCTGATGGCCGCCAAGCAACACCCACCGCAACGGGCTCGGCTCTACACGGCCGCCGCACACCTGTCCGGACTGCTCGCCGCCCTCGCCCTGGACCTGCGGGCCTTCCGCATCGCGCGCGCGTACGCCGCCGAGTTGTCCGACCTGGCCGTCGCCGCTGAGCAGCCCGACGTACTGGCCTGGGCCCACGCCACTCAAGACCTGATCGTCAATCACACCAACGATCCACAGGAGGCCCTCACTGAATCGACGGGCGGCCTGAGCCAGGTCGACAAAAGCTCACACCGTATCCGTGTGGTCATCAACGGGCTGGCGCGGCGTTCGTCCGCATCGGCGATGGCAACGACGTCGACCGCGCCGCCGGAGGTGCCGTCGCCTTGATAGCAAGCAGCCGACAGGCGCACAGGTCAGCTCACCTTGTCTGAGCAGGCGACCCGTAAGAAGTGTGCTCGGGCTACCACCACAACGGAGGCGAGTCGTGGCGATCGACAACTCGGACATCTTGGGAGCCTTGTCTGCCTACCTCACGTTCTACCCCCACGAAGCCGCGTCCCTGTCGGTGCCGAGGCGGCTGTTGTCCGGAGGAGCGAATGTTGCCTCTCGGTCTCATCTGCCCATGCACGTGACTGTCGGTGCGCTTCTGGTGCGCGGCGGCACCGAAGTGCTGCTTGTCGATCACCTCGCCTACGGGATACTGCTCCAGCCCGGCGGACACCTCGAGCCGACTGATGCCACGCTGATCGGCGCGGCGATGCGGGAGCTAGTGGAGGAGACCGGCGTTGATCTCGCCGGGATTGTCCCGACCTCGCTGGTGCCGGCTTATGTCGAATACGGGCAGGTTCCGGCGCGGCCCGATAGAGGGGAACCGGCACACTTCCATCTCGACTTCGGGTTTCCGTTCGCGACAGCGTCTGCTGATGTGGGTCTGATCCAGGAGTCGGAGGTGCGAGGTGCCGCTTGGTACCGGCTGGCCGAGGCCGAGCGGCTTGTCGGCCGCCGCATCGCGCGGGCGGCAGACGCGCTGGCGTGAATGCGTGATCGGAGCGGGCCGGGGCTTGCGCCAGCCGAGCCGCCGGAGGGCTGAGGCACCCCCGGCCCCTACCGGTCTGCCTTCGCGCCCGGCACGACTTTGCGCGTAGCGTCATCGTGGGCGGATTCAAGGCGGGCAATCGTGGCCATGCGCGCGTCATCCGCTGGTGCCGGCGGTGATTCGTAGGTCCCATCCAGGCAGGTCATCGCCGTCGTTGGGCACAAGGTTCGTGTCGAACCACGCGGCCTCCGCGCGCCCACGGACCCGCAGTCGGGCTTCAAAGCCTTCCCGGCCACTGCCCTGCGCACGGCACTGCCCCTCACCGCCGACCACAGCTTGCCGTTCAACACCGGCATGCTCGCCGCCGTCGCGCGCTGCGGACACACCGTGGCCGAGGTCGGTGTCGCCGCCCTCCACCAGTACATCGAAGGCCACCGGAGCACCCCGCACGACTACGACACCATGCTCAACGGCGTAAACCGGCTGGCCCTGCGCCACGGCCTCGACCCCGACACACGCCGGACCCGACGTGGGACCGCAGCCGTCAGGCCGGCTCCCTGGCCGCAGCCGCCGCCGAACCCACGACCACCACCATGCTCAAGGCGGCCACCTCACGCTGACGAATCATCGCGGGCCGCCGGCGTCGACACGCCGGCGGCCTGCGCCCGTGTGCCTTCCCCATGTGCCCCGAATCGGACCAGCGCGATGCGTAAACTGCACAGATCCGCCCGGCTCACTGTCGCCACACCCTGACGGCCGGTGCAACCCAACCGAAAGGGTAAGCGCGTGAGGGCCGTCATCGCTGTCGCCGGCATGGGCAGCCGCTTCTTCCCCGTCAGCAAAACCATCAACAAATGCATGCTGCCGGTTCTCAACCAACCAGTCGTCGCCTACGCAGTCGCCGACTGCATCGCTGCAGGCGCCCACGAGATCGCAATCGTCACCGCCCCCGGCGAAATTGGCCGCCAAGTGCGTCACTACTTCACCGAAGACCACGACCTGAAGGACTACTTCGCCGCACGCGGCTGGCAGGACAAGTACACGCCTCTCGCCGAACTACATAGCCAGGCCGACTTCACATTCATCGAACAACCACGCGACGACCGATACGGCACCGCGCTGCCCGCCATCGTCGCCGCTGACTTCATCGCCAGCGAGGACTTCCTCCTGGTCGCAGGCGACGACCTCCTCCTTCGTAACGATGGCGGATCGGACCTGGCCGACCTCGCCGCTGCCCGGGCCGCCGCCGGAGTACCGGCCGCGCTCGCCGCCGCCACGGTGCCCGGCGCCGAGGCCCAGCGGTACGGCATTTTGGCTCCGCGAGCAGCCGAGGGTCACCAGCTACTCGATCAGCTGCTCGAAAAGCCGGACGACTACGGCGAGCCGACCGCCTACATCAACATCAGCCGCACTCTGCTGCCCGCTGACGCGATGGCCTACTTTCAGAAGCTGACCCCGGCCCCCAACGGCGAGTACCAGGCCACTGACGCCGTCATCGCCTTCGCCCGCGACAGCGACGTATTGATCCACCCCGTCACCGGTAAGTACCACGATTGCGGCAATCCCGCTGGTTGGTTGGCGGCCAACAACGCCGCAGCCCAAGCGATCGTGGCCTCTGGGCCGCACGCCTGATCAAGATTCAGCCAACCGCGCCAACACCTGCGATGCCAACTCCGCTACCGGCAGCTCACCATCTAGCACCATCGTGTCAGCCGGCAACGAGCCGACAGCGGCAGTGCAGCGGGCCACCTGCTCCAGGCGCCACGTACGCACCTGCGCATCACGAGCCGGGTCATCCGGCCAGATCGACTGCGCCTCGATTCGAGCCTGTAGGACGCGGAAGGGCACGTCTATGAAGAAATGGTCGACGCCCACGCTGTGGGTGCGCAGCCGACCGAAAATTTCCTCAAGATACGAGAGCACCACCACGGTCATCGGTACCACGAGCGTGCGTCCGTACTCCTCCAGTAGTGCTATCGCCGTATCCGCCACACTGCGACGCCACAGCCGCAGATCCTGGAAATCGCCGCCCGCGGGCAGCGGAACTATCTCGCGGACCATGAACCCCGGCAACTCCGCGTCGAACATCAACAGCCGAGGATCCTCCGCAGTCAACTTCTCCGACAGAGTCGTCTTTCCCGCGCCGAACGCACCGTTGATCCAGATCACCCGCATGTATCGCTCCTCACGCGCCGTTGGTGCAAGATTCAAGAGCCCGGTGAAGATCACCCCGCTGCCCGGCGTCGCCGAACAGTGTCTGGACGGTGCTCGGCAGCCTGGGCCGGGGGTGTCGGTCGGTTGGGTGGTTGTCCGCGCCCGATGGTGTTGTCGCTGCTGGTCTTAGCGCTGGCGGTCCGCGCCCGGTGGCTGGTCTGGGTCGGGGTCCGATGGTCGGGGCATTTCCGGGCCGCTGACGCCCATGCGCAGCAGGGTCTCGATGCGGGTGACCCGGAATTGGCGCCCGAGCGCGGTGACGTCGTCGACGGGATTGGTATCGAGAGTGTCGGCGGTTTGTTGGTAGGCAGCTGCCTGGTCGTCGGTCAGCCTCAGTAGGCGCGGTTCGATGTGGCGCAGGCCGAAGGCGATCTCGTCGCGGGCCAGCTGCAGTGTGGCCACCGCGCGACTGTAGGGCCGCCACGACCCACCGACGGATTCGGCGGCGGCGTAGCGGGTCGGCAGGATGACCCCGACTGGGTGGGAGGCGACGGCGGCGACGCTGTCGGCGTATACGTTGGCGGGCACCTGGGCGCGGGGGTAGTGCGCGGTCGTCAGCTCTACCCGCAGCATTGCCTCACTCAGGCCGGTCGCCCCGTCTGGGTCGATGACGATTTCTGGGGCGAGGAAACTGTCGTTGTCCTCGGGGTCGCGGTCGGTGGGCCGGGGCGGTTCCGGCCCGTCCGGGCCGAACCGCGCAAACGTGTCCACCCGCACGACGCGGTGCACGCGGCCGGTGATCACCACCTCGTTCACCTTCTCCCGGTCCAGGACGGCGAGCGCGTTGGTCAACTCCGCGGCCAACGGGGGGTCGGTGGTCTCGTCGAGCTGCTCCATGAGGTGGTGCGCGAGGTCGTCCCGCGCGGCCTGCGGCGTGTCCGACACGACGGCGTAGACCTGCCACCGCCCGCCATCTGCCTGCACGGCGTGGCCGAACAGTGGGGCGCCGATGCGGATCTTCGGGTAGGCCGCCGTTCGCCGTGCCGCGTCGTCCTCGGTGACCGCGCCGACTGGGTCGGTGGGCTGCTGCACCCGCAGGATTACCGGCGGCTGCACTTCGTCGGCACTCATGCCACGGATTGTGTGACGGCTCGATGGCCTGTGTCACGAGGGCGCGCCCTTATGGCGCGATGCTGATTACCGCGACCGCCGGGATGCTCAAATAGTTGTCGGCCGGCCGCGACTCGCGCGAGCGTCGGTCGAACCGCTGGTGCTGGGTCACACGATGGCGTTGGGTCGATCGCGTAGCCGCACGTCTTCGCTGTTCTGCAGGTAGCTCTGGTGTGAGACCTCAACGAGGGTCGCCGTGTCGTGGAACCGCCGAAGGGTCGTCGAGCCGCAACTGATCATCGTGGAGGTGATTTTGGCGAGGGTGACGGAGACGTTGTCGTAGAGGCTGCCGGCGAAGGGGACGTACCCGTCGACCCCCTCTTCGAAGACGAGGGTCTTGCCCTGCCCGTAGCGGGCGGCGTTGCGGGCGCGCTGGCTGCCTTCGCCCCAGTATTCCTTGAAGAGTTGGCCGTCGACTTTGACGAGGGGCGACGGGCTTTCCTCGTATCGAGCGAAGTAGCGCCCGAGCATGAGGAAGTCAGCGCCGAAGGCCAGGGCGATGGCCATGTGAGAGTCGTGCAGGACGCCACCGTCGGAGCAGAGGGGGACGTACTGGCCGGTTTCCTGCGCGTACGCGTCGCGTTCGCGCACGACGTCGGCGAGGGCAGATGCTTGGCCGCGACCGATGCCTTTCTGGTCACGGGTGATGCAGATGCTCCCCCCGCCGATCCCGACCTTGATGAAGTCGGCGCCGGCCTCGGCGAGATATCGGAAACCGCGTCCGTCCACGACGTTGCCGGCCCCGATGCGAACCGTATCGCCGTACCGCTCGCGGACGAACTGCAGGACCTTGCTTTGCCAGGTGGAGAAGCCGTCGGAGGAGTCCAGGCACAGGACGTCCGCGCCCGCGGCGACCAGGGCCGGAATCCGCTCGCGGTAGTCATGGGTGTTGACCCCGGCGCCGACCATGAACCGCTTGTTTTCGTCGATGCTTTCCTTGCGGAACTGCTTGTGTAGCTCGTAGTCCCTGCGAAGCACGATCGAGGCGAGTCGGCCGTCCTCGTCGACGATCGGCAGGACGTCCTGACGGGCATCCCAGATGAGGGTGTTGGCATCAGACAGCGAGATGCCCGTCGGAGCGGTGGCGAGGCCCGCCGCCGGGCGCATCCGCGACTCGACGCTGTCGCCGAGGTCGTGGCGGTGGACGTTGAAGTCGCTGGTGGAGATCAATCCCAGGAACGTCCCGCCGGGGCTTCCGTCGTCGGTCACGACGGCGACATCCCGCTCGGCGGCGGCCAGGAGGTCGCCGACCTCTCCGAGGGTGGCGCTCGGCCTGATGTTGATGTCACTGTGCCGGAAACCGGCCTTGTGGCGCTTGACCGCGGCCACCATCTCGGCTTGATCGGCCATCGGTTGGTTCTGGTGAATGAACGCCAGCCCTCCGCACTGGGCCAGAGCTATGGCGAGCCTGGGGGAGGAAACCGCCCCCATGATCGCGCTGACCATGGGGACGGCGATCCGCAGTGGTGAGGCTTGCCCGACTCGGTGGCGCACAACGGGGGCCGACAGATCTACGTTGTCCGGCGTGCACCCGTCGTCGGTGAGGTTGGGCAGCAGCAGGTACTCGCCGAAGGTGCGGGAGATCTCGGGCAGGATCCGCACTGCTCTACTCCTCGAGATTCGAATGCCGCACTTTCTGTGCGCGGCCGAGCGATCGGAGAACGCTATCAGGCGAGTGAGCCCCGCCCGAAACGCCCATTCAATCGAAAGTCGCGCCGGCCGTCCGCGATGAGCCGGTCCACGAGGGCACCTCGTAATCTCTCAATGGACCCGAGGTATCTGGCACGTCGACCGAGTGGGCCACCCCTGCGCTCCGATCTCATGTTTCTCCGGTCACCGGCCTGTCAAGGAGGCAGCCGGCGGGACCGCCGCAGCGCTCGGCCGGTATGCCGGGAGGGTAAGACGCCGGCCGGTCGACACGCCCGCAGCGCCCTGCTTCGACACTGTCGGCATATGCCGACATCAAACTCCGACAAAACTTCGACATTGTGGTCCTGCCACGGGCTGTCGCCGCTCTCGATAATCAGCATCTAAGGATTTCGCCAGATCCCGCAGCGACCATCGGCTGCACCGGTGCTTGCCGAGATGCTCGGATGCTCCGGCGGCCCGCGAGATGTCACAGGCGGCACCTGTCGTCTCCATGGATCATGACCACATTGTCTGCAGTCGACCGGAGGTAGCAGCGATGGCTGACAGCGGCGAGATCAAGACTGCCCGCCACGCGCTCGGCCGCCGGCTCGCTGAATTGCGGGGGGCCGGCAATCTCACCCAGCACGACCTAGCGCGACTCGTGCAGTACGGCCGCAGTTCCGTGGCGAACACCGAGACTGGACACCAGCACCCGGACCGTGCCTTCTGGGCGCGCTGCGACATTGTGCTGCAGACCGATGGCGTGCTCGTCAGTGAGTATGACCGCATCACCGAGCTGGACCGTCAACGACGACGCTCATCGGCGATCCAAGCGGTCAGGAGCACGTCAGTGCCGGTGAAGCTCGATGCTGGCCACGAATTCCCTGGAGTGAACGGCGGTGCTGTCCCCTGGGAGCCCGAGGACAGCATCAACGCCCGCCGTCTGGTGCTGAAATCCTCCCTCGACGACAATGTCCGTCTCGCGTACCTGGAAGCCGAGGTCCAGCAGGCGATCGCCGACAACGAGCGCCTTACCCCGGTGATCCTTATAGCGCGTATGCGACCGCTGCGCTCCTACGTCGACCAGCTCATGGCAGGCCGGCAGCACCCACCGCAACGCGCCCGGTTGTACGCCGTCGCCGCTCACCTGTCCGGACTTCTCGGCGCACTCGCCCTCGACCTCGGCGCTTTCGGTGCGGCGCACGCCTATGCCGCCGAAGCGTTCGATCTCGCCGAGGCTGCCGAGCAGCCCGACGCGCAAGCCTGGGCACGGGCCACGCAAAGCCTCATCGCCTTCTACGCCGGCAACTACCACGACGCGCTGGCCTACGCCCAGGACGGCCTACGCCGTGGCGGCACCAGCGGGCACCGCATACGCCTCACGATCAACGGCCAGGCGCGTGCCCTCGCCCATCTCGGCGACCGGTACGGCGTCGACCGCGCCGTCGACCACGCGTTCACCATGCTGTCGGACTACCCGACCGGTTCATCGGTCAGCGCTAGCCTTGCCCTCGACCCGTACTGCCCGGCCAGGACCGCAGCCAACGCGGCGACCGCCTACCTGGCGCTCGGCCGCACCGCGGGCGTCACGGATCATCTGACCACCGCGATCACCGCGTTCGACACCGCAGGGTTGGCTGGCCCGCGTGCACTCAGCCGCCTCGACCTGGCCACCGCGCACCTGCACGCCGACAACCCCGACCCCGAGGAAGCAGGCGCACTGGCGGTGGAGGCGCTCACCCTTACCGCAGACCAGCGTTTCGAATCGGTCCACCAACGCGCCCGTCAGTTCCTCGCCACCGCCCACCCCTTCGCCCGTCAACCGCAGCTACAGCACGTCGCCGACCTGCTCGCGGACCGCACACAGGTCGCTGTCACCGGACAGGCCGCTCTACCATCGCTGTCATGAGCAGCCGGGAACTGGCCAGCCTGCAGCAGCGCTGGACCGCCTACCAGGACCTGCCCGAACTCACCAACCACTGGTACTGGCGTCCAGGCTGGCGGGCCGACCGCCAGTTCTACACCTGGCACCTCACCTTCGACCACCAAGCTGAACTCCATCACCTCGTCAGCGACGTGCAGCGCCAACTCGCTCTGCCCGGGCTGGACTTGGTGCCGCTCGACGGGCTCCACCTGACCATGCAAGGTCTCGGCTTCACCGACGAGGTCACCAACAGCGACCTTGAAGCAGTCGTCGCTGAAACCCGGCGGCGCTGCGCCGGCCTGCCGCCGCTGAAGCTTTCAATGGGCCCGGTCGACCCGGACGCCGAAGGAATCGGCATGCTCGTCCGCCCCTGGGACCGCGTCGTGCACCTCCGCGCCACCATCCGCGATGCCATCGGCGCGGTATGGCAGACCGTGCCGGAGGCCGCAGAAGGATTCCGGCCACACGTCACGATCGCCTACAGCGGCTCGCAAGCGCCGACCGCACCAATCCGCGGCCGGCTCAACGCCTTCCGCCACCAGCCACCCGCTGAGGTGACCATCCGACAGGCAACGCTGATCGCGCTGCGCCGAGAACACCGCAGTTACCGGTGGACAACGGTGGCGACCGCACCCCTTGATGGGTGACGCACTGACCATGCTCCACTTCAACGAACCTACGGCTCGGCCGTGAGGCCAATACAACTTGTAGGCAACCCTGAGGAGTTGTCGGTGTCTCGGGAGCGACAGCTCACCCCTGTCTCACCAGGCTCTGGCGCCGCCCCCATCACCGTTCCAAGGACTTCGCCGACCCCCACGCCCTCACCGATCTCGAAGGGGGGGCCGGGGGGGGCCACCTTTTTCGGGCGGCCCCCCGGCGGGGTCACCGACGGCGCGGGCGGCGCACGCGGCGCACTAGTTCGTACACCGCGCCGACGAGCAGAATCAGGATCAGCGCCGCGAGCCACGGCGCGCGGTCCCGGCCGAGCAGAATGAGCCCCCCGAAGCCGATCACCAGCCCGACGAGCGCGGCGACGCCTGCCATCCACAGCGGGACTTTCGTGCCGTCCGACATCCGCAGGTGGCTCATCCCGCTGCCTTATCGGCGGCAGCGGCGCGGTCGAAGTGCTGGCCCATCTGTCGCTGCGCCTCGGACGTGGCCTCGGCGGGGGCGGCGGTGCGGTTGTGGAACCGCAGCTCGTGCAGGTCCACGTGGTCGGTGCCGTCGAACGCGGCGGCCGGGGTGAACGCGTCCGGCGGCAGGGTGGGATCTACCTGGTCGGGGCTTGGCATGGGGGGTCTCCACAGGTGAGGCCCGAAGCGCCCGGCATGGACCGGCCGCCTCCGGGGGGGATACTGGTGTTGCTGCGGTTGCTGGCTGCACGCCTCGGTGGATCGGCTCGGTGACCTATTGGGCGACCTGGAACTGTCCCATAGGGAATCGCTGTCCATTTACCTGGATCTGTAGTGTAAACGCTCCGGGCTTGACCGCCGCCGTACCGGTGGCTCGCAGAGGATGCTCCTTGGACAGGGTGACAGGCTGACCTGGCTTGGCAGTCACCCTACTGAGGAAATAGACCTTCTCGCGGCGTGGCCCCCGCTGGGCGGTCGAGGAAATTGCGTACGACACGTGAAGAGGCACCGCTGCTTCGGCTAACAGCTCCGCGCTGAAAGCCAAATTCTCCCCTGCGCGAAGGGCAGTGCGCCGGATGCTGACGGCCGAGACGTCGATGCGTACGTCGCTCGGGTAGCCGAGAAACTCGTACGCGGGCGACCAACTCCTTTTAAGCGCGGCTTTCAGGGCCTCACGTGCGACGAAGTCGAACTCCTTCTCTCTGGTGCGCCTGTCGGTCTTCCATCGGGTCAAGGTGGCGATGACGAGATCGCCGTCGGTGGCGGCGATGTCGCGTAGATGGTTGGCGACTGACCGCGTCACGTACCGGCTCTCGTCGAGATACAGCTGGTCGAGGACCGGCAGCCCTGCCTCGGGGGGCAGGCTGAGGCGTGGTGACCAGGGGAGCGTGGGTCGCGTCGACTCGCTCGCCAGGCGCCGTACCCGGTAGTCGTCGTCCCGCGCCCAAGCTTGCACGGCGTTCATGGTCTGCTCAGGAAAGTCGTTGAGGAAGTAGCGAACCGCGTCTTCGGCGGAGAAATAGCAGGTGAAGCGGCGCAGCGCATCGAGAGCCTGGTCAAGGTCTTCGCCCGTGCGGCAGTAGCGCGCGACGTAGTCGGAATGCGGTGAGTACAGATGGAGGCCGAAGTCGTTGGTGATGCCGGCGGCTTGCGGCGTAGGCGGCAGAGAGCGCAGCAGCACGTCTAGCGCCGCGGCACCGGTGACCGGCAGGTGATCGTGTAAGCCCTTCGCGGTGCGGGCTATGCGTGCCTTGAGCTCCAACCGGGGCAGGTCGGCCATCACGTCGGCGACGAAATTCTCCGCGGCGAACGTGGGCAGGACGCTTCTCACCTCTCGGCCGATCCGAGCAATCCGCTCCGCGTTTAATGCTCGGTCCTTAACGAGTACCTTCTCGGCCATGCCGGGAACCCTAGTCGCGATCACGTGCTTGCACGATGCGGGAATCGCCCGTCAGTGCAATCGGTGCTGTGTCCCGCCTAGCGAACAGCGGTGCGGTACAGCAGGCGACGGTAGCGGGAGCTGTCGCAGGGAGAAGCGGTATGAAGGACAGCGTGGTTGTCCCAGACGACCACGTCGCCCTGCTGCCAGCGATGGCTATGGGTGTAGGGCGCGCTGGTGGTGTGTGCCAGGAGTTCGGCCAACAACTGACGACTCTCCCCGTCGGCTAACCCGACGACGGCCTTGACGACCATCGACCCGAGCAGGAGCGATCGGGCGCCAGTGATCGAATGGACAGGAGCGAGCGGATGCTCAACTTCTGCCCGACCGACGAGGCTGCCAGCCGCTGTCGACGATTGGCCGGCCGAGGCTTCGGACTGCCGAACTGCGAGCTGCTGGATCGAGTGAACTGCCCGGAGGTCTTCGACACGCCGTTTGGCCTCTGCGGGTAGGTCGGCATACGCCTGGGTGGCGTCGGCAAACCGCGTCTCGCCTCCGTGCTCGGGGCTGATCACCGAGTAGAGGATCGTCGCTCGGGTGAGTTCGAGCTTGAACGAATTGTCAGCGTGCCACTCTTCTTCGTGGTCGCCGTCGTAGATGCCAATATGAGCGTTGTCCTCGACGATGTTAGAAACCATGGTGATGCCAGGGAATCCGCTAACGGCATATCGGCGGTCGACGTCGGTGTCCACCGTGCCGAATCGGCCGCCCGCCGCGAGGAGATCGGCGTGGTTCAGGTGCTGGTTGGGGAAGACCAGTAACCGGTGGCGGTACAACGCGCTGGTCAGCGCTTCGGCAAGGCCCGGTTCGGCGGCGGTGAGGTCGTAATCTACCCTGGCTCCGAAACAGCCCGCTAATGGAGTGAGCTTGAGATCCATTATGTTTGCTCCTAATCAGGCGTGCGAGTCGCGGAGTCCGAACTGGGTGGACTGGAGGAATGGGCGGATGTCGCGAATGCCTGACGACGCCGCGCACAGTCGTTCGATGCCAATGCCCAAGCCGACGCTTCCGGCGGGTACCCGGCCGGCGTCAATCGCTTCCCACGCCAGACGCTGCTCGTCGTCGTACAGACCTACCTCTCGGGCCCGATCGGCGAACACCGCCCCGTCGACCTCGTCCTCGTAGCCGTGAACGACCTCAATGCCGTCCACGATGAGTTCGAACCGGTTGAGGACCGAGGTGGTGCTGGGCGTGAGCCGCGCACAGGGCTCGTCACCGCCGACGGGGTAGTCGGTCAGGAAAACCGCACGACTGGCGCTGCGAATCTCCAGCTCCTGCTCGATGAATCTCCCCAGGATGCTCTTGAACGGCTCATCGGGACCCGAGCCCACTCGGGCTGCCATCCGCTGCGGCAGATCGCCGAGCGGCGAATGGCGCAGATCGACCCCGAAGACATTCTGGATATAGTCCGCGACGGAGATGTTGACCGGCTGGTAAGGAATGTGCGGTGCCACCAGGAGTCGGGCCAGCTCCAAGAGGTAATCGAAGCTCTCGCCGGCCGCATACAAATCGAGCATGGTGAACTCGCTTGCGTGAAGATCGTCAGGCTTCTCCGGCCGGAAACAGGGCCCGATCTCGAATACGCGCGAATGGTGCTCAAGGGTCACTCGCAGGGCTGGCCCGATCATCGCCCGTAGGTTGCCGTTTTCGCCCAACGGAACGCGTCGTCCCGGTCCCAGGTCGGCCCAGCGGCCGACAGGAGTAACTGCCTCAAGGAAGCCCTCAGCGCGAAGAACCTCGCGAAGGCTGAACAGTATGTTGGATTTCACGCGTATTGGTTCGCGCGGCGTGGGCATGCGGCTCTCCTCAACTTGGGTGTCGCAGGCGGGCCGGTGCCTGCCGGCGCCGTCTCGGCCCCGCGGGTCCGTCCACAAGCTATCCCTGAGCCTGAGGGACGTAGAAGCTTCATTGTCGGATGCAGCGGCGCCTGCTGAGCCCGGCAAACGTAACTACTGGTGAGCGTGCTCAGCGTTGTGGCAGTTCAAGGCGTGTTTCGCCGCAAAGACGCGCAATGGGTCGACGCGCCGACCGCAACATCCGCGGGCATTGCGGCGAGCTTTGGACGCGCTCTAGCGTGATGGCTCAGCCATTCGGCGGAGTCGTTATTCGAGGCGGCATCGGAAGTGGAATCTGCGCTCCCGCTGACTTCCTCTCACGGCGTACATGACGTCGGGCGGCTATCCCGAGGGCACCACTAATACCGGCTCGGTAGCACCACTGCCCAAGTACCACGGACCTGCGGGAATCCCCGCGAACGAAGGGAGCACCATCATGGACAGGACTCCGAAGCTCGGCTTGCGGCCGGACGTG
>NZ_JBEXGE010000018.1:0-131316 GCF_040607155.1 Micromonospora sp. NPDC005324 | reverse complement strand
CCGGACGTGGGTGTGAAGGCCGGGATGCGGCCGGACGTGGGTGTGAAGGCCGGGATGCGGCCGGACGTGGGTGTGAAGGCCGGGATGCGGCCGGACGTGGGTGTGAAGGCCGGGATGCGGCCGGACGCAAGCGTTCTCGTCTCCGTCTGATCCGCGCCGGGCTGCCACCCGACTCGCTCCGGTGCGCCCCGGTCAGGTAGCCGGCGGCGCGCCGGAGTGGCGCATGCCACGCGTCCCTGGGTTATTTCTCTCTTGGGCTCCTGCTTCTGGAGGATCTGATGGCTAGCCCCACCTTTCGAGCGGTGCGGCACACCGCGCCGACGCGACGTCGGACGCGCAGCGGGACCGGTGCATCGGGTCCCGTTCGCAAGGCACTCGGGGCAGACGTCGTAGGCCGTCTTGAGCAGCTGTGCGGCAGACCGACCATCGGCCTGTTCGACGTTTGCCAGGATATCGCAGCTGTTGCCCTCGCAGCGATCCTCGGCAGTCTCGTCGGCCATGTCGTCGGTCCGCTGCTGGCGGTTTGCTACATCGGTGTCCGGCAGCGACACCTGTCGAACCTGGCTCACGAGTGCGTCCACTCCAAGCTCATGGCCACCCGACTGGGGAACCGCGTCGTCGGCTATCTGCTGACGGGGTTGCTGGGGGAGGGGTTCTTGCCCTACCGCACCAGCCACTACGTGCATCACGCGAAGCTGGGGTCCGACGGCGATCCAATGTTCCAGTCTTACCAGGCGGGCAACATTCGTGCCGCCGGGCCAAATCCGAGCCGGCTCTCCTTCGTCCTGCGCGTCATCGTGCGCAATGCCATATGGCGGCTGCCGAAGGCCGCGCTGCTCACCCTCGTCAAAAAAGACCCGCAGGAGAGTTGGCGGGCGACAGCAGCACGGGCCGGACTGTGGGCAGTCGTCGTGGCGGTGTGCTGGCCCTTCGATGTCGTAGGGGCACTGCTGCTGTACTGGCTGGTTCCGCTGGTCTTTGTCCGGCCGGTAGTCACCTGGATCACCGACCTCGGCAACCACGCCGGCCTGATCGAGGACAGCGACCCGATCCTGCAGACCCGCGGATGGTCCTCGCACGGTCTAACCCGGCACCTGCTCGGCGGGCACCTCGACGACATGTACCACCCCCTGCACCACTGGTGCCCGCAGATCCCCTGGCGCCGCCTACCCGAGGCCGCCGCCCTGGCGGCGCAGCACCTGGACCGGTGGAATGAGGTGCCCTGGTGCTCGGGCTACTTCTTCCGCCGCCGATCCACACCCGAGCGGCCGTGCGTGATCGAGGACATCATCCTCCGCCTCGCCGCTGACCCCTCGGCAAGCACACAGCGCACCGGCCACACGGCCGGCTGACAACACCCGTCCCATCAACCGACCGGCAATATGCCGCTCGGGTGGCACCTCCTGCGAGTGTGCTGTCCGACCAGGGGTGCCGGGCTGCGCCAAGGAGGCAGTATCCCAGTGACGCAAAGCAAAACCGCTGTCAGCGGTGTGCACAGCTTCGATGAGTGGTCCGCGCTGCGTGAGGTTGTCGTGGGCCGCGCGGAGCACTACACCGAGCATGACGTCGACGCGTCGTGGCTGCTGTTCTACTTCGAGAATGTGGCACCCGTCCTCAACGGCGGAAGCGCCAACCGGCGCCTCGTACCGGTCCCGCCGCAGTTGGTCGACGAGCTCAACGAGGACATCGCCGGTCTGGCGGACGCCCTGGCAAGCTGCGGGGTGAAGGTGTTGCGACCCGCGGCTCCCGGCAAGGACGTCGACATTCGCTCCCCGCATTGGGACGCCCGCGCTACCCCGCCGCTTAACGTCCGCGACCAGAGCATCATCCTCGGACACACCATCGTCGAGACCGCACCCCACGTGCGCGCCCGCCTGTTCGAGAACGACCTACTCAAACCGATCTTCTACCGCTACTACAGTTCCGGTAGCAATTGGCTGAGCATGCCCCGGCCCGCGCTGGGCGCCGGCTCTCTGGACGACGCCTACTTCCGTCGCCAGGGCATCGACGTCTCCCGGGCCACGGACGCCGAAACGGCCCAGTCCATCGACGGACTCGGCCTGGAAATGGTCTTCGACGGGGCGCAGTGCATGCGGCTGGGCCGCGACGTGCTGGTCAACGTCGCCAACCGCAACCACGAGCTGGCGTTGCGGTGGCTGCGAGACAACTTTCCGCAGCTGCGCTTCCACGTCCTGGACGCCATGGCGGACAACCACATCGACAGCATCGTCGTGCCGCTGCGGCCGGGCCTGATGCTGCTCCGCTCCGCACGGTACCTGCCCTACCTGCCGCAGGCGATGCAGTCGTGGGAGGCCATCTACCCACCGCCGATGTCCGAGCCCGAACCGGACTACAGCGACTTCGGCTTCATCATCCCCACCGCCAGCCGCTACATCGACATCAACGTCCTGTCGATCGACGAGAACACCGTCGTTGTCAACTCCCACTACCCCGAGCTGATCGCGGTGTTGGAAAAGCGCGGCTTCACCGTCGTGCCAGTGCGTCACCGGCACCGCCGGCTCTTCGGCGGCGGCTTCCACTGCTTCACCCTCGACACCGTGCGCGACGGCGGCTGCGAGGACTACCTGAGCTGACCGAGGTCAGCCCCACCCTTGATGCCCTACTCCCAACCTGGCGGGCCGCGCAGCGCTGCCCCTGATCATGAGGAGAACCGAGTGCGACCCCCCTGGCCCCCGAGCCCCAGCTTCTGGACCGACGAGTTTCCCGCTCGAACGAATGGGAGAACCACTCCGTTCCTGTTCAAGGGCATCGTGCCGACATCCGCGGCGAGCCCCGACGCCGTCCTGGACGGCTTCGCGGCGATCCGTCGGGCGCACGCCGCCGGAACCGAGATCTCGGCGCACGCCCGCGTTTACGTCGACGAAGACCGGCGCGACGACCTCCTGGATGCCGTGCTCACCGCGCCCGACTGGCCGAACGGCGATTTTGTGTCGTGGATGCAGGAGGTGGCCGGCGCCGAGCGGTTCAGCCTGGTCATCAACAACCTGGAGACCGTCAGCCCATCCCTGGCCGCGGGCCTGGGCACGTTCCTCGCTTCCCTGTTCGACGGGTGGGGCGTGCCGATGGGTGGCGCCGAGCTGGTGGCGTTTGCCGGAAACTACAGCGGAACCGCGTTCGGTGTCCACGAGGGTTACGAGGACGCTTTCCTGACGCACTACGGGCCCGGCGTCAAGCACTTTTACACCTGGTCGAACGAGGAGTATCAGAAGCTCACCGGCGGCAGCGACCCGCTGTACGGGAACTACCTGTGGCTGCTGGAGCACGGCGAGCACTTCGCACTCGAGCCGGGCGACGCCCTGTTCCTGCCCCGGCGGGTCTTCCACGTCGGCCGGCAGGACGAGTTCTCTGTGTCCGTGGCCGTACCGCTCTACACCTTCCCGGACGCGACGGTCCTGCGCCAGGCAGTCCTGCCCGATGTGATCGAGTCTCTGCTGACCGGCGGGCCCGACACCGAGGTGGGCGGTCCTTCACCGATGGCCAACCGAAGTACCGGAAGCGCGCCGGTGGCCGAACGCCTGGCCGACCTCGCCGCCCGAACACTGGCTGCCGCGACACAGCGCGCTGGCGTGGCCGTCGAGCAGCACATCCGCCAGCGGTGGCACACCGTGCTGAGCAACGGCGGCTGGGAGATGGTGTCGGCCGACCTCGCCCGCGCCGAGGCGGTCGCCGCGTTCGACCCCGAGCACGTGGTACCCGGTGCCGAGGTGGCTCTCACCGCCCCCTACCGGCTGCTCGTCACCGGCCAGCAGGCGTTCCTGCGCGGATTCGAGGTCGCCGCCAACCCCGCGGTCCTCACTCCTGACCGGGTCGCGGCCCTCAACGCCGGGCCCCTGCTCTTGCCCGCGGACGACGACCTCGTGGCCGCCGTTCGCGTGCTCGGCGCCACCGGCGGCCTGACCGTCACCGCCCCAACCACGACCCTGCAGGAGGATCCGGCATGACCACCCTGGACAGCCGCACCGGCACCTCGCTGGTTGAGGCGCACCTCGACGCCAACCCCGAGACCCGCCACTACCTGCACGCCACCCTGCTCGGCAAGCTGGACTCGGGCGACGACCTCGTCGACAAGCATCTCGCCCCGATGATCGACTCGGTGTACCGCAGAATCCGTGACCTCGTCGACCCGGGCACGCTCACCCAGGCGCAGGCGCGGATGTACATCGCCGAGCTCGCGGTGTTCGCCCGCTACAACGCGCAGTTCCTCCGGCTGGCCGCCGACACCGTGGCCGGCTTCTCCCCGGAACTCGCCCACGAGCTGCGCCGCAACTACCTGGAGGAGGGCGGCGAGCGCGGCAAGGTTCCCGCCCACTACATCCTCTACACCAACGCGCTGCTCAAGGACCTCGGACTGCTCGTCAACGGGCACGTCCCCGCCGCCGAGACGGCCACGCTCATCCTGCTGCACCAGGTCATGGTCAATTCGCACATGCCCAGCGTCATCGCCGGCGGCTACTACGCCACCGAAGGTGTCGCGATCGCCGAGACCGAGATCCTGCGCGACATCACCGACCGGTACGGCCAGCTGACGAGCCAGATGAGCGGCATGGACCTCCCCTCGCTGGACTACTACTACCGGTTGCACCTCGACGACGACCACGAGGCCGCCCAGATCGGCGGGCTGAGCGTCGAGGCCGCCCACATCGAAGGTCTCGCCCAGTTCATCCGGAACAGCGACCTCTACGGATTCGACCTGCCACAGGCCGTCGAGGGTTTCCTGCAAATCTTCGGCGGGATGACACACTGGTGGACCCAATTGGCCTACCGTGCGAGGAATGTGAGCTGATGTCCGAACAAAGCGGAGCAACCGAGGAAAGCACCGGCGGCTGCCTGTGCAAAAAGATCCGGTTCGTCGTTGTCGGGAAGCCCGACTATCCCCACGTCTGCAGTTGTCCACACTGCCAGAAACGAGCCGGCGGACCGATGCAGTCGTGGGTCGGCTTCCCCCTGGCGGGGCTGCGTTGGACTGGCGAAGGCGGCGAGCCGACCTGGTTCGACACCTTCAAGGGCGAAACCAAACGAGGCTTCTGCCCCACCTGCGGAAGCCACGTCGCCGCCTTCGACTACGGCGACACCACCATCGGCATCACCATCAGCGCCTTGGACAAACAGGACGACCCCCGCCTCGTCCCGGTCAACCAATCGTTCCGCGATGACGCGGTCGACTGGCTCCCCCAGGTGCCCGACACTCAGCCCAGCACGGTCAGCTAACGCCGAGCCGGGTGGCGGGCGATCCACACAGTGCCCGCCACCCGGCCGCCACGTTTGGGCCCTGCATCCTCCACCGCGTACGCACCACGACCAGCCCCTACGGGGAGTCGCCGGTTCCCACCCAGCCCAGGACACCCTGCTGGAGGCGCACTGCCATGCCCGCCACCGCGAACGCCGCCACCGAGTACGGCACCCTGCGCCGCGTCGCCATGCGCTACGCCAGCGATGTCAACCGCGCAGTGGACGGCCCCGACATCCACCCGGTTCTTGCCCGGCAAAAGGCCACCAGCACCTGGGCCGCCTACTCGCCCGCGAGGGTCCGCGCGCAGCAGGACGCCCTAATCCGTGTGCTGCATGAGCGCGGCACCGAGGTGGTCCTCCTTCCCGACGCGCCAGGCTGCTCAACCCAGCACTACCCCCGCGACATCGGGTTCGTCGTCGACGACGTCTTCTTCGCGGCCCGACTGAACTCCCCGCACCGCATACCCGAAGCCGATGCCCTCACCGACCACACGGCCGCCATGCCGACTCCCACCCAACTCGCGGCGGGCACCATCGAGGGCGGAGACGTCATGCTCCACGACGGTTGCGTTCTGGTGGGAATGAGTGAGGAATCCTCGCCCGACGGGGCTGACGCGCTCCAGGCCGCCCTTGCGCAGCACCGCATCGACCGCGAAGTCATCCCCATCCGGTTTGCCCGAGCCGGCATCGTCCACCTTGATGACCACTTCAACATCGTCGCCCCCGGCACCGCCCTCATTCACCGCGGTGCCTTCCCTCCGGCAGAGGTCAACTGGCTCGACAAACGTTTCGACCTGATCGACGTCACCGACGACGAGGCACTCGCCGTCCAGGTCAACGTCCTAGCGGTCGCCCCCGGCGTCGTCGTCGTCGCCCAAGGCAGCGACCGGATCGCCGGCGAGCTGTCGACCCGCGGGATCGCGGTGATCAGCGTCGACTACTCCGAGGTGACCCACATCCCCGGATCGCTGCGCTGCACCACCCTCCCGCTCATCCGGAACTGACCCCACGTCTCAACGGCGGGATCGCCGCCTGCACGGATCGATCGCGACAGCCCATTCGCGGTGCCGTGCGCCCTCATTACTCCTCGGCCGCGGTCGGACCGATGTCCGACCTCACCGCCACCGCACCCTGGAGATCCCATGTTGCCGCCCGACCCGCTGCTGCCCGTGCTTCTCGCCGTACCGGCCGTGATGCTTGCGTGCCATGTCGGCGGCCGGGCCATCCGCCGAATCGGCCAACCGCCCGTCATCGGCGAGATCCTCGTCGGAATCCTGCTCGGCCCCTCCCTGCTGGGCTGGCTCGCACCCGATCTGCAACACCACCTCCTGCCGCCCGCCGTCCTGCCGGTCGTCTCAGCCCTCGGCAGCCTTGCCCTCCTCACCTTCCTGTTCCTCATCGGCGCCGAACTCGACCTGCACACCCTTCGCAACGCCAGACACGCTGTCGTCACCGTCAGCCTCGGCAGCATCCTGCTGCCTCTAGCGCTCGGGGCCGCCCTCGCCCTGACGATGTATCCGACACTGGCCCCGAACGGCGTAGGACGAGCGCCGTTCGTCCTGTTCGTCGGCGTCGCCCTGAGCATCACCGCCTTCCCGGTCCTCGCCCGCGTGCTCGCCGACCGCAACCTGGAGACCACTTACCTCGGCGCCTTCGTGATGGCATGTGCGGCCATCAACGATGCGATCGCCTGGTGCCTGCTCACCGCAGCCATCGCCCTGTCCACCACCGGTAGCCCTCTGTCCGCCCTCGTCGCCGCCGCCCTTACCGCCGCTCTGGCTACAGCCCTCGTCCTGCTACGCCCGGCCATGCGCAAGATGCTGGCAAGCGCCGCGCGCAGCTCCGACGAATTCGTGCTAGTGATCCTGTGCGCCGGGCTCTTCCTGACCGCGTACGCCACCGATCAGATCGGCGTCCACCCAGCGCTCGGCGCGTTCCTGTTCGGAGTAGCCATTCCCCGTGGGTTGGCACCGGTCGAGCGCAGCGCCGCCCGCATCCGTGCTGTCTTCGTTCCCGTCCTGCTGCCCCTCTACTTCGCCGACATCGGTCTACGCACCGACATCGCTGACCTGCCCTCCGGACAGTGGGGCTGGGCTATGGCGGTTCTGGCTGTCGCCGTCGTCGGCAAGTGGGGCGGGGCGGCAGGAGCCGCCCGGCTCACCGGTGTCGACTGGCGATGGGCCGCGACTATCGGCACGCTGATGAATTGCCGCGGCGTGACCGAACTCGTCGTACTGGGGATCGGTCTCCAGATCGGCGTCATAACTCCACACCTGTTCACCATCTTGGTCCTCATGGCCGTAGTGACAACCGCAGCAACCGCCCCGCTGCTGAACCGCCTCGGCGCCGCGGATCCCCGGCTGTCGCCCGCGCCAAGGCACCGGGAGGGGTCTTACCCCGGCCCTTCAGCATCAGACAACCCGGAGGCGGCACGATGACCCGGGACCTCGTCCTTGAGGCAATCCTCACCAGGCGCAGTGCCACGAGGCTCACCGAGCCGGCGCCCGGCCGCGAGGAGCTGCTCGAACTCGTCCAAGCCGCAGCTACCGCCCCGGACCACGGCCGGCTCCGGCCGTGGCGGCTGATCGTCGTCGAGGGCAATGATCGGGTGTTGCTCGGCGAAGCCCTCCGCTGTAGCGCGTCGGACCCGGCACAAGCGCGCCGGGCGGCAGCGAAGCCCAGGCGGGCACCGCTGCTCCTGTCGATCGTCTTTCGCCCCGAACCCAACCATCCGATGGTGCCCGAGTGGGAGCAGTTGGCCGCCGTCGTGGCGATGGTGCAGACGCTGCTGCTCCTGCTGCATGCCCGAGGCTGGGGTGCGATCTGGCGCACCGGGCCGGTGATCGAGCAACCCCCGGTTCTCGAGTACCTCGGCCTCAGGCAGGATGAGCGCCTGTTGGGCTGGCTGTACATCGGCACCCGGCCGGACGGTCCGCCGGCCCATCCCCGCGAACCCGTCGACATCCAGTCCAGGATCAGTTGCCCTGGCCAACCCATGGATCGATGATCCGGCCATTCGGCGGGCAGTCGCTCTGATGGTCACTGTCAAAGGGCAGAGGCGTGCACCCGGCGAGAGTGATGACCGCACTTCAGTCGACGGTCAGGGGCGCCACGAGGGCCGCGGCGATTAGAAGTCATGCAGCGGCTGGCCTTCGGCGACCCGGGCGAGCCGATCAACGATGCGCCGGCTCTTGAGGTGCCGCGAAGCCTCAACCGCGCGCTTCATAAGTGCCGTGCGCTCGGCCTCCTCGCCCCGCAGCCGCGCGAGTTCCGCACCGGTGATCAGCAGCTCTACGCTGTCGCGTGTGCGCTCCTCTGGCATGTCTAGAGCCACTTGCAGCGCTTGCGTTCCCGGAACTGCTAGGCCGGCCATCGCAAATGCCCACGCAGCCTGGCCTTCCAGCTCTGGCCGGTCCAACCAGAGCAACCAACGAGGACCGACGCCGGTGCTAGCCCGGCTGAAGGCATCCCGAGACCGCTTCACCGCAGCCAGCGTTTGTTGGGGATCCCCGATGAGCGCCCATGCCCTGGCCTCGGTGATGGCTGCGTAGGCCCTTACCAGGGTGGGCGCGTCGGCAGCGGCGAATACCGCGCTGCGCGCATGGGTCAGAACGGCATCTCGATCACCGCGTGCCGCAGCCAACCGGGCTTGATGGATGTACCCGCGCGCCAAACGGCCACGGTCGCCGACAGCTTGGGCCAGCCGAATCGCCTGGAGGTCATAACGCTGAGCAAGCCCTGGAAGCTGATCGTCGTAGGCCATGCTCGCCAGAGCGAGCACCGCGTCCGCGACGCTTCCGTAGAGCCTCCGCCCGAGACGAGCGGAAAACGCGCCGTGCAGCAGCGGAGTAGCGTGCAGGTCCAGGAATGCGGCGAACACACTGCGGAAGCGGCCTCCGCCATGCCGCGCGTCCAGTCGCCCATAGAGGTCAGTGTGCAGCTCAAGCAGTTCGACGTCAGCAACCGAGACTCGCTGCCGCCCCCGCCCAGCGGTCTCCGCGTCGGGCAACATGACCAGTGCATTGTGTAATGCAGGCGCGGAAGTGACTCCAGCCGACATCCGCCGGACAGCGGAGCGCCCAGGCACGGAATCGAGCTGCCAAAGCTTGGGCAGGACCCGCACCGCGTGCTGAAGATCTCCGTACTGGAGAGCTTCCGCACCGACATCCGCCACCCCGCCCGGCCATCCCAAGCTTTCCGGTGAGACACGGCGTCGCAGCGCGACGGACAGCACTAGACAGGCCGGGCCTAGGAGCTCGGGAGTAGGGATCGCACCGTCGCACCAACGCGAAACTGTGCTCGGGCTGACCGCTCGTGGCATTCCGATCGTCTGGCAGCGCTCACGTACGCGTTGGGCGAAGCCTGAAACCGACCAGCCAAGCTCTGCCAGAAGCTCGCATAGCGCTTCGTTGCGGTCTTTGTCAGGGACCAACGGGGCGCGTCGCACCACACCACTCCCGTCCACGCCTCCTGGTTAGGGTGCCGACTGGCGCGTCAATGACAGATTCAACTCGGGGTGCCGGAAGCCCAAGAAGAATTTTCCGAATAGCGGTTCGTCCTTACCAGCGCGGACAACCCGCCCCGGCCTGTTGGGAAAGACCCATTGACCATCGCCGACCCCGGCCGCTGTCGGACAGGCCTGACATCCGACTACGACAATCCACCGACACCGACACCGACACCGACACCACCAGCACCAGCACTAAGCTCAGCGCCTCAGGAGGCGTGGCGCTGCCGCGCGCCGGCAACGCATCGCTGCGGCGGGCTCGCACGGTGGTCAGGTCCGCGGCGTGCTCAGGGTCATTCCCTCACCCCCTACACCGGCCGGCAGCAGGTAACCACCACCCCATCAGAGCGGGGAACTCAGCCAGTTCCCGCCGCACTGCCCGAGCCTGTGCCCCGTGCGACGATGCTTCTATGAACCGCAGCAGCGCCGGCTTAGTCATCTGGGACGTTGACGGGACGCTCATCCCTGCGGACTTGCGCTGGTTGACGCGTGCGATCGCTCGTGCGTACGGCATCGCGCAGTCTGAGGTCGTCTTTCCTGACAAGAAGGTGCATGGGTATACGGACGAGTCGATCGCGGTCGACACGGCGATAGCCTCGGGCGTGGACCCGTCAGCTGCGGAGGCAGGCATACCCGCCTTCCGCCAGGCCATCGCCGCGGTCATGCAAGAGGGTCGACAAGAGTTGGCTGAGGTCCAGCCGCCGTATCCAGGTGCCGCAGCGAGCATCGCGGAGTTGCAGGACCTCGGTTTCGTTCAGACCGTGCTGACCGGCAACCTGCGATCGGCCGCTGACGTGAAGCTGCGCGTGGCGGGCTTGGATGAGTTTCTTGATCTTCGCATCGGCGGGTTCGGGTCAGACGCTCGAGACCGCTTCCAACTCCCGGCGGTCGTAGCTCAGCGCTACTCCGCGGTCTACGGTGTCCCGCTCGATTCCGCTGGGGTGCTCGTCATCGGGGATGCGCCAAACGATATCGCTTGCGCACGTCACGCCGGCTTCCGTGTCGCTGTCGTCGCTCACCGGATTGGGCGTCAAGAGCTGGCATCCTACGAACCTGACCTGGTACTCGACAGTCTCGACCCACCGACGGTGGTGGCCGCCGTGAGTTCGCTGGTGAGTTCGGGCGGGTCGCCGGCTGCGTGCTAGGCGGCCATCTGCTCCTCAAGTTCGAGGACAATTGGCTCGTCGCGCCATCGGACCAGCCGCTCTCGGGCACGTTGAGCTCGTGCGATGCCCCGATGGTTTCCGCCGGCTCTCAGCCGATTGTAGGTGTCACCGAGCAGGGCGCAGGATTGTTCCAGCTCGCCGGCCTCGGCGTAGGCGCTCGCGAGGTCCACTGCTGCTGCGAGGGCGACGTTCATGTTCTCCGGGTCGTGTTCGAGCGTTCGCACAGCACTTTCGAGCACCTCTACAGCCTGGTCGGCCTCGCCAAGAAGGAGATGGCAAGTGCCCGCATAGACGTGGAGGCGGGCGTTGCTCCAGTCGCTGTAGAGACCGACACAGTCAGCCGGTGACAAGCCGTTGACCGCTGCTTCTGCTCGCTTCAAAGCGGCGGAAACCTCGCGTGGAAGCCGCAGGGCGGCATAGGCCTGGGCCTGCTCGGCGGCTATCCGAGCTCGTGCGGCGGGGCTGAGATCTGTGGATGCCTGGTCGGCCTCGTCGAGCAGCCGCAGGCCGATCATGACGTCACCATCGGCTTCGATCAGCGTTGCAGCTTGGAGGTTGCTCTCGAAGATTCGTGCGGTCGCGCTGATCCGGCGGTCACCGAGCATGTCGCCCAGCTGGCGGGCGTAGGCGCAGTGAGCGATTGCGAGAGCACGGTTTCCCTGCGCGCTCCACAGCCTGCTGGCGACGACCGAAGCTTCGGCGAGCATAGCTCCGATATCAGCACGGATGGGCGCACGGCCGGCTTTGCGATAAAGCGTCGACAGGCATTCACGGTGCGCCTCAATCAGCCTCAGAAGCGCGTCAGGTGACACAGCCTGGCGTTGCTGCGCAAGCATGTTGGTCAGAGTAGAGAAAGTGTTCCACTCGCCCACCAGGTAGTCGCCGCGCGGCCTGAGGGCAAACGTCTCAAGAGCTGTGGAGGGCGACGGCCCCGGCGTAACCTCGAACGGCTGAGGTGCAGGCATGCCGCTCGGCACCTGCCCGAAGCTGATGTGCCGGATTCGATCGTACTCTCGGGCCAGGCTGCCGCCGGTGCGCAAGATCTCATCGCTTCGGAACCAGAAGCTTCGTCCCACTCGCTGACGTCCGGTTTCCACGTTCGCGATCGTGCTTCGTCCGTAGTTGGTGAGGGGCGCGAACGTCTCTTGTGTGTAGCCGGCGACTTTGCGGCTGCGGGCGAGCATCTGACCAAGAGCGAGCCATGCCGCGGCGACTTCCTGCGGTGAATCGTTCGGCATCAGCGGCTCCGGATCGATACGACGAACGTCCGCGCGAGGCGAGACGCGGTGGCGTGAGGGCACTGTAGCTGCAGAGACGCCGTGCGTCGGGTAGTCGCCGGCTGGTTCCAACATTCTTCCGACAAAGTTCCGACATCACCGTCGCGGTGTCTCGAACCCGCGTCACCGCGATCCTCGTATGCTGCCTGCTCGTGACCCGCGCGCTAGCCAACAATGATCATGAGGTTGAAGCCAAGTACCACGTCAGCGACCTGAAAGAGCTGATCAAGGCGCTCGCCCAGCGGCAGGTGACGTTGACAGAGCCGTCGGTACAGGACGACCAGGCGTACGCGCCAGCCGGCTGGACGTACGGGATGTCGAAAATCGGTGTTCCGTTCGCGCGTCTACGCACGCAGGAAGGGCGCCATCTGCTCACCGTGAAGAAGCCGATCGACAACGAGATGGCATGTCTCGAGCACGACTGCGTCATCCACAACCGTGACGCGATGCACGCTGCTCTCACCACGATGGGTTGGGTGCCAACCGTGCGAATCGTCAAGCAGCGCCGAACCGGCGAATGGGACGGCGCGACGGTATGCGTCGACGTGGTCGACGGCCTCGGCACGTTCGTCGAAGTGGAGCGTCTGGTTAGCTCCCAGCACTCGGGTGAGCAGGTGCAGCACGGGCTCGACGCGATGATTCGTTCATTAGGCGTGCCGGTGCTGCGGGTCTTGGACACCTACGACACGTTGTTATGGAACCTGACGAGAGCTGCCGCCAAGGGGTCGGCCCCGCTCTGACGTGGTGGTCCAATCCGCGCCTGGCGCCGTCCCGGTTCTGAACCTGGCCACCAGGCTGGATCTGCGGATGACACCGCTCAGCCTGAGCTGCCGCACCGTCGCTCGGGTACCCCAACTAGCTGGGGTGCGGAGTCGGAAAAGCCTGCTGGAGAGATCGCTGCGACGTGCGGACGATGCCGCCTTCCCTCGTGGCAGGCTGTCCGGGTGGCCTTTCTGCTTCCGATCGCGACGTCTGGTGACGAGCATGTCCGAGCTGCACGGACGGCGGTGTTGCCGGTGGGCAGCTTTGAGCAGCACGGTGATTTCCTGCCCTTGGTCACGGACACGGTCGTTGCGTGTCTGGTGGCTGGGCGGGTTGCTGGGGAGTATCCGGTGTTCTTGCTTCCTCCGCTGACGATTTCGTGTTCGCACGAGCACGCGGGGTTCGCCGGGACGGTGAGTATCAGTGCCCGCACGTTGATCGCGGTGATCGAGGATGTCGACGAGTCCTTGCGGGCGTCGGGCGTGGAGAACTTGGTGATTGTGAACGGGCACGGCGGGAATTACGGCCTTCGCAACGTTGTTCAGGAGGCTACGACGGTCCGGCGGCGGATGGCGTTGTTCCCTGCCGCGGAGGACTGGAACATTGCGCGGGCCGAGGCGGGGTGTGACACCACTTCTCATGAGGACATGCATGGTGGGGAGCTGGAGGTCTCCCTGCTGCTGCATGGGGCGCCGCAGCTACTGCGTGAGGGATACGAGCGGACCGACCATTTGGCGGATGACCGGCGTGACCTGCTCACGGTTGGGATGCGCGGGTATACGGCGTCCGGGATTATTGGGCGGCCGTCGATGGGCAGTGCGAACAAGGGTGCGGCGGTGCTGGATAGTCTGTCTCGGTCGTTCGCCCGAGTGCATGAACTGCTGGAGGGGTGACGCTGTCGTCGACGCGCCGCCCTGGGTCACGTCACCGATGCGCTACCACGCCCTCTGATCGGGTACGTCAACTAGCTCTTCGTTACGCCGCTGCGCTCGATTGTCTTCAGGGGAACTGCAGGAGTGGCACCTCGTAGAGGTCGGCTTGGCGGACGCGCGTCATCGATGGTTCGACAATCTCCACGATGATCATTTCGGTGAGGAACTGAACGGTCGCGGCAAGCAGGTGGCTGGTGTGGGCGGTGGCGCTGTGCGCTTTCAAGCCGACAGTTAGGTGGATGTGCGGCTCGATGGTGTCGGTGTCGACGTCGTAGGCGAGGGTGCCGCCGCCGAGAGCCTCGATATTGGTCAAATGGACTTTGGTCCACACGGGGGCGTCGGGGTTGTCGAGGCGTTCGCAGGTGCCGACAATGTCTACGGTGGCGAGGCCCCCGATGAACGTGGGGATGTAGCCCTGGCGGATGTCATGGGTGCGGCAGGTGCGGTCGAGGGCGTCGTAGAAGTCTTCCCCGTGGTCGAAGACGGCGACGATGGTACGTCCGGGGACGACTTCGCGGCTGCGCAAGAGTGCTCCTTCAGATGGTCGGGGCGTTGGTGGCCAGCTGCTGCGGCCATGGCCAGCGCTCGCCGGGGTAGGCCATGGCACGAAAAGCCGCTGCCGTCTCGTGGGCGGTGGCGCCAGCGGCAAGGGTGAGATGAAGCAGGATCCGGGCCTTATAGGGATCGAGGAAACCCGCAGGGATGAGTCCCCGCTCGGTGAGGTCCCGCTCGGAACCCGGGAAGCCGTAGGTGCTGGTGAGCACAGGTCCCGCACCGATGCGGGAGGCGAGGACCACGGGGATCTGCTGGGCGAGCGCAGTGAGAGTGGAGACCCAGGTGTCCGGGACGTGCCCGACGCCGAAGCCAGCGATGACGAGGCCGTCGAAGTGGGCTGCCGTTGCGGACAGGCAAGCCGCGTCGTCGCCGACTGTGGCGGTGTAGAGGCCCACGCGGGGCTGGCAGACGGGTGTGGGTACGGCGTGGCGGGGGGCGGTGTGGCTGATGAAGCGGGGTTGGCCTTCCACGACGTAGCCGAGTGGGCCGCCGTTGGGTGAGGTGAACGCCTGAGTGCTGACGGAGTGCGTCTTGCGGACACGGTCGGCGGCGTGGATCTCGTCGGCCATGACGACGAGAGCGCCCCGGTCTCGGGCATGAGGGCTGGCAGCGACCCTGGTGGCGGCGAGAAGGTTGGCGGGCCCGTCCGGTCCGGCGAGGGTGGGGTTGCGCATGGCACCGGTGACGACGATGGGCTGCGGTCCGGAGTGCAGGAGATGCAGGAAGTAGGCGGTCTCCTCGAGGGTGTCCGTGCCCTGGGTGACGATGATGCCGGAGGCGCCCGCGGCTGCCGCCTGGTGGACGCTCCGGCTCAGGTCAGCCAAGTCGGCGAATGTCAGGGAGGCACCGGGGCGGCTACGGAAGCTGACGACGTCGACCGCGATGCCGGTATCGGCAAGGCCGGGCACAGCGGCCACAAGATCACCGGCGGTCAGCGCGGGCACAACGCCGCCGCCCTCTGACGCGGTCATGGCGATAGTGCCGCCAAGCCCGAAGACCGTCACCCGCGGCGACACGCGCTTTCCTGATGACAACTCCCTGGCCTCCCAACGGCGACGATCATCGCTGCGCGAAGACTAGTCGGTCAATGCAGCGACGTCGGCGAGGTAGCGGCAGGCGCGGTCGATGCCGGCGGTGGACAGATGTCTGCTGCGGGGTTGCACAACGGCGGCGCACCCCTGGTCGGCGAGGTCTCGGCAACGCCTGGCGAGGTTTTCCCAGTTCAGATCCAGGTACTCGGTCAGGACACGCAGGCGTGCGGGCGGAGACGCAGCGGCGATGATCGACCGGCCGCTGGCGTGGTTGATGGCCGCGCCGTACTGGCGCACGGTGCGGTGGTCGTCGGTGACGTCGACGTGCCAGATGCCTTGGGCGCCGACCCAGTTGGCGAGCACCGCGTGACGGTCGCGATCAGTCACGAAGCCGGGTGTGCCTGCGTACTCCGGCTCGTCGGTGATGACGACCTCGATGCCGTATGACTCCATCAGTGCCACCGCCAACAGCAGGAGAATCCGCTCTCCGCGAGGGGAGGCGTCGACTGCCGCGCGAGGAATGCAGAAGGCGCGGATGATGCGGTGACTTCCGGCGCGCGCGGCGGTGAGGTCCAGATACCTCTGCTTATGGGCGAACAGCAGCCAGGTGCTGGCTTCCTCGCCACGCTGTTCGCGGGTCCAGTAGGCGGGGGTCGAGGTGAGGGCATCTGCGTGTCGGTGGATGTGTCCGGCGCAGAAGACCGACCCGAGCCACATCCTGCCGACGTCGCTGAGATCCGCAGCAAGATCGTGGCTGACTGCGGATCGGCTCATCTGCTCGTAGGAGGCCAGTTCAGCGGTGGCCTGCTCAATCCGGGCGTCGTCGGCCAGAAGCGCTTCGTCAAGGTTCGCCACAGCCCACAACAGTGCGAGGACCAGTTCGTCGAGCTGGTACGCCTGCGGGATGACGAGCCGAGCGTCAGGGGCCGCCTGGGCGAGGCGTTGGCGGGCGTGACGGGCGTCCAAACCGAACAGTCGGACACCCTGATCGGTCTCGATCCGCCCTACTACCAGGCTCCGTCGCGGTGTGCGCAAGAGCCGGTCGTCGCAGTAGCCGGCCGGTACCGCTGCGAGAACTCGGCCGTTCTCGGCCACAGCAGGATGAACGTAGGCCGGTATCGCCAGTCCAGGGAAGAACCTGCCGTGAGGTGCCCACAGGTCAACGGTGTACGTCTGGGGGGCGAAATCGCCATTTGCTGCCTGGGGTGCGAGCAAGGAAAACGCCGTTGGCCCGGGTGTTTCTGTGCGGGTGGCGACCGTGGCCCCGCGTGCGCGTCCACCGTCGAGATGTCTTGCGGTGTTGCGCGTTACCAATACTCGAAGCCGGTCGTATTCCGCTGCGAGCACACCGCCGGTATGCAGGATCTCGTCGCAACGAATCCAGAAGTCTCGGCCGATGCTCTGGCGACCGCGCTCCACGTTCGCGATCGTGCTGCGGACGTAGTGCGTCAGCGGCGCCAGCGTCTCTTGCGTGTAGCCGGCGGACTTGCGCGCATCGGCGAGTCTTTTGCCGAGGTCAGCCCGGGCTTGGGCGAGCTCCGGCGGCGGGGCGACGGACACGATCACGCTCCGAGGAGGACGAGCGGGACAAGCTAGCAAGACATGAGCATTGAGGTGACCTACCGTCACGACTCTAGCTGGATGCCGTAAAGAAACATGCCAGGGAAGTCCCGGGTTCACGAGGCGCCGCCCGCCTCCTGCCCTGTTCGGGTCCATACCCGCAGCAGGCGGGAAGCAGATTCGGCGATGACCGCAGACAGTATTCGAGGCTGACACTGTTCAGAACAGTGCTGGCACGGCAGTAGTTAGCTGCTCGGCAGCGGCGCGCGGGGTGACGTTGAGGCAGGCGGTGAGTGCCGCATGGTCGGTGAGCTTCGCCTGGCGGGGCTGGTGTAGGTAGGTGCTGGACGCCACCGTAGGCATGAGCGCCGCGCCGGCGTGGAGATAGTCGAAGCGGTAGCCGTTGCCGTTTCTACCGATCCAGCTGTACGCCTGCACGTTCTGGTGCAGGGTCTGGTGGACATCGGTGAGCTTGAGCGCGGCGAGGGCGTCGAGGAAGTCGTACTCGAAGGGTCGGAAGCCGGGGTAGCGGGGTTGGTGGTCGCGGCTGATGACGTTGTAGTCCCCGCCGACGACGAGGTGTGCGCGGTCGGTGGCGGGTAGCCGGTGCAGGGTGTCGGTGACGGTGGTCAGGAAGGCTTGTTTCTTGGCGAGTTTGGCTGGTGCGCGGTCGCTGGAGGGGACGTAGAGGCCGAGGATCGTGACGGCAGGCTCGGTGTCGACGGTGAGGGCGGGGGCGCGGCCGGGCAGGCTGATTGCGGCGGTGAGTTCTGGGGTGGGCCGGGTCGGGATGCGGCTGGCGATAGCGCAGCCTCGGTCGCCGTTGGGTGAGGGCTGGTGGGTGACGGACATCCCGGCCGCGCGGAGGCCGGTGAGCAGGTGCTGGGTGCCGGGTCCGTTGCTGGTTTCGGTCAGGATGATCAAGTGGTCGTCGCGCTGGAGTAGCCAGTTCAGCAGGTTCTGTGCGCGTGCGAGCGCGGCGGCCTGCACGTTGATCGTCAGGATGGACAGCACGGTGAGCCTCGCTGGTCAGGGGCCGTCGGCGGGTAGCAGGCCGAGGATAGTGTCCACGACCCGCTCGGGGGTGAGGCCGTGGCAGACGACGACGTGTTGGCGCCACTGCTGCCGGTGCAGGTGGGTCGCGGCGTCGCGGTAGAGGTCTAGCTCCTTCTCGGGTGAGCCGGCGAGTTCCAGCCTGGTCAGGTGCGGCCGGGCTGCCAGGCGGGTGCGGATGACCTCTGGGTGGTCTTCGAGGTAGATGACGGTGGCGGGCAGGACGTAGCGGTTGTAGGACCAGATCTCGCCGAGGTCGAGCCCGTCGATGCGTTGCAGCACTAAGGAGGAGGCGACGTACCGGTCGGTGACGACGTGCAGTCCGTCGTCGAGGCGGGGGATGATCTCTGTTTCGATGTGCGCGGCGCGGTCGGCGGCCAGGGCGAGGGCCAGGGCCTTGCCGTGCAGGAAGGATTCCTGCCGGCGCAGGAGTTGGCCCAGTGGTGTGCGGGTGGGCTCGCCGGTCAGGTGGACCCCGGCCGATCCGAGTTCGGCGAGACGGTCGGCCAGGAGGCGGGCGATGGTGCTCTTGCCGACTCCATTCGGGCCCTCGACGGCGATGAACAGACTGCTCACCCCTTCGCCGGGGACAGCGGCAGCAAGCGACGGCCGCTGGGTGCCGTGACGGGGCACTGCTCGGTGTCGACGTCGCCGATGCGACCACCGGCGGCGACGACCGCGGCGGGGCAGCCCTTGCCGCACTGTCCGGCCACATCGCAGGAGCCGCAGGTCGGGTTGGCGCCGAGTTGGTAGCGGGTGTGGAAGTCGTAGGCGTCGAGGCTGGGGGCGGCCTCTCCATCGAGGATGTTGCCCGTCAGGAACTCGGTGTCGTGGTGCGCTGAGGTGGGCGTGCGGGCGGCGAAGACCAGGTACGGGCATACGGCGACCTGCCCGTCGACGAAGACGTAGATCAGCTTGCCGGCGTCGCAGCCACCCAACGGCAGGCTGTCGTTGGGGAAGCGAATGCGCACGAGATCGAGCTGGTCGGCGAAGCGGTCGGTTACCGCCCGGATCGCGTCCATAGCAGCAGCGGTCGCGGCCAGCTTGCTGCGGCTCTTCACTCCACGTCCGAAGGAGGAGAGCGGGTTCATCAGCACGTATTCGGCGCCGACATCGACGGCGAACGCGCACAGGTCGGCGAACTCTTCCGGGGTGGTCAGCGCGTTGGGTGTGGACAGCAGGCCCTTGAGTAAGCCGGCGTCGGCGAACTTGCGGGTGGTCGCGACGGTGGTGTCGAACGACGATCGGTCGCCGCGGAACTTGCCGTGGCTTTCGGGCCGGAATCCGTCGAAGGACACGTTGATGTGTACGTTGCCGCGGGCGGCCAGGGCGTCGATGTCGGCGTCGCGGGTCAGCGTCGCGTTGGTGCAGATGCTGAGCGGTAGGCCTCGGTCGGCTACTGCCTGGCACATGGCGATCAGGTCGGGGTGCACGAAGGGCTCGCCCCCGGTGAGCGTGAGGCGTTCGACGCGGGCGTCGAGCAGCCGCGGCAGCACGCGGGTGGTGAAGTCGACCAGGGACAGGTCGGACCCGGCGGCAGTCGAGGAGACGAAGCAGTGGGCGCAGTGCAGGTTGCACCGTTCGGTGATCTGCACCAACGCCTTGCGCCCGTCGCCACCGACGGAGGTGCGGAAGTAGCAGGACGAGGCGTGGGTGTCGACGATGAGGCGCTTCACGAGAATCTTCCTGCAGTAAGTGATGGGCGGCTTGCTCCGGTGGGCGGCGGTGCTCTGAGCAGGTCCACTGCGCCCTGGAGTTGCCGGAGGACGACTTGGGCATGGCGGCCATCGGCGGGAGCTTGGTGGTGGCCAGCGGCGGCGGTAGTGAGCAGCCACCAGGCTGCCCACACCCGGTGCCAGCCCAGCGCCCATCGGGCAGCGGGAAGCCCACCCCGGTCGGCTTCCGCGTCGGGATGGCCGCCTGCGGCGACGTAGGCGTGGATAAGTTTGGTGAGGAGTCGGGGTTCGGTGGGTGTGCGGGTCCCGAACCAGGTGGCCAGGTCGAGGAGGCCCGGTCCGCTGAATGCTTTAGCCCAGTCGACGAGGCGGCACCCGGCGCGACTGACATGCAGCGACGTGCGGTGGAACTCGCCGTGGCACAGCCCGAACGGTGGTCGCTCGGCACCGTCAGCTCTGCGTCGTGCGGTGCCAGCGAGTCGCTGCAGCACCGCCTCGATCCCTTCCGCGTCGTGGGTGAAGCGCCCTTGCCGACGGAGCTCGTTCAACGCGTCGAGTCCTTGTCCCGGCAGCCGCGCCAGGCCCGCTTCGTCGAAGGCCGGCAGGTTGGGGATGCCAGCAGTGGCGTGAACCCATCGGGCCGCGGCGGCAGCCTCCGCGAACGTCGCGGTCCGGCTCGGCTCGCCAAGGTCCTCCATCAGCATCCCCAAACCGTCGGGGCGCATCGCGTAGCCATCTAGCAGCGGCACTGGGGCTTGCTGATTGTTGAGCGCGCGAAGGACGGTTGCTTCGCCGGTGAACGGCGCGGTGGCGAGCTTGCAGATCAGACTGCTGCCATCGGGGAAGAACCAGCGCTCGACCGAGGACAGCTCCCATGTCTGGATGATGTGTCGCCGCGTCGGCACCCGTCGGGATGCGGCGAGCAGGTCGCCTCGTAGTGGGGTGAGGACGCGCTCGTCGAGCATGGCGCTGTTCACCGCGCGCCTGCGTGCAGCGCACGAGCGGTGGCCATAACACGCGGAGCGTGGGTGGCGTCGAGGCGTGCCGACGTGCTGACTGGCTCCCGAGGTGATGCAGCACATTCACAGGCGCGGACGTGTGGCAGTGACCTATACAGCACCTCTGCCATGGATGAACTGGCCATGGTGCATGCCCTCCCAAGGGGGTAGTGGACACAGCTGATCGCGTTGCCGCATCGCAGCTGCGGTCCCTCATCGCCTGCTCAGCGGATGCAGGCGGCGACTCAGACATCAAATGCCGCTGCTGGCGCTGTCGATAAGGGTTGTCGTCAATCTCCGACAATCCGCTGACATTCATCTTTAACGGATGTTGCCGGCGCCGGGAATGTCGGCGGATTGTCAGAACCGCTTGGCAGGGCTGGCCGACATTGATCGATTTCGTCTTAGGTGGCTCTATGCCGGCGTCATCGCCGCTGCTGCGCTGTACACACCAGCCAGCCGATACCAACTCGCCGAGGGAAGGTTCGCCGTGCCTGTTGCCAGGAGGTTGATGCCTCTGCTGATCACGCCGCTGGTGGTGCATGTGGCCATCGCGCCGCAGCTGCTGGTATCGACCGGCCGGCAACTCTCCGCCGGCAGGCCCGTCAATGAGCAGGCGCTTGCTATGGCGGCCGTTTCGGCGACCGGGCGGCATTCGCCGCGTGACGCGGCGTGGAGCGGGCGTGGCTGCGGGGCCGCATCCGCGGACAGCCGGGCGGCGGTGTGAGCGCGTCCAGTGGCGGTGCGGTGCGGGTCTCGCGGGTGAGGGTGGGCCGCCGGTTGGCGGATATGTCGGTGCGGTGGAAGGCAGCGCTGATCGTGCTGCCGACTGTGCTGGTCGCGATGGTGTCGGCGGGTTTCGGATTGTGGTCCTCGGTGGGGGAGGCCAGGGCCGCCGAGGGGGCCGGGGACTTGTTCTCTGTCGGTTCGTCGGCGACGGAGGTGACTCAGCGTCTGCAGGCGGAGCGGATTGCGGCCGTGGGTTTGCTGCTGCCGGGGTCGACGGTGACGCCGGCGGATTTCGAGCGGGCCGTGCAGGGCACCGATGAGGCGATCTCCCGATTTCGGCTGTTGCGAGGAGAACTCGAAGACCCGCCCGGGGGTGTGCGCGCTGTCCTGTCTCGTGCTGACGCGGGGTTGGCGGATGTGCAGGCGCAGCGGCAGCGGGTGCGCGGGGATGGCCCGGTGGCGTTGTCCGCCGTGGCGTTTGGCTATCGGATTGTCATTGTTGATCTTGGTGATCTGCTGTTGGCGGTGGCGCAGAGCGGTGTGCAGCCGCAGCTGGCAGATGAGATGCGGGCGTCGGCGGCAGTGTCGCGGGCCCGTGAGGCGGTGGGTCAGCAGCAGGTGGCGGTGTTGCAGGCGGTGGCGGCGCGGCGGTTGACTCCGGCGCTGCACGCGGAGGTCGTGGCCGCCCGCTCCGGCCAGGACGAGGCGTTGCGGGAGTTCGACGCCTTGGCGCGCCCGTCGTGGCGGGCGCGGTTGGGACGGACGTTGACTGGCGGGGATGTCCTCGCCGCAGTGCGTCTGGACGGGCTGGTGTCTGGCACCGGGGTGTATGAGCCGGTGCGGTTGCCGGGCGGCGCGCAGCAGTGGAGCCGGGTAATGACCACTCGGGCGGACCTGTTGGCGCAGGTGCAGGCAGCGGTGAACGCTGACATCGCGTCTGCCGCTGATGACCTGTGGATAGCGCAGGTCCGCGCGGCGGCGGTGCAGGCCGCGGTGTTGTTGGTGATGTTGCTGGTCGCCGCGGTGACGGCGGTGCGGGTGGCCCGGTCGCTGGTCGCGCAGTTGTCGTCGCTGGAGCAGGGCGCCCGTCGGGTCGCGGACGTGGAGCTGCCGGCTCTGGTGGCGCGGTTGCGGGCGACGTCGGATCCAGCGGCGGCGCAACGGCTGGCCGAGGACACCGGCCGCGTGGCGGTGCCGGTGGTCGGCGGGGACGAGGTCGGCCAGGTCGCCGGCGCTTTCAATTTGGTGCTGGACGCGGCGGTGAACGCGGCGGTGGGGGAGGCACGAGGACGTGCCCTGGTCATCGCCATGATCACCTCCGTTGGTCGACGCGTGCAGGCCCTGACCGACCAACTACTTGGCAGCATCGACCGTCTTGAGCGCGACGAGGAAGACCCGGAGCGGCTGGCGAGGGTGTTCGCCGCAGACCAGCAGGCCACCCGGCTGCGCCGCTATGGGTCAAATCTGTTGATCGTTGCCGGTGGTGGCCCCGGCCAATCACAGCCACATCCGGTGGTGCTCGCGGACCTGGTCAACGCCGCCTTGTCCGAGATCGAGGGTTTCGCCCGAATTACGATAGAGGAGCTGGTCGAGGTCGAGGTCGACGCCCGCGCGGTCGACGCCGTGAAGTCGATCCTCGCAGAGCTGCTGGACAACGCCACGCGGTTCTCCGCCGACCAGGTGCGGGTCTTCGCGGGGTGGTCGGGGCATGACGTGCGGATCCTTGTCGCCGATTCCGGTCTCGGGATGAGTGTGGAGCAGTTCGACCGTGCCAACGCGCTGCTGGCGAGCCCAGAGATGGACGTTGCGGTCACTGACCAGATGGGCTTGGTCGTGATGCCCCGGTTGGCTGCGGAGTTCGGAGTGCGGGTGCGGCTGGGCACTACCGAGCCGACCGGCGTCACCGCCGAGGTTCTGGTGCCGGCTGAGTACGTCACACGGGTGCACGTTCGGGAGATCGTCGTGCCGGGCCACATTGAACGGCCGTCCCGGTTGGCTCCCGCGCCGGCCGCTCAGCCGGTCGCGGCGCCGTGGACGGGGACTGGGTGGACTGGTCCAACACGGCAAACCCCGGTGGTGCCGGCGCCACCATCACCCCCGCGCACGGACGTGACGATGGAGCTGCCGCCCGTGCCTCGCCAGCGAGGGCCGATGTCATTGCCGGTCGGCGCGCCGCGACCGCCGGACCCGCCGATGTTCCAGGAGATGGCCGCCCAGTCGCCGTGGTTGTGGCCGTCTCCCAACGACGAGCGTGGCTTCAGCACCGACGCCGACGCGGGCTGGCAGGCGGCGGCGTCCGCCGCGCAACCAGCCACCGATGGGCGCACCACCTCCGGTCTACCTCGACGTCGTCCCCAGGCGCACGTCGTCCCCGGTGGTCTGCCGGCACAGCGGACCCCCTCGGAGCCTTACGTGCAGATCGACCCGGCGGCGATCCGGGCGCAGGTCGCCGGCACGATGCGCGGCCTGCGAGCCGCGCCGTCCGCCCCTCCCCTCTCGACAGGAGAACGCCGATGAGCATCGCCACTACTGCCCGCAATTCGCAGCTGTCCACTGTTCTGAACAACCTGGCCAGCCAGATTCCCGCAGTGGCGCATGTCGTCGCGGTATCCGGCGACGGTCTGCTGCTGGCCAGCACCGACCGTCTGGACACCGACCGGGGCGATCAGCTCGCGGCGATTGTGGCCGGGCTGGTCAGTCTGGCGCGCGGCGCCACCGACCTGCTGCAGACCGGCGGCGTGCATTTCCAGATGCTGACGATGCGAGACGGGATCCTCGTCGTGCAGCAGGTGCCCGACGGGTCGTCTCTGGCGGCGCTCGCCCGCAACGACTGCGACCCATCGCAGGTCGCCTACGAGCTGGCCACCATGGCGGCGCGCATCGGCGAGGCGGTCAGGCCAGGGCCGCGAACGGCCGGCTGAGCCGGCGTGCGGGCGGTGATGAGCATGAGCGCGGACCCGGGCGTGATGGAACGTGCCGCCTCGATGGTCAAGGTGCTGGTGACCGGCGGCGCGGGTGTGGGCAAGTCCTGCTTCCTGCGAGCCGCTCAACGTGGCCGCGCGACGCTGCTTGGCCAGCCGGGTGCGGTCGGAGAGGTCGGCTACGCCGCACTGCCCAGCGGCGCCACCGTCGTCCTGCAGGTGACGCCGGAGCAGCGACGCTGGTGGTGGATGTGGGACCACCTCGCTCTCGGCGCCACAGGCGCGATCGTGCTGGTCGACACGACTCGCCTGCCGGTGTCTTATCCGGCGTTGGACTACCTCGATGCTTGCGACCTGCCGTACCTGGTCGCGATCAACCGGCCGCTCGGCGGCTCTCGCAACCGCCACGAGATCCGCGACGCCCTCCGGGTCAGCGCGCAGGTGCCGGTCCTGACCTGCGACGCCACGGAACCCGACTCCGTCCTGGCCATCCTGCACCACCTGGCCAGCCCCGCCCGACCACCCCAGCACCACATACGGCCCTCGCAACATCCCCTCGCAACGAAAGGACGTCGACTCTCGTGACCCCTCAACCAACCACCCGCCGGCCTCATCGCTGGCGAACGGCCACCGCCGCCATCGCTGCCACCGCCCTGCTCGCTGCCACCGGCTGCGCCGGCTCGAGCCTCAGCGACGCGGACACCACCAACAACGAGATCCGCATCGGCTTGATCGTGCCGAGGAGCGGGCCCTATAAGTCGATCGGCGACGACCAGGCCGCCGGGTGGCGGCTGGCCCTGGACAAGCTGGGCGGCAAGCTCGGCGGCCGACCCGTGAAGGTGATCGAGGCCGACGAAGGCGACGGCAAGGCCACCGCCCTCGCCTCGGCGCGCAAGCTCATCGAGCAGGACAAAGTCCTCGCCCTCGTCGGCGGGGGCACCGCTGACACGGTGCAGACCCTGTACCCGCTGCTGAACGAGACCAAGGTGCCGCTGATCGGCATGGGCGGGCGGCCCTCCACGATCGCCGATCCCACCCATCTGTGGTCGACGTCGTGGCTGAGTCAGGAGACCGGCGCGTCGATCGCCGGCTACCTGCGCACGACGGTGGGCAACGGCCAGGTGTGGGTGATCGGCCCGGACTACATCGGCGGCCGTGATCAAATCGGCGGCTTCGTCACCGCCTTCCGCAAGGCGGGTGGGCAGTTGGCGAACCCAGGCGGCGAGCCGACCTGGACGCCGTGGGCGCCGGCGCCAACGACCGAATTCTCCCCATACCTGACGAAGATCAAGGAAGCCAAGCCAGCGGCCGTCTACACCTTCTACGCCGGTGCGTCCGCGATCGAGTTCGTCAAGCAATACCGCCAGTACGGCATCACCACGCCGCTGTACGCCTCGGGCTTCCTCACCGAAGGCGCGCCACTGGCGGCGTTGAAGGAGCAGGCCAAGGGCATCTACACCACGCTTAACTACTCGTCGACCTTGGACAACGCGGCCAACCGTGACTTCGTGCGCCGGTTCACCTCGGCCAACGACGGGAAGCTGCCGAACCTCTACCACGTCTGCGCGTGGGACGCGGCCCTCGTCCTGGACAGGGCCATTTCCGAAGCGCTCGCCCAGCCTGACGCCCCCGCGACCACACCCAGCGCCACCGGCACGGCACCGGCCCCCAGCAGCCCAGCGGCGAGCAGCAGCCTGGCAGGTAGCAGCCCGGCTGCGTCATCCGCCGCCGCTGGTGGGACAGCCAGCGGGCTGACCTCGCAGACGCTCACCGCGGCGCTGCCGCGGGTGGGGTCGATCGACTCGCCCCGAGGCGCCTGGCAGTTCGGGCCGGTAAACCACACCCCTGTGCAGGCGTACTACCTGCGGGAAGTGGCCCAGGACGGACAGGTGTGGGTCAACCGCACCGTGCAGACGCTCACCACCCTCGGCTCCTGACACCGAAAGGCGTACACACCATGAGCGCGATGATCACCGGCGCGCAGGCCGGGTACATGTTCGACAACGCCACCGACGAGGCCGCCAACCAGCTACGTCACCTCGCTGAGATCCTCGACGCTGGCACCCGCCGGACCCTGATCGAGCTCGGGGTCGGGCCTGGCTGGAAGGTCACGGACATCGGCGCCGGGGCGGGCACCATGACGACCTGGCTGGCCGACCAGGTCGCCCCGGACGGGCACGTCACCGCCGTGGACCTCGACCCCCGCCACATCCCCGAAGGGCCCAATGTCACCGTCCGGGCCGGCGACATCCGCGATATCGAACTGCCGGCGGGGTCGCAGCAGGCAATCGTCGCCCGCCTGGTGCTGATGCACCTGCCCGAGCGGGAGCAGGTCCTCGCCGACCTGACGCGCGCTCTCACCCCGGGCGGCGCGCTGGTCGTGGCGGACTGGGACTGCACCTGGCGGGACATGATCCGCCGCAGCCCCAGCCCTCGGGCGACCGAGCTGATCGAACGGTTCCAGGACGCCCTGCTCGCCTTCGGCGAGTCCCGTGGGGCGGATATGGGCTGGGCGCAGCGGGCGCCGGAGGTGATGCTGCGCCTCGGCCTGGTCGACGTTGACAGTCGCGTCGAGTCCCGCTCGTGGCACGGCGGCACCGGCATCTGCCGGCTGCACCACTCCAACTCCATTCAGCGCGAGGCCGAGTTGGCCGCGGCCGGCATGAGCCGCGATGACTTGGCCGAGCTGCGGCAGGTGCTGATGGACCCGCAGCTGATGCTGTCGGGCTACCTGATGCACACCACCATCGGCCGGCGCCTCGCGTCCGCCTGACCTGCGTTCGGAAAGGAGGAGTGCCGTGGGCCTGAGCGGGCTGGTCAACCCTTACACGATTACCGCGTTGGACGGGGTCGCGTACGGACTGCTGCTGTTCGTCATCGCGGCCGGACTCACGCTGATCTTCGGCGTGGCCGGGGTGTTCAGCATGGCCCACGGCACCCTCTACCTCGCTGGCGCCTATCTTGCCTGGCACCTCGGCGACGGCGGCTGGGCCGGCCTCGGCCTGGCCCTCGCCGCGGCGGTCCTGATCGGCGCCGTCGGGGGCGCGGGCCTCGCCGCCGCCGTGCGCCCCCTCACGGACCGCCCGCTGGACCAGGTGCTCGCCACCCTCGGGGTGGCCTACATCGCCGCCGACCAGTTCAGCACCGTGTTCGGGGCCGAACCGCGCTCAGTCGACCCACCCCGGGCGCTCGCCGGGTCGGTCAGCCTCGGCGGCTACCAGTACCCGGTCTACCGGCTGGGGTTCATCGCGGTCGCCGCCCTGATCGTGGTGCTGCTGATCTGGGTCGTCGAGCGTTCCCGGGCAGGAGCGATCGTGCGGGCCGTGGTCGCCGACCCCGACATGGCCGCCGCCACCGGACTACGCACCCGCACGACCCGGGCGGCCGTGCTGGTCGGTGGGGGAGTCCTTGCGGTCACCGCCGGCGTGCTCGGCGCCCCGGTCATTGGCCCGGCCCCCGGCGTGGACACCACGATCCTGGTCTATTCGCTGATCGTCTGCGTCGTCGGCGGCCTCGGCAGCATCCGCGGCGCCCTGCTCGCCGCCCTCGGAGTTGGACAAATCCTCACGCTCGGTGTCTCGCTCGTCCCTGGCGCCGCCGCCTTTGTTCTTGCCGCCGCGATGCTGATCGCTCTCACCGTCCGGCACCGCCCCTCGCTTGCGGGACGGCCCGCGTGACCACCACCCTCACACCCGCCCCCACCAACGCAACGGCGCAACGGCGACCCGTCAGCCGGGCGGCTCGCCTGGTACCCGTCGCTTCGGGGATCGTCGTCGTGGCGGCAGTGGCGCTGCCGTGGATGGTCAACGCCTACGTCGTCTCGCTCGCCGCAACCGCCCTGGTGATGGCGGTGCTCGCGATGAGTGCGCAGCTGCTGGTAGGGCTGGCCGGGCAACCACCGCTCGGGCAGGCCGCGTACCTCGTCGTCGGCGCGTACACCGCCGCGACCCTCGCCACGCTGACCAGTCTCGGTCCGGTTCAGTTGCTCGCGGCGAGCGCCGTCGGGGCCGTCGCCGCCGCGGTGACCGGCCTGCTCGCGGTGCGGGTCCGGGGCACCACCTTCCTCATGGTTACGTTCGGTCTCGGTGAGCTCGTGCACGCCGCCGCCGGTCAGTGGGCGCCGGGCGGCAGCGAGGGCACCCACACCGAGCCGGTGGTCGCGCTGCCCGGCCTGCCGCCGATGGTCCGGCCCGGCTGGGTGTACCTGTACGTCCTGACCTGCACCCTGATCATCGGCGCCGCCGTCATCGTCATCGCCCGCACCCGTTTCGCCTTGCTCCTGCGCGGCCTCGCCGCCCACGAGCCCCGTGTACAAGCGACCGGCCACCACACCAGCCGACTCTTGCTCGCCGCGTACACCCTTGCCGGGGCGATCGCCGGAGCGGCCGGCGCGCTGCTCGTTGCGGTGACCCGCTACGTCTCGCCCGCCGACGCCGCCATGGGCGTATCGGCCCTAGCCCTCGCCGCCGCGCTGATCGGGTCCGGCAGCATGATCGGCGCCTGCGCCGCCGCGATTCTCTTGGTGGCCGCCCGAGATTGGGCCGGCGGCCTGCTCAGCGGTCACGGCAGCACCCTGCTCGGCCTGAGCTTCCTCGCCCTGGCCTACCTGCCCCGACACCGGCTGGTCGGGCTTGTCACCCGAGGCGATCGGGGGCGAACATGAGTACACCGCTGCTGCGACTGGACACCGTCAGCCGCGCCTACGGCGCTCGCCGAGCCGTCGACGAGGTCAGCCTCGGCCTGCACGCCGGGGCTCGGCACGCGCTCATCGGACCCAACGGCGCCGGCAAGAGCACCTTGTTGCACCTGATCGCTGGCACCCTGCGGCCCACTTCGGGGCGTATCCACTACGCCGGACACGACATCCACCGCTGGCCGGCCCACCGGCGCGCCCGCGCCGGAATCGCTCGCACCTGGCAGCATCCCGCTCTGGCCCGCCCGCTGACTGTTGCGCAGAACGTACTGCTCGCCGTGCCCGGGCAGCGTCTGGCCGCGCTACGCCTGCGGCCTCGCGTGTCGGCGGCGGCCCTGGACGCGTTGGCCCGGGTCGGGCTGGCCGAGCGCGCCGACTGGCCTACCAGCCAACTCTCGTACGGCGACCAACGCCGCCTCGAAGTCGCCGTCGCCCTGGCCGCCCAGCCCCGACTGCTCCTGCTCGACGAACCCTCCGCAGGCCTCGCCACCACCGAGGTCACCCGCCTCGCCGAGCTGATCCGCGCACTGCCCACCGACATCGCCGTGCTGCTGGTCGACCACAACCTCGACTTCGTCACCGCGGTCGCCGACACCGTCACCGTCCTGCACCACGGCCAACACCTCACCACCGGCACCCCCAGCGAAGTACGCGCTCACCCGGACGTACGCCGCGTGTACCTCGCCGAAGCAGACCCCACCAACCATCAGCCCAACGCGCCGGGCGGCACCCCCACCGGCTCACCCGCAGCTGCCCAGCCGGTCCTGCGGGTGCGCAACCTGCGCGCCGGTCACCACGGCGCACCCGTGCTCACCGGCGTCACCCTCGATGTGCAGGCCGGGAGGGTAAGCGCCGTCGTCGGCCGCAACGGCGCCGGCAAGACCACTCTGATCAACACCATCGCTGGCCTGCACCCCGCCCTGCCGGGCAGCGAGATCCTCCTGCACGACCGGCTGGTAACTGGCCTTTCTACCCGGCGCCGCTGCCACGGCGGCGTCGGCCTCGTTCCGCAAGGACGCCGCCTGTTCGCCGGCCTCACCGTCGCCGAACACCTCGCGCTGCCCCGACCCCAGCCCGGCCGCCCCCGCACCATCACCGCACGGCAGATCCTCGACCTGTTTCCCGCGCTCGCCGGGCGCCGTCACCACCGACCCCACCAACTCTCCGGCGGCGAACAGCAAATGCTCGCCCTGGCCCGAGCCCTGCTCGCCGGGCCGCAGGTGCTGCTGCTCGACGAGCCCTCCGAAGGCCTCGCCCCCGCCATCGTCGGCCAGCTCGCCGCGATCATCACCGGCCTCGCCGCGACCGGCAGCGCGGTCCTGCTCGCCGAGCAGAACCTCGCCCTCGCCCTCGACATCGCGCACGACGTCGCCGTCCTCGACCGAGGCACCATCGCCCTGCACGCCCCCGCAGCCGATCTGCGTGCCGATCCCACCCGCCTGCACGACGTGCTTGCCGTACCGACGGGATCCACACGATGACCACCAGGACTCCTCTCCGCAGCCCGGCGAGGCGACCTCCGCGCCTCGCGTACGCCCTGCACCTGGCGGGTCCGGCCCCCAGGTGCAGGGCCGCCGTCCGAGCATCCATCGCGGGCGGCGGTGGGTGGTTGGCGTCGCCGACCCGAACGGCGCCGCCGACCATCTCACCCACCTTCAAGCAGGCAAAGGCGGTGACATCGTGAACGACGACGACACCAGCCTCTGGCTGCTCACCGACCTGGCCAGCTGCACCACCTGCCGAGGGCTCCTCCAGCCCTACGCCGCCGCCCCGCGTCGCCGGCTCTATGTCTGCTTCTGCCCTGGGGCCCTGTACGACGCGCAGCACCTGGAGGCACTCGTCGTCGGCTTCGCCGCCGCCTACGACCGGCGCACCGCGGCCACCTGGCCACTTATTACCTACCAGCGATGGCAGGAGTCCACCCGGGCCGACCTACGCCAACACCTGATCCGGCTTGTCGAACAGGCCCTCGTCCAGAGCCCTGAATCCGTCGAACTGCGCTGGACCCACAGCGGCACCAGCGTTCTCGCGAACCAGGGCTGAACCCAGGAGGAACCAATGACGTCCACCCACCAGCGCCACCAGATCTCCAGCAGCACGCCGCCCCGAGACCTGCCGAACGTGTTCGACCCAATCACGACACGCGAGTTCACCCGCATCGGGATCAAGGATGGGCAGCGCGTCCTCGATGTCGGCGCCGGAACCGGTTCGCTCACGCGTCACCTCGCCGGCCTGGTCGGATCGTCGGGTCGTGTCGTCGCCGTGGACAGCAACGCGAAACTGCTCGACCCCACCGCGATCGTCCACGTCTACGAACGCGACCTCCGCCACGGGCTGCAACTACCCTCCGAAGCCGCGCCGTTCGACCTGATCAATGCGCGCTGCGCCCTGGCGCCGCTTGCCAACCGAACCGATTTGCTCGACGAGATGATGTCCCTACTGAAGCCGGGCGGATGGCTCGTCCTCGGTGACATCGTCTACTCCCGCATGTGGGTACACCGCGCACCCTCCCCCGAAGACGCGGAACTACTCGCCAATGTGGTGCACCGCGTTCTCGACGTCCTCGCCAGCCAGGGCGTCGACCTCCACTGGGGCGACAGGGCAGCCTCCCTGCTGCTGCACGCCGGGATGAACCACGTGCACGCCCGCACCACCGCCCGCACCTGGACCGGCGGCGGCCCCGGCTGCCAGCTCTACGCCGACAACGTCCACCAACTGGCCGACCAACTGCTCGCCGACGGCGCGACGGAAGAGGACCTGGACCGCTTCGCCGAGCTGATGGCCGACCCGATGGTGGTGCTGCGCTCCTACCAGTACACCTCCACCATCGCCCAAGCCCCCGCCCACTAGCCGCCCGAGCCAGAACGAAACCTCAGCGCCCGGCCGCCACCACACGACACCGACCTGAGCGGCACCTGACCGGCGGCTCGCGCCTAGCCCGAGAGTCCCCGCCAGCCCTTCGACGAACGCAAGGGAACAACCATGCATCTCACGATGCCCCGGGCGGCACCGCAACCAGCGCGAGGGCTCCACCAGACGCCCGCTCGCAGGGCAATCGACCACGCCGCCGAACGGCAGACGCTAGGTGATCTCAACGACGCCTACCAGTGGGCCGTCTACGCCCACACGCTTGCCCACCGCACCAATCACCCCGCGGAGCGCCTCGACGCCGCGGCGATGCTGGCACCCCTGGCCGCGCTGACCGGACACGCCGACCAGGCCGTCACCGCCTACCGCGACCTGGTCGACCTCGCCACCGCCGAACTCGGCCCTAGCCACGAGCGGACCCTGTACGCCCGCGCCGGCATGGCCGAAGCGCACCACCGCGTCGGCCGCTGTGAGAAAGCAATCCGAGACCTTGCCGACGTCTACACCACTGCCGCACAACGGCACGGACCCGAAGCGCCGGTCAGCTTGAAAGCGCTCACACAGCTCACGTGCCTCTATCGCGACTGCGGGTGGCACGACGTCGCCCACCGCTGCCTCACCGCCGCCACGACCATCGCCGCCCGCTACCTGCCCAAAGGCGATCCAATCCGCGCCCGCATCACGGACATCGCTCAGACGCCCGCCGGTGAAAACCACCGCGCCGTCTGCACCCAGGCAACGCCCTCATGGCCAGCGCCGAGTGGCTTATCAACCGCGAAAACCACCTGATCAGGGAAGGAACCAGCCATGCCGTCGCGGACCTCACCGGCTACCCCATGGACGCCGGCGTTCGTTGCCGACGCGGTCGCCGCGACGCTCAAGCGTGCCGCCGAGCACGACCTGCACCATGCGATCACCGAGGCGGCCCGCGAGCGCGGGTTGTCACAGGCCACGATCGACGAGTGGGTGGCCCGAGCCCGCGCGGTGCCAGCCGCACCAGTCCCGCCGGGACTGGTGACCTGCCATGACTGCGACCACCCGATGATCCTGGTGCAGCTTCCCAAGTGCCCGCCGGTATACCTGTGCATGCCGGCCTGCGGCCGGGCACCCGTGCCGGCGCAGGGGCTACGCGACGCGGTCGCGCGGGCGGTGCTGCACCGCGCCCCGCACCTCGTGCCGAAAGACAAGATCGATGCCGCTGCCGCGTACGCCCCCGGTGGCATTCACCGGGTCGCAGTCGGTGCCTCGCCCAGCGATCTGCACTTCACGTGGCGGTCCGACCCGCGGCAGCTCGTCGGACCGCGTATGTCCCCGGCTCAACGGCTCAACTATGCCCGTGCTCGCGCCAATCATGGTGATCGTGCACGCGCCATCGAGGTTCTGCACACTGGCCTGCTGCACACCGACCCCACCGGTGACAGCTCCGCCCTGGACGTCGCCACTGCCAACTCTGCCGCGTTACTCGCAGAACTCGCTCTCGCCGATGGCGACCCCAACGCCGCGTTGCCATGGGCCGGGTGGGCGCACCGATCCCTGCGTCGTCTGCGCGGTGCCACATCACCGGAGGCGAGTGCCGCGCTCAAGATTCTTGCCGTCGCGTACCGCCGTACCGGCGAACTCCCCGAAGCGGCCGACTGCTACCGCGATCTCATCCGCCACCACACCTCCGCCGAAGGCCCCCGGGCATTGCCCACCCTCGCCGCCCAAGCGACTCTTGCCCTCGTCCTTTATCAAGACGGGCACTGCGCCCAAGCGCGCCAACTCCTCGCCCGGGCCGCCGCCGAGCACCGCGCCGCACACCCAGGTCACCGCGACGGCCCGCGCCTGCGCCAAGAACTGAACCGCATGCGTGCCACCTGCGTCGACCAACGCCACGGCCACCCGGCCGGAACCGACGACCCGCCACACGACTTCGCGGCGGCATCACCGAGGGGAGCTCAACACCTTGACTCACAGCACTAGCCGCGCTGATCAGAACAACGACACCGACGCGCCGACCAGCGGACAGCAGTGGCGCACAGCGGCGCAGACAACACTCACGCGACTACTCGGCGACCAACTCGAGCGAGTAAACGTCAGCACCGGACACCGAGTCTTAGACCTCACCGGCGCCGCCGACATCGCGCACGTGGCCCGCCTGGTTGGCCCGAGCGGACACGTCACCGCCGTCGACGCTTCAACCGGGACGGATTTACCCGCTGATCCACGCGGCTACGACATCGTGCTCGCCCACCGTCAGCCAGACCACCTCGACGCGATCGCGCCGGCGACCGCGCTGCTCCGCCCCGAGGGCTGGCTCATCCTCGCCGGCACCATCGTCGCCCCGCCGATCGTCTACACCGCCGTCCCGGGTGGCACCACCATCATCGACAAGGTCATCCGGGCGATCAATGCCCTCACTCCGTCGCCAGCGGCCGGTCCCTCGACCGACGCCACCATCGGGCTACTCGTCGCCCTGGGCATGGACCAGGTATGCGCCACCACTCACACCGAGACCATCCGCGGCGGCGGACCCGGATGCGCCCGCTACCGCCACGCCGCCCGGCACCTGCGCGATCAGCTCACCGGCACCGTCGGGTTCACCAACGCCGAACTCGACCAGTTCGACCGACTCATGCAGGACCCGGGGGTCCTGCTACGCGTCGGCAGCAACGTCACCCTCCACGCCCGCATGAGCACCTGATGCTGACTTCCCCTAAGCCGGCAGCCACGCGCGCCCGTCGGCTTAAACCCGGAGTGGGTCGCCGCAGGCACCATCGGTTGACCCGCCCACGTCTCCGACCAGCCGAATCGAGAGACGCCCGTTGCGACCGACACATCGCCCAGTGACCGCAGCCCTGTCCTGCGCGGCAGGCCAATCTGACTAGGCGGTGAGGAATTGCGCTTGGACGGTGGGTCGATGGCGGGCAAGCGGCGCCGCATCTACACGACGCTGCTCGCGGACCCTAGCCGGACATGGACGGTGCGTGAACTAGCCGCCTCGGTGAACACCCCTTCTGAGGGCACCGTCCGCGACACCTTCAACGTGCTGCTCGCCGACGGACACCTGCGGCAGGTGCCACACCGGCGCTCCCTGACGGCCATGCTCACCGACCGCGGCCAACAGGCACTGACCAACCTGCTCCGCAATGCCACCTAGCGCCTACAGCCAACGGAAACAACACGAGCGGCGTACGCGCGCTTACGTCCCAACTGTCACCGACGACCCCAAAGCCGGGCCGTCTGAATGCCGAAGCCGGCCAGCGCCAGCCTCTGACCACCTACCGATCCAGCGAGGAATCCGTACAACGATGCCCATGCCCCGACGGACTGCTCTCGCCCACCCGCTGATTGCGAGCGCTCTCGGAGTCCTGCTCACTGCCTGCCAATCAAGCACCCCCGCCGGCCAAGACCACCCGCATTCTGCGTCCGTAGCACCACGGCAGCAAAGCACCACGACGCCTCCAACGGCCGCCACCGATCCCGGCCTCACCCCGCACCAACGCCTGATTGCCCTCGCCGGGAACGTCGGCAGCACACCCGCCGACGCCGCCACCGGACTGCCCTATACCTACCTGCACACCCAGTCGTGGACCCGCGCCACCAACAAGATCACCCGCACCGACCTCCGGCGCTGGCGCCGCGACGCTGACGACTCCGGCCGGGAGGTGACCCGCCGGCTCCCCGACGTGCCTGGCCTCGCCTACCGCCCGACCCAGGCCGAGCACGGCCAATTTGCCACAGCCCAAAAGACGACCACCCCATACCTCGCGGGCGACCTGAAGCCGTACCTCACCGAACCGCTGCCCGCCGACGCCACCGCGCTCGCCAGCGCGCTGGCCCCACGCGAGCTGGCCGGTAGGCCCGCCTACCCGCGAATGCTCGTTCACGGCGTCACCGGCCTCGCCATCCATCAATACCTCAACCAGGACCAGCGCCGGGCCACTCTGCGCGTCCTAGCCGCCGTACCGAACATCGCCTATCAAGGCGAGCAAACAGACCTCGCCGGACGGACCGGCCTCGGCTTCACGGTGACCGCTGCCGGCTCCACGACGCAGCTCATCATCAACCCCGGCACAGGTGAGCTCCTCTCCGCGCGCGAACAAGTGTCCGGCGCACGGTCGGGTCTGTTCTCCTGCGTGCTGATCCTCGAGCGTGGCCACGCCGCCAACGACACCGGAACACCTTCCACGCAACCCTGAGGTAGCCGGCTACTGACGGGTCCCCTGCCACCCCGAACAGCACCGATACTTGAAGAGACCGTTGTCCGAAATCGGTCTGTTTCAGGCTCTGCTCTACCGGACCGCCGGGTGCGGCCTGGCGACCGAGGCCCGGTACCGCCCGTAGATCCAGATCAAGCGCTGCGGCTCGCGGCGGGCCAACGGCGTGCAATGCGCGTTGATTGGACCCGACGCGACCCGCGGGTAGCAGCCGACTGCTAGCCAACATTGATCGCTCGGGTTGCCCGTCGAGGAGCGGCAACACCTGCACGCGGTGCTGAAACCGTGATTCCCAAACGAACCGCCGCATCGATGGTGCCGGTTCTGGCCTGTCGGCATCGTGCTCAAGCGGTGCGTCTGTCACGCTTGTCCGATGACCGATTGGCTGTCGTTCTCGCCTGAAGGAGAACGGGTGAGGTTAAGGCCACCGGGTTACGGCGATGAGCCAGCTTTGATCGAAATGGCAACCGACCCGCACGTTCGTTCATACATCGGCGGTCCGATCGATCCGCCGGTCGCGGCAGCCAACGCGATGCAGAAAATCAGCGCCCAGGCGTGGGGCCAGTTCGTGATCGTCGGGCGCGTGAGCGGCGAGGTCGTTGGAAGCGGAAGCCTCGCGCGGAAGCGGGGCCCGTGGGAGGTGTCCTACCAGCTCCGGCGCGCGTACTGGGGGCATGGGCTGGCCGGCGAAGCGGTTGAGCTGATCCGCGTCTGGTTCTTCGAGAACCTCGACGAGAACCTGCTGATAGCCACGACTCAACGAGCGAACGATCGATCCAAGCGGTTGTTGTCGCGTGCGGGCGCGATATTCGCCGGTGCGTTCGAGCAGTATGGGTTGGTGCAGGAGCGGTTCGAGTTCCACCGTGGCGGGCACCCGCCACTACGCCCTGACGCGTGAGGGCTTCCGCTCCTCATCGCCCCGTTCAGGTCGACGGCCGGCACGCAGCGTCGGACCGACCCCGGACCCGCTAAACTGTGTGTCTTGCCGGGCCAACAGTTCGTTGCTGGTCTCGCTGTAGCTGGCAGCACCGCGTTTGACGCGCACGTGGACCAGTGGCGAGGCGACACATCCTCCGTACACCGATCACGGGTGCGGGCTGCTGAGCCTTGTCCGATCGAACTGGTCGGAGTCCACCCGCGGGAGCGACGAGCGCGGCGGCGGCTTCCTGGATTCTGGCCATGAGTGATGACCTCCGGCCTCTAGCCCTGGACCGCGGGGGTCCAGCTCGGACCCGCCCCAAGGACGAGGCCCGCCCACCCGTCGCTCCGCCGTGCTGCCCCCGCCGCTACGAGGGGCGGGACGCACGGCTGTTCACGCACAACGCCTATGTTCGCCATCGATCGCCATCTCCCGAACCGGCTCACCAGCCGCGATCCTCTCGCAAAGCCGCAGCAAAGTAGGATGCTGACGCAGGCGCACATACCCCTGTGGCGGATGGAAGCGGCCGAGTTCGGCGCGCACTTCCGCCAGGGAGAGGCCCGGATACTCACGGATCCGCCGGACCGGAATGGCGAAAGCCTGGTCAAGATCTTTGACGTACTCGAGGACGGTTGAACCGTTGCCCTGGCGGACCCGATCAGCGATCTCGGCGATGCGCGCGGGAGAATCCACGATCGCTGGCGCAAGGTCGATGACAGGCCCTAACCGACTTGCGGGCGCGGTGAGGTAAACGAACCAACGTGTCGGTTGACCTTGGATGAACCTACGACGGAACTCGTGAACCTTCGCATGCCGCCAAAAGAGTGCATAGTAATCCGGATTTAGGGCCATCAGGACGGGCTCAGGGCCGGCTAAAGGGTCACCTTCCCCGAAGAGAGACTCCTGCACCGAGGCGGCACGCCACGCGTTGGACATCAGGCATAGCCTTCCGAGGACATGGCGAGCTCTAGGCTGGTCCAGCCGCCTGGATGCGGGCGGCGAACGGACGGATCCCGGGCAGCATTCCCCCTCGGTCGGCGGCAAGGAGGTCAGCGGTCAGATGCTGTACCCAAGGCCGATACCGCACCTCTTGGGGTGCCGTCGCCTCGGCCTCCTGCAACGCCACCCACGCCTCCGAGGCCCGGCCGCGACCCATCCATGCCAGCGCGACGTCTTCCCAGTAGCGGGCCCGACGCTCCGCAGTCGAGAACAATTCGATCCGAACTCGGCGAGCATGATCGACGGCCGCGCCGAAGTCGCCGAGCGCCCGTGCGATTCCCGACCGGTACAGCTCAAGATCGTTCGACCCGAATCCGGACGCCGTGCCGGAAGCCAACGCATCTCCTGCCTCCGCAGCCAGTGTCCACGCATCGTCGCGTCGGTCTGCGCGAGCAGCGGTGTAGGCGGCCGTCGCCAGCATCGACGCGTACAGGGACACATCCTTGCCGGCTTTCAAACGGGTGTGCTCCTGGAGGCGAGCCGCAGCCTGAATGACCATTCGCTGCGCCTCATCGTGGCGGCCTGATCGGCGCAACACCACGGCGGCCGTCCGGTATGTCTCCGCGAGTACGTGGAGGTCGTCGCACGCCCGCGCCGCCTGCACCGCCTGGTCCGCCATCGACCACGCCACGCCAGGATCGTGCAACTTCACGCTGAGGCGCGTCGCCAGGCCATAAACCTCAGCGAGCACTGTCTGCACTGAACCCGCCCGGTCGGTCGGTGCCGCGTCACGGGCCGCCTCGGCGGCGCGCAGCAGCTCCGGCAGTTGTCGAGCGAGTTGGCGATAGCGGACCGCGTGGAAGTTGGCTGACGCTTGCGACGTCGCCGTTCGCAGGGCGTCGATGGTGACGGGTGCCGCGCCTGGGGCGGCGGGCTCAAACAGCAGCCGGTCATGACCAACTACGGCTGCCGATCCGATTGCCGGCGCTTGCGCGCCCAGCACGACACCGGCGAGCGTTCCAGTCACCAAGGTCCGTCGCCGCATGCCGCTGTCCTCTCCCTCTCACCGCTCAGGGCTAGCAGCCGCTCCGCGCGGGGGCGACCGCCTCGTCTAACGCGCCCAGCAGACACGGCGCTGGCCTCAGCTGCGCGTTCTCTAGGCGGGCTGGGGTAAGCCGTGCCGCAGTACACGGACTCCGCTAGCCGCCACAGCCCTACCCTCTCACCTCGCGAAGCCTTCGGACCTCAGGCCCGGGGGTGTCGCCAGGTGTTGCCTCGGAATTGGCGGCAGGCCACTAGACGTTCGCGTCGTGCCACGGGCCCGTCCCCAAGTCGACAGCCTCACAGCGGCCAGGGCGTGCACCAGTTGGCCATCGCGAGCGCTCCACCATCGGCTGGCGTATGGCCTTGGCTTCGATCCTCCTTCAAGGCCCAGCCGTAGTTTCCAGCCCGAGATCAGCGGCACGCCGGTCAACCGGCTGCGGTACAAGCCATGTAACGGCTTCCTCTGTCGGGTGCGGTTGGCGAGCCGCGATGTTCGCCGCGACGGTGGTCATGGTGCGAGGAGGGTGGCTGCTTCGCGGAGGTGCCGGCGTACGGCCGTGATGCAAACGGGGTCGGTGGCCGGGTCGTTGATCCAGCTCACCGATTGGTCCAGGAACCAGGTGACGGCTCAGATTCGGTACCAGCCCCCGGGCCCACTGTTCTGCGGGTAGTCCGCCGCGCCGCGCGAGGACTGCTGGGGTCCACTGGCGGCCGTGGGTACGCCTTGAGGAGTTTACGGAGCCGGGCGGTTTCGGGGTCGCCGATGGTGCCGTGTCAAGAAGCCAGGTCGAGTAGTCCGGGCCCGTTGAATGCTCGGGCGAAGCCGAGCAGTCGCCAGCCGTTGTCGCCGATGTGGGGTGATGTCGGGTGGAATTCGGAGTGACAGAACCTGAACGGGCCCAGCTGCGCGCCGGGTCGACTCGTCCGGCAGCTAGTCCGTGGTTTAGATGGGGCTGTGTGAGCGGTGCCGACCGGCGCGGAGCCTCGTCGGCGGTGACGAGTTCGCTTGTCACGGCCGGGGTTCGTTACGCCGGGTGCGGCTGCCGCGCCTGCTGGCGCGGTCGGCCGGGTCGTCCTCGTGGTCGTAGCCCGGCTCTTCGTCGCCGTGGTCCCCGTCTGCTTCGACCCGTTTGAGTCCGCTGGGGATCGCGACGCAGGAGGTGGGAGTGCGGTCGTCCTCGCTGTCGCTGTCGCCGAAGATGGTGTCGTCGGGCATGTCGTGGTCGGGATGGTCGGGGTCGAGCGGGCCCTGTTCGTCGGAACCTGCGTCCGTGTCCTGCCATGGGACGGGCGTGTCCAGTAGTCGGAGGCCGTAATCCCGCAGCTTTCTGAGCCGGGCGGTGAGCACCTTGGTGGGGTATCTGACCAGGTGGCGGCTGCCAACGGTGACCTGGGCGTTGGCCGCCACCACGCGTAGACGGCGTTCTGTGTGCGGGTCGGCGGGTCCTGGCGGCCAGAGGGTGTGTCCGCCGGGGCAGCCGTCGAAGCGGATGTTGCCGCCGAGGGCTTCTTCCAGGAGGTTTTCGAAGACACCGATGTCGGTTTCGTCGTCTTCGTGGATGAGGCGGGCGGCGACGGGCACCCGGAAGCTGAGTGGCCTGCTGCGGGGTGCGGTAGTTGTGCGGGCGGCTAGGGAGTGTGCGGGTCGGGGATGCATGGTGTGCTCCGTGGGTCGTAGAGCGGGCAGGGGTGGGCGTCCGCGCATCGCGGGACGTCCACCCCTGCCCGAGGCGGTGTGCGGGGGGCTAGGGGGTGGGCTGCCAGCGCAGGCGGGCGACGTGGTCGACGCCGTGGTCGGCGCGGGGCCGCGCGGGGCGCGACCAGCCGGGGGTCGGCGGGCGTGTCGCGACGATGTGCCAGCCGGCGGCGCGCAGGCTCGCACCGGATTCGTCGTGCTGGGTGTAGGTGAGCAGGCGGCGGTAGCCGAGTGCCTTGGCTGCCCGCCACGCGGCGGCGTAGAGCATGCTGCAGCGTTGGGGGTGGCATCGGCGACGGCGACGCGGGTGACTTCGAGGGTGTGCCCGTCGTCGAGCATCCGGGCGACGGGCCGGCCCACCACCGCCACCCCGACGAGCACCTCGTGCTCGGCGATGCCGAGGGAGAACTTGTGTCCCTGGGGTGGGCGGTGGTGGCGGTGCCAGTCGCCGATGAAGTCCGCCGCTTGGGTGAAGGTGACTGGCACGAGCCGAAGGCTCATCCGGAGCCCCCGGGTAGGTGGGGGCGTAGCCGGGTGATCGCCTCGTCGTGGAACCGGGCGGCTATGTCGACGCCGATGTAGCGCCTGCCGAGTCGTGTGGCGGCCAGGCCGGTGGTGCCGGCACCAGAGAAGGGGTCCAGCACCACGCCACCGGGTGGACAGCCGGCGGCGATGGCCCGCAGGGGAAGGTCGATGGGGAACGGGGCGACGTGGGAGCCGCGGTAGGGGCGGGTGGCGATGCGCCACACGTCCCCCGGGTTGCGGCCTCGCGGGTGGGCGGCGGTGTGGGCGTGCCCGAGCGGCTTGAGGTTGCCCGCGCCCGCGCGGGGTTCGGTTGCGGTGTCGGTGGTGTATTTGCCGCCGTAGGCGGTGGCACCACGCCGGCGGGCGGTGGGGCCGATGCCGCCGGTGGCGCCCTTTCGGGCGCCGCCGATGATCCGCGTGCCGTCGGCCGCTTCTGGCCGGGCCAACGGCACGCGGATCGGGTCTAGGTCGAAGTAGTAGTTCTGTGATGTGGTGAGCAGGAACAGCAGTTCGTAGGTGGTGGACAGCCGGTCGGCGACCGACTCTGGCATGGGGTTGGTCTTGGACCAGATCACGGCGTTGCGGAGCCACCAGCCCGAGGTTTGCAGGGCGAAGGCGACCCGCCAGGGCACCCCGATGAGGTTCTTCGCTGGCAGCATTGAGGCGGTGTTAGTGGCCGGTGTGGCGCCGCTGGTGGGTTGGGCGCGTCGGCCTGGCGCGCTGTAGCTGTCTCCCAGGTTGAGCCAGCAGGTGCCGGTAGGGGACAGCACGCGGCGGACTTCGTCGAACACGCCGACCAGCCGGTCGACGTATTGCTCGATGGTGGACTCCAGGCCGTACTGCGGGTCGATCCACACCGCTGGGCAGCGAACACACCTCGCGCCGTTAAGACGCCGTTGCCGCCCAGGGTGGGGACAGTCGAAGTCGCCGCCGCTCCAGCGACCGGTGCCGTAGTCGCGCAGTGACCAGAAGGGTGGGGAGGTAACGACCGCGTCGGGCATGGCCGCGAGGACCCGCCGCGCGTCGCCGAGGTAGAGGGTGACCGGCCCGGACCGGTGGTACTCGTATCCGGCCAGGCCGTCCGGCCGCTGGTCGCGGTGGCCGTTCATGACGGCACCTGCCAGCGGTGGGGGCACAGCAGCAGCCGCAGCGCGGCTGCCGCTTGTTGGGGGACGACACCGTTGCCGAGGACCCGCAGCGCGAGGGTGCGCGGCAGCCCTAGCTGCGGGTCGGTGACCCAGAGCGCGGGCAAACCCATGAGCCATTCGACGAACGACGGGGCGAGCACGGGTTTTCCGTGCTGCCCGGACTGGGTGGGCTCTGGTGCGGGGCGGCCGAGCAGCAGTTCCCACCGGGCTACGGCGGCGGCGTAGACGCCCCACTTCTGCTCGTCGAGGTGTCCGAGCCCGGCGACGGTGGTGCGTAGGTCCGCGCCGCCGTCGCCGTGGCGTCCGGGGCCGCGTCCGTCGGACGCGCGGGGGGTAGGCAGGGTGCGGGCGGGTACCCGCACCGCCGCGGATGGAAGGGTGAGGTCGCCGTGGGAGCCGCGCTGGCCGGGGCAGCCTTTCGACCCGTCAGTGGCCCTCGGGGTGGGTAGCAGCACCTGGGACAGCGGAGGTCGGAAGCCCGCTCCGGCCTTGCGGCCGGGGGTGCCGGTGTCGCTGGCTCGTGGGGTGGGCAGCAGCCGGGTGGCGTCGGTCAGCGTCCGCCCCTGGTGGTGGGTGAGGGTAGCGCGTCGGGCGGTGGCGTTGGCCGAGGAGCGGCTGTCGGCCACCGTTGGGGTGGGCAGGAACTGTCCGGTGATGCCGGCCAGGCTTGGTCGGCGGGCGGCGCCTGCGGATGGGGATTTGTTCGACCCGTATGCCACTGCGGTGGGGGTGGGCAGGAGCCCGTGGGTGGAGCCGGACGGTTCGATCAGGTCGGGCAGCCCGTACTGGTGGCCGGGGCCTTTGCCGTCACGGGCGCATGGTGTCGGCAGCGTCCGCACCCCCTGCGAGTAGTTGCTCTGCGGGTACGGCGAGCAGGAACAGTCGGTCGCGGCGGTGGGCGGCGCCGATGTCGGATGCGCGTAGGCACGTCCAGCTCGTGTCGTACCCGATCTCGGCCAGGTCGGCTTCGACGACGTCGAAGCCGCGGCGGAGAAGCGCGGCGACGTTTTCCACGAAGAGGAGCGGCGGTCGAAGCGCGCGAACGGCGTCGGCGACAGCGCTCCACAGGCTGGAGTGCGCTCCGGTGATGCCGGCGCGTTTGCCGGCGTTGGATATGTCCTGGCAGGGGAATCCGGCGGTGAGGATGTCGACGCGGGGAACTGAGTCCCAGTCGATGCTGCGGATGTCGCCGAGGTTGGGCACGTCAGGCCAGTGGTGGGCGCAGACGGTGCTGGCGTGTCGGTCGGTCTCGGCGTACCAGGCGAGCTGGCCGCCGAGCACCAGCTCGACGGCCATGTCGAGGCCGCCGTAGCCGGTGCACAGGGACCCGATCCGGGGCGGAGGGTGCTGCTCAATGGCGCACCTCCCGTCCCGGCGCCGCAGCGTCGATCGCCGCCGCGTCCGCCGGGTCGTGCGGGCAGGTCCACGGCCCGCACCCTGGTGCGTCCGCCTCGGCCTGCTCTTGAGGTCGCAGAGTGACTTGGGCGAGGGGAATGCGCTGGCGGTGGAGGAAGAACTGCCCCCGCAGCGGCTGCCCGGCGGCGTTGGCCCGCGCGGACCCGTGGCGGATCGCGGCGTCGAACGCGACGGCGTCTGCCCACCCGCCCGGGTCGTCGCGGCGCAGCCGCGCCCACTCGGAGTCGGTGCGGAACGGACAGCCGACGCACGCGCTGCGCGGGGTGCCCGCCAGCCCGTGTTCGGTGAGGTAGGCCAGGCAGTCCTCCCGCCGCCAACCGAGGTCGAGTAGCGGGAAGACGTTGCGCATGTAGGCAACGTCGGCGTCGCGGGCACGCCCGATCTCGTCAAGGCTGATTCCGATCGCCATCTCGGCTACCAGACCAGCCGGGACCCGGGCGGGGTGCGGGTAGCCGAGTCGGCGCCGCACCTCCGCCTTGATGGGTTTGATCTTGTATTCGGAGGTGCTTATCTGCACTTCACTTGATCGGGTGACATAGGCCTGGTGGGGGCATGCTTCCGGCTGTAGCTGGCTCGACGCCGCAAGGGAAGCCGTTGGCCAGGGCGCCTCGGCGAACACGACAATGTCGATGTGACTAATGGACTGAATATGACCGAGGACGAGATCGTCGCTTTGCCGTTGGACGAGCTGGCGCTGCTTGTGTTGGGTGATGCCGACAGAACCGGCGCGTGGAATTGGCGTAGCTGGCTGCTCGAAGCTAGGCAGGCAGGGGTGAAGCGGTCGGATGCCGCGCTTGCGTTGAGCGAGGCGTGGAACTGGTTGGAGAGCCACGGCTTGATCGCCTGGGATCTGGGCTCGGACACCGACAAATCCTTCGCGATCAGCCGCAAGGGGCGACAACTGCTGCAGGATGGCCTGCGGTGGCTGCGAGCGGTGGAGCGGCTGGATGTTGAGTTGGTTCCGGCTCTTGAGCGCGTTGCGCGACCCCAGTTCCTCCGAGGCGACTTCGAGCTGGCGGCGTTTGCCGCGATGAAGGAAGTCGAGGTTCAGGTGCGGGCTAAGGCTGGGCTTGGCACTGGGCCTGACGAGGTTGGCGTCAAGCTGATGACGAAGGCGTTCCGGCAGGGCGGCCCGCTGTTCCGTGGGGAGTTGGAAGGCGGCGAGTCGATCGCGCAGATGAACCTGTTCCAGGGTGCGATCGGGTTGTTCAAGAACCCGTCGAGCCATCGGCGGGTGGACTTCACCGATGCGACTGAGGCCGCGGAAATCGTGCTGCTGGCTGACCTGCTGCTGCGGCTGCTCGACAAGATCGAGGACGCGCAGCAGACGGCAGGGCCGGCCGTGTAGGGGCTGAAGGGTGGTGGGTGAGGGGCGGCGACGTATCAAGCGTTGTCCCCCCTCGGTTGTGGCAGCCCGAGCTGGACGAGTGGGCGGCGGGTGAGGCGTTGGGCTTCTTCGCGCTTGGTGCGCAGGAAGTTGAGGGTCAAGTCGATTCCTTCGATTTCGCCGAGCCAGTTTTCGTTCTCGGCGTGCTGGCGGCGGGTGGTTAGGTCGTGTTCGAGTTCGCCGAGGCGGTCGATCATTTTGGGGTTGACGTGCAGCATCGGGCAGCGAATACAGGCGTGTTCGTGCTGGCAGGGCGTGCCGTAGGGGCGGGCGCAGGAGCCGAGTTCGACCTTGCGTTTGTCGAAGTGCTCCTCGAACTCGGCCCACTCCTGCGGAGTGACGGAGGCGTACTCGTCCTGAGGCCGGATTTGCCGGCGTTGCTGTAGGTGGGCTTGGTAGTGGCGGACCACGTCCTCGTCGAAGACGGCGACGTAGCCGCGGGTGGTCTGGACGTTGAGGTGGCCGAGCAGGGCCGCGCCGATGTGGATCGGCAGACCGCTGTTGACCAGTTCGGTGGCGAAGATCCGCCGGAAGTCGTGCGGGGTGAACCGCAGGCCACGGAACGTGGGGTTGTATTCGGCGACGGCGGCGCAGATGCGGCGTATCCAGGTCAGAACGGTGCCGCTGCCGATGACGGCCCGGGTGGATCCGCCGAGCCTCTGGAACAGGAACGGCAGAGGAACGCTCCAGACCTTGTCGTGCGGGTCGAAGCGGCGAACCAGCGGGATCGTCTTCCCGTCGCGGGCGTGCCGACGGACGATCGTGGCGATGATGTGGAACAACTCGGCCGACATCGGGATCACGCGTTCGCGGTCGGTCTTCGACGGCGCGATGACGAGCAGTGCGATGACCTCGCCGTTGGCGCGCTGGTATTGCCGGATGCTGAGCTGCGTCAGCTCGCACAGCTCTTCGATCCGCACGCCGGAGTGGCGCAGCGTTTCGACGCAGGCCCAGGCCCAGAAGGCCGATTCCTCCTCGGCGGAGGCGTGGATCGTCGTGCCGGAGGTTTCGTCGATGACTCGGATGACGATCTCGTGGCCGGCTCGGAGGCGTTTGATGTCGTGCTCGCTGTGGTGGCGCCGGTAGCTGCGCCCGTCGAGAACGAAGGTTTCGCCGACCCGCAATGGCGCGGCCAGTTCCAGCAGGCGGCGGTGGTGTTCGTAGCGCTCTTCGACGTGTGCGACGAGCGTGGGCAGTAGGGGTTGGCGAACGCGGGTGCGGTCGGCGGATCGCTCGTTGATGCGCCGGCGCCGCTTGCCGAGACCGCGAAGCTCGCTCGGCGGGACGGGGCAGGGCGCTACCCAGATCGCCCAGCGTTCGGGTTCCTCGGCGGCCCAGGTGTGCAGGTCCAGGTAGAAGCTGCGGACGCCGATGATGATCTGGTCGACGGTGGCCCTGGCTTTCCCGTCGTCGCGGACGGCGAGGTGCTCGCGCCAGGTGGTGTAGAGGTCCGGGGCGATGTGCAGGTCTACTTGTTCGGGGTTGAGGCGTTCGATCTTCTCCCAGAAGTGGTGCGCGAGGTGGAGGATGAGGTTGACCAGGCTGGCGTAGTCGGTGTCGGCGCGCCGGCGGGTGAAGTAGTCGATGAGCAGTTGCCGGACGGCCTGGTTGCGGATCGGGTATCGATCGATGATCTCGGGGATGGTTTGCTGGCCGCGGTGCATCGCTTCGCGCATCGTCTGCGGGGTCGCGGCCGGGAAGTGACCCATACGGTGCAGCACGTTCCAGGCGCCGCGGCCGGCGAATCGGTTCGCAGCCTTGTTCCCGGGCCGCATGGACGCCAATACGGCCCGGTTGGCGTGCGCGAAGTGCAGCAGAGCTGGCGGCGTGACGTCGGCCAGGCTGACTCCCTGAACGGTGAGCAGGCAGCATAGGTCGGAGATCGCGTCGCGGCGGTGACTCCAGGAAACGTCGTGTGCCTTGATCGCCGTGATGGCCTTGTCCAGCAGCGGGTCGCTCTGCGCGTCGACGAACGGGGCGTTGTATTCGCCGAACGCCTGACGGCGGAAGGCCAGCAGCGACGGCTGGATCACACGCAGGCAGAACAACGTGCGAACGCCCGTTGGCAGGCTGTGCCCGGTGGTGCGTCTGGACCCCAGCACGGCGGCGCTGAACTCGCCTTGCCCGAGCGGACTCGCGTCCCATCGCTGCTGCCAGTCCCTGCCGTCGAACCCTGCCAGGTAGTCCAGCACGGCGTGCGTAGCCGAGCGGCGCTGAAGCACCGTGACGCGGCTGCCGCCGCCGAACTCGGCGACCAGTTCGGCGATGTCGGCAGCCCTTGCGGCACTCAGATCGCCGAACGGTCGCGGCGGGACTGCCGCGACGGCCGGAGCCGATGCCATGGCGCCGGAGACGAAGCGGCTGGGAAAGCCGAGCTCGTCGAGCACCGGCCCGTGGCGGTGCCGGCGGCTGTGCCCGGTGGTCATGCTGGTCTGGGACTTAGGCACCGAACACCGCCGCGATGTCAGCCGCGTCGTAGCCGGCCGGGTAGGCCTTCTCCCGGCGCGGCTGGGCATAGTGCTCTGCCAGCCGGTCGAACAGCTCTTCGACGCGGACGGCAAGGTAGCGGCTGGTGGTCTGGATGTCGGCGTGACGCATGATCGCCTGCACCTCGGGCAGGGTCAGCTTGTTGCCGTTGGCCATCCTGACGGCTGCCGTGTGGCGGAGATCGTGGAGGCTCCAGTTGGTGCCGAGCCGCTGGTTGACGCGCTGCATCATGCGGCGCAACGCGAAGTACGTCAGCGGTCGACGCCGTCCACGTCGGGTCCGCCAGACCGGCTCTCCAGCACTGGGTGTTCCGTCCTGATCGAGGTAGCGGGCCAGGAACACGAACGCCTTCGGTGACGCAGGAACCATCTGTCGTGCGCGGGTTCCCTTCGAGATGACCCAGATCCGCTGGCCTGCCCAGTCGACGTCCTCTGGGCAGACGCCCAGCAGCTCGGCCGCTCGTGCCCCGCTGGAGACGAACATCTCGACCATCGCTCGATCCCGATCGCAGCCCAGCGCATCGAACAGTTCGTCCCACAGCGGGTCCGGGATCGAGCGCGGCGTGAGATCAACTACGCGTTGCCGAAGCCGGGCACGGCGCATAACCGGGGCCGCTTCTAGCGGGCTTCGATGGGCCAGCGCCCGGCGCCGTTGCGCCGAGACCGGCACCGGGTTGACGACGGGGCCATGGCCGAGGTGAGCGTGGTACTCGTAGAAGCTGCTGACCACCGAGAGCGCGTGGTTGATCGTCCTCGGTGCGTACCCCTGCCCCAGGCTGGGCTTACCCGTCCGGGGATTCACCGACCCCGGCACAGCCGCCGTCGCCGAACGACGCCGACGTTGCGGATTCTCGGCCGTGCGTAGCCACCCGACGAGCACGGCGACGTCCGCCTCGGTGGCCTTCTCCCATCCGACGCCGAGCTGCCACAGCAGGCGGAACCAGCGCAACATCCCGAACGCGTAGCTGCGGCCCGTCAACGGGCTGCAGTCGCCGACCGTCAAGTCCCGCAAAAAGACGGTCACGGGCTTGACCTCGACGCAGTCGCTGTCGACGACCACGACCGGTGGATGAATCAGGCCGCTGGGCACGACGGCGCCGACGCGAGACACGTCGGCACCGCCTTCCATAAGAAGAGAACGAAGGTCCACACCAAACTCCTTGATCACGGTGACTTGTGTCGTGATCAACGAGAGGTAGGTGGTGCAGATAACCCACCATTGCCGACGTGCCATCCCCCTCTCGCCTGCGGGCCCGAGTGTGAACAGAGGCATAGAGGCGAATCGGTGAGTGGGGTCGAGGGCGTCGTGTCGGATGTTTCCCGCCGACACCCGCACGATCGGGATCCCCGCTGCGGCGGCGAGCCGCTGCAGTCTGCGCAGGTGGGCGTAGACCGGGGCGGGCTCCCAGCCGGTGTCGGCGAAGACCGCCGCACCGAAGCGGGGAATCTCCCCGCGCACCGCGAGCAGCAGAAGTGTGGAGCTCTGGACCCCGGCGCCGAGGCTCAGGTACCTGTGGGTGGGTGTGCTCACGCGACCACCGGGCCCTCGGGGGTGTTCAGGATTTCTGAACCCAGGTGGTCCACTGCGGGCGGGCGGCGGAAGATCAGCACGTCCTCGTGGGTGATCAGATGCAGCGGCGTGCCGCCCGAGCGGGCCTTGCGCACGGCTTGGAGTTGGAAGAACGACGGGCGCGCGACGAGCTGGTCGTCGCGGACCGCGGCGAGCAGCGCCACGCACCTCTCGGTGGGCACAAGACCGGCGCGGGTGCCGGCGGCGATGACCACGCTGGGTAGGTCGATCAGCTGCCCGTGCTTGCGCCACGGCCGGGCGGTGACCACGACGGTGCCGCCGGGTCGCAGCAAACTCGCGCAGCCACGCAGGATCTGCTCGAACCCATTGGCGAGTCCGGTGAGGTCGCGGTAGGCGAGGTTTCCCCGGTCGGTGCCGTCGTTGTAGGCGTTGTCGAATTTCGCCACCCCGTCGGTGCCGGGCCGGACCAGGCCGTGCACGGTCGGCCCGTACGGAGGTGAGGTGACGACCAGGGCGACCTGTCCGGCCAGAGCCGCGGGTAGCAGCGCGGAGATGCGGGTGGCGTCCCCGCGGACCACGGATGCCCGGCCGCTGGCACCCTGGGTGTGCGCGTGGGTGATGTTGGAGTCGGCGGTGTTCGACCACCGCGGCTCGTACTCCACTCCGATCGCGTCGCGGCCGGCGTGAATGGCCTCGACGAGGGTGGTGCCGATTCCACACATCGGGTCGAGGACGAGGTCGCCGGGCTGGGTGTAGGCGTGCACGGCGTGTGCGGCGATCGCTGGAAGCATCCGGGCGGGGTGCTTGACCGACTCCGGCACGTACCGGCCGCGCCGCTGCACCGGACCTGTCTTTTGCGCGGTCGCCCACACCGACAGGCCCTCAGGCTCGACGGCGTGGCGGCCGGCGTTGTCGAGGTGCCGCCCTTCGTAGGCGGGGTGCTGGCCTCGGTAGCCTGCGGCCGGTTCGTCGGCCCCGGCGGGGTTCGTCGGTTGCTCAGCCACGCGACTCACCCCCGTTGCGGTGTCCGTCGCGCGGCGCGCCGACGGGGGAGAAGACGAGCAGGTCCGAGTGGACGTGTAGGTGCGTCACCGTCCACTGCGGGTCGCTCTGGTGGGTCAGGGTGAGCAGTTCCTCGTCGGTGACGTGGTAGACGAAGGCGTCGCCGTCGGTGTCGGCGCTGACGGCGACGATGTGCTGCAGGTAGCCCATTCCCACCTGCGCGGCCGCGGTGGCTACCGGGGTGAAGTCCTCCGGCCGGCTGCCGAAGGCGGCGGCGGGGACGGTGACGACCAGGACGAGGCAGCCGCCGGGGCGCAGCAGCCGCGCGCACGCGGTCAGCAGCCACGCCAGCCGGATGCGGTTGGTGGCATCCGCAGGATCCAGCGGCCAGCAGGCCACGACCAGGCTCGTCGCGGCTGCGAGGGACCCGTGCCCGGGCTCGGTGGTGGCAGCCTCCGTGGGCAGGTCTGGGTCGGTGAGATCGTCGCCGAACCACGCCTGCATGTGCGGCACGTCGCCGCCGTCCTCTGCGAACGCGGCGGGGTCGGGGTGTGCCGGTGGGGTGGCCGGTCCGATGATCAGGCTGGACGCGTCGGTGAACCAGCCGGGGTGGTGCCGCCGGCTACCCGCCGCGCTGACGGCGCGCAGGGCGTGATCGGCGGTAAGGTCGACAACAGTCTCGCCGGGGCGGGTGTAAGCGGCGACGAGCCGGTAGGCCAGGCGGGCGCCGATGCTGCGCCCGGCGTCGGCCGGGCTGTGGGCGGTGCGCCACACGGTGACCGGCACCGGCGGATCACCGGGGACCAGGTCGATCAGGGTCGGGTCGACCGCAGGCGGGTCGATCGGGTGGACAGGGTCGTTGTGGTGCTGCGGCGTGTGCTCGCTCATGTGGATGTCGGCTCCGCGCCGCGCTGCAGTGCGCTGACACACTCAAATCGGCTCTTGTCAGCTCTAGCGAACGCCCCCCCGGTCTGACAGCACTCTGACAGCGATCGATGCTGAGCTGACACCCCTCCGTCTTCCCTCAGCTGAACTGCTCTTTCTCACTGTGTCTGCTCCGACTGGGTCTGCTCAATCAAGGTGCTCTGGGACAGCCTGTGAGCGGTGGCCATCAGGCGGTCTCTGGCAGGGCCATGGCTTGGTTGTCAGGTTCGTGGCGCTGCTTCGGGTGCCGCTGTCGACGTCGTCGGCATGACCGTCAGGTGCGCCGGAGCGGCTGGCGCGGTGTGGCGGGAACCCTTCTAGGACGTGGCGCCCCACGCGGGCGTTGTTCGTGGTGAGGGCGATCCCTGCTGGACTTCGATCCGGTGGTGGTGGGGGTCGCCTGCGCCGTTCTGGCCGGCTGGCCGAACGTGGGTGAGGTGGGCCGGCATCTGCCGGACCGGCTCGGCAGACTCGAGTGGGCGGGCAGAAGCAAGCACGATGTTCAGCCAGGTCGACTGAGACAGCCATGCCGGACCGGCCTCACTCAGAGTGATCCATCCCAGCTCACCGCCACTGCCGCGGATCTTTTCCTGCGACGGGACAGCAAAGGCATGTCCGCAGTCGAGCGCGACGACAAGCAGGGTCCTGTCAGGCCACCGGAGCGATGACAACGTGTTCGCCGTCGGCGCAGTCAGAGTGCCGGCGTGTAGCAGCGATGCGGACCCACATGCACGCGGGCGCCTGCCGGTGCCGCCGCAGCGCACTCCTGCGCCGGCCTCTGTCTGTCACGGTCGTCGCGCCGTGTCGGATGACGCCGACGAGCTGCGTACCGCGCGCCTGTCAGAGCCCGCCGATGTGACAGGAACCCGGCGTCCGGCGCGCTGTGAGTCTGACAGTCGTATTTGTCAGGTCGCCCCGACCGTGCTCTGAAGGCGCGCATCGGTCGGGTGTCGCGCCCAGCGCCCGTTGGCAGCTGGGCGGCATGGCGGCGGCGAATGTCCAGGTCAGGCGGGCTTTGTCAGATCCCCGCAGCCAGGTGGGATCGTCGTTGTCAGCTCGTGTCAGACACCCGCTCGTATCGGCGCAGGCTGTGCTGAGCTGCGTTGTCAGAGGTCTGTGAGGTCGTCGTGGCGCAATCACTGTCACCGCATCCGCGGGATGACACGCGCCGACGTGTCATCGGCTTCCTTCGTTGACATGGAGTTGTGGAGATGGCTTCGTCTGACACTGCTTGGCCTGACTCGCCGCTGGACGCCGTCGACGCGGCCTTCGTGGCGCTGACACGGGATCCCGATCCGATGACATTCGATCTCGACAGGTGTGGCGACGGCACCGGGCTGCCGCGGGGGGACATAACTCTGTCGGCGCTGCGCGACTGGTTGCTGGCGCATCCGCACGCCTACAAGGCCCGCGCCGCTGTCTGGCGGGAACTTATCCTGCGGGCGCGCATGGACGGCCCAGCGTGGGTGGTGGCGGCGGCGGGAATGGCCCTGCCGGCCTTACGCCGCTGCGCTGGGCAGCTGCGCGTCGGCTGGTCCGGCGACGCCTATGACATCGACGCGGAGATCCTCACCGGCTTCCTGGAGGCGTTACGCGACCGGGTGGACCTGTCCCAGCCGGCACCGTATGCGTCGTTGTGCATGGCCGGCTGGAGGGCCGGGTTTGAGCTGCGCCAGAGCGTCGGTGCGGCGGTGCCTGTCGACGACGTGGAACGGGTGGTGGGACCTCGCACCCCGAGCGTTCCCTACGGCCATCCCGACCTGCTGGTGCAGCGGGCGGTCCAGCTGGGTCTGCTGGATGCCAACGAGGAGCAGCCCTACATCGACCTGAGGCTGGGCCGTAGGGCGATCGAGCCGATCGCCGCGGCCCTGGGTATCACCGTCGACGCTCTGCGCATGCGGTTGCGGCGCATCGATGAGCGCATCGCCCGGGCGCTGGCGAACGGGCTGCTCACCGGTGTGGCATCCCCGCAGGCCGCCGCGGAACTGGCTGCGGACGCCTCACACCGGGAGCGAACCCGGATCGCGGTCGCCACCAGCACCGATCCGGCACCCCTGGCGGCGGCAGGTCTGGTCGCCTAAGCAACAGGATTCGTGCGGGCCCGGCCTCCTGGTCGGGCCCGCACCCGTTTGTGACCATGCTGGTGCGGCACGTCCAACGGCCATTCAAGTCGAGAGAACTACCTCCGCCGGCACCGACGCCATCGTGGGCCGTGAGCTACACCGGTCGTTGCAAGCCGCAGCCCACAGAACTGGGCGTCTCGACCGTGCGGCTCACCGGCGCCGATGCCGATGATCAGGTTTCAGATGACCTGATCCACGTCGGCGTTGCGGGTTGGTTTTTCTGTTGACCTGCTCCTGGCAACGCGTGCATCGCCTTTACGACCCGCGTGTCGATCGGCTGGACCGCGACGGCCCGTGCAGCAGCCGCTGTTTGACCAGCAGCAGTCCTCAGGAACCTGACAACGAGCCTCAGCCCTGTGAGAAAGCACCGGGGGCCAACCGCTGACAGGCAGCCGGATCACTTCCACCGCCAAACCCTCCAGTCGCATCACCTGAACTAAGAAAAGAGCAGGTCAACTGGCAAAGGACCTCCTGTCGCAGGCCGTGTCAGTTGACGGTGCCGGAAGCGGGTCAGCGTCTGTCAGGTCGGTGTCAGACCGGGGGGGCGTTCGCCAGAGCTGACATGAGCTGTTTTGAGGGTGCGGAAGTTCCCCAGCGGTCGTCCACCGGCTGCGCGAGGGAGCTTCCGTTCGCCGCCGAAGGGGCCGAAATCGTAACCGCCCCACGCACCAGACGTCCCCGGGTGCCGCGCAGTTTGGTGCGCTGACACCTCATCGAACACCACTACCCGACAAGGGGAGGACGTGCTCCTCCCGGAGACGGCCTGTGTTCGTGGCGCTGTGCGCCCCCGCGCCCCTTCGGCGGCGGTCCACCCCACTGACCGCCGACAACCGCCCCGCCGTCGCTCGACGCGGGGCCGGAGGTGAACCCGCTCATGTCCCACATCCCGGCACGTCTTCGTGCCCTCACCCACTCCCGCGCAGCCCGCGTAACCGGCCGCGCCGCCGGCGTCGCCGGCGAGGTGCTGCTGGTGTTGTCCGTGCCGGCCGCCGCGTACGCCGACAGCGGCGTGCCGATGCTGGCGGTGAACTCCCTGCCGATCGTCATCTTCAACATTCAGACCTGGGTGATGGGGATCCTCTTCGCGATCGCGACCCTGTTCCTCATCCTGTCGGGCGTCTTCTGGGCAACCGCCGGCGGTGACACCGCCCAGGTGGAGAGAGCGAAGAGCACCTTCAAGAACGCGCTGATCGGCTACGCCCTCGCCGTGCTGGCACCGATTCTGCTGGAAATCGCCAAGGGCATCGTCGGGGGCTGATGCGGCTATGGGCTACGTGCTGAACGAAATCCTCGACTGGCTGGCCGCGGCGATCCTCGCCACGCTGGACGCGCTGATCGGGGTGATCAGCAGCGCGCTGCTGATCACCCCGGACGTCACCGCCCTGCCTCAGGTGCAGGCCCTGACTGGCCGTTCGGTCCTCGTCGTCGACACCGTCTTCGTCCTCGCCTTTGTTGCCGCCGGGGTGCTCACCATGACCGCCGGCGGCAGCGAAACCTCCCGCTACACGATCAAGGACCTCGCGCCGAGGTTGATCGTGGGGTTCGTCGCCGCTCATTTCTCCCAACTGTGGTGCGGCATGCTCATCGGACTCGCCAACGCTTTGACAGGTGCCCTCACCACCGGCGACGGGGACAGCGACGGCGCGCTGCGGGCGATCAAGACCCACATCAGCGCGGGTCAGGACAAGACCGCGGTGCTGCTGTTCGTGATCTGCGTGGCCATCATCGCGGTCCTGCTCGCGTCCACCGCGTTCAGCGTGATCGTGCGTTTCGCGACCGTGCTCGTCCTGACCGCGTTCGCGCCTCTCGCGCTGGCCTGTCACGCCCTACCGATAACCGACGCGATCGCCCGGATGTGGTGGAAGGCCTACGCCGGAACGCTCGCGGTGCCGATCGTGCAGGGCTTCACCCTGTACGCCGGGCAGTGGATGCTCACCGACCCCGACAACCTGCTGCCCGTCCTGGGTCTGCCGGTGGACCCGGGCGGGGTGATCAACCTGTTCGTGGTGATGGTCATGCTGTGGACCACCCTGCGGGTGCCCGCCATGATGACCCGCCTCGTGTCCACCGGCAACGGCCGCGGCGCGAACATGATCGGCGCGGCCGTGCGGGTGATCATCGTGCAGCAGGCCACCCGTGCGATTCCCGGCCTCGGTCGCGGACTGCGGGCAGTCAGCCGATGAGCGCCCACGACAGCTCACTACCGAGTCGGGGCGGGCGCGGAGGTTGATGGTCGTTTGAGGCGGCCTCGCGATCGGACCTGTTGGCCTCTTCGGGTTGATCGGGTCGTTCCGGCAACGTGTGCACACCGTCGGTGCCGACCATCAACGTGTCGCTGAGCCGGGCCAGGTCCCGCAGCCGCCCCAACTCTCCAACCGAGACACCTTCGCGCCGGTTGCCGCGCAGACGCGGGACCAGACCAGAAGCCCGGCGACGTGCGTCGCGACGCATGCCGAACCGGCCGAATCCTCGCGGACCGGTGCTGAATTGCCAGCTTCCGGGATGCGACGCGGCCCGCTCATCCGGGGCCGTGCCCGACACCGCCAGCCCTGCACCCGCCGAAGGGTGGAAAGGATGCGTAAGCACAGTGAATCCAACGAAGAACTCCGAAACAGAGCCCTATAGAACTCGTATCCCCGCCGACGTCGACGCCCCCGACACGGTCGCCTACGGGCTGACGTTCCGGCAACTGGCGATCCTCTCCGTCGCCGCCCTGGCCTTCTACGGAGCGTGGCGGGCTCTGCACCAGGTGGTGCCGGTGCCCGTGCTCATCGGCGCCGCCGTGGTGGTGGGCGGTCTTGCCTTCGGCATCGCCGTCGGCCGCCGCGACGGGCTGCCGCTGGATGTGTGGCTGCTCGCCGCCGCGCGCCACGCGCGGGCGCCTCGCGCACTGACGACCACGGACACCACGTCAACGACGCCGGATTGGGTGCAGGCACCGAAAAGCGCGGTGATGCTGCCAGCGCCACTGCGGCTGCCCGCCGACGCGATCGACGACAGCGGCGAGATCTCCCTTGGGAGCGGGCGGGCGGCGATGGTCGCCGCGTCGAACGTCAACCTGGCGCTGCGCACCGCTGATGAGCAGGCCGCGCTGATCGACACGTTCGGCCGCTGGCTCAACAGCCTGTCCACCCCGACGCAGATCGTGGTATCCGCGCAGCCAGTGGACCTGCACGGCGCCGCCCGCACCCTCGCCAACGCCGGAGAGCACCTCGCCCACCCGGCGCTGGCCGCCGCGGCAACCGACCACGCGCGGTTCCTGGACGACTTGGCCGAGCGTCGGGATCCGCTGCGCCGGCAGGTCCTCATCGTCACCCGCACCAGCGACGGGGAACGAGGCGAGCACGCCACGAGGCGGCGCGCCGACGACACCGTTCGCGCGCTGTCCGGCCTCGGCGTCACCACCCGCGCCCTGGACGGGGCGGCGGTCACCTCGGCGATCGCCGCCGCCGCCGATCCCTACCGACCGCACCGGCCCGGTGGTCTCGCCGCACCGGACGCCGTCGTCACCTCAATCCCGCCGCGACCAGGGCATCGACCCGCAAGGAGACCACAGCCATGAAACTTCGCTCTCGTACCCCGCTCGACGCGCACCAGGACCGGCAGCCTCACCGGCTGGCCGCGACCGTCGCCCCCGCCTCGGTGGAGGTGACCCCGCGCATGCTGCGCGTCGGTGACGGCTACGCCGCCACCCTGGTAGTGACCGGCTACCCGGCCGAGGTCGGCCCGGCCTGGCTGGAGCCTCTGCTGTCCTGGCCAGGTCGTCTCGACCTCGCCCTGCACATCGACCCGCTGCCCGCCCCGATCGCCGCCACACGGCTGCGCAACCAACGGGCCCGCTACGAATCATCGCGGCGGGCCGACGCCGAGCGCGGCAAGCTCGCCGACCCAATGGTGGACGCGGCGGCAGAGGACGCCGCAGACCTGGCCAACCGGCTCGCCCGCGGCGCGGCGAAACTGTTCCGCGTCGGGCTGTACCTGACCGTGCACGCCCGCACCGAAGACGAACTCCTGCAAGCCTGCTCGCAAGTCAAAGCCGCCGCCGCGTCGACGCTGATCGAAGTGCAGCCAGCGACGTGGCGGCACCTGGCCGGGTGGACCACCACCCTGCCGCTGGCCACCGACAGCCTGCAGATGCGCCGCACCATGGACACCGCAGCCCTCGCCGCCGCGTTCCCCCTCGCCTCAGCGGACCTACCGGCCCCACTGCCGGGCGATCCACCCGCCGAGGGCGGGGTGCTCTACGGGGTCAACCCCGACTCGCAGGGCATCGTGTGGTGGGACCGCTGGGCGCAGGAGAATCACAACTCCGTGGTCCTGGCCCGCTCCGGCGCCGGAAAATCCTACTTCGTCAAGCTGGAAATCCTGCGCAACCTTTACCAGCAGGTCCAGGTCGCTGTCATCGACCCCGAAGACGAGTACCTGAGGCTCGCCGACGCTGTCGGCGGGACCGTGGTGCGCCTCGGCGTGGCCGGGGTGAAGGTCAACCCCTTGGACCTGCCCGCTGGTGACCGGCGACCCGATGTCCTGACCCGCCGAGGTTTGTTCCTGCATACCCTCATCGCGGTGCTGCTCGGCCAGCAGCCACCTCCGGCCGAACGGGCGGCGCTGGACCGGGCGATCCTCGCGGTCTACCGCGAGGCCGGGATCACCGCCGACCCGGCCACGCATCACCGGACCGCGCCGCTGCTGCGCGACCTCGAAGCCCGCCTGCGCGCCGACGAGGACGCGGCTGCGCGGCAGCTCGCCGCGCGCCTCGCCCCGTGGGTAAACGGCTCGTTCTCGCACCTGTTCGACGGCCACACCACCACCCGACCCGACGGGCACCTGGTGGTGTGGTCGCTGCGGCACCTGCCCGACGAACTGCGCACCGTCGGCACCCTCCTCGCGCTCGACGCGATCTGGCGGCAGGTCGACGCCCCCAGTCGGTCAGCGCCACGGCGGCTCGTGGTGGTGGACGAGGCGTGGCTGCTGATGCGCGACGGCGAGGGCGCCCGGTTCCTGTTCCGCATGTCCAAGGCCGCCCGCAAACGCCACGCCGGCCTGGCCGTGATCACCCAGGACGTCGCGGACGTTCTCGGCACCGACCTCGGCCAAGCCGTCGTCGCCAACGCCGCCACCCAAGTACTGCTCAAACAGGCCCCGCAGTCCATCGACGCCGTCGGCGACGCGTTCGGCCTCACCGCCGGTGAGCGGCGGCTGCTGCTCGCCGCCCGGGTCGGCACCGGCCTGCTGATCTCCGGGACCAACCGGACCAGTTTCGACGCCGTCGCCTCCGACGCCGAGCACCACCTCTGCACGACACGCCCGAGCGACCTGGCCGACCTCGACGACGAAGGACACGACCTATGACACCGCCCCCCACCACCTCGCCCCCGACCTTGCCCGAGACCGACGTGCCCACCGCAGCGACCGGACCCGCGCGGTGGGTGCTCGACGCCGCCGCCTGGGCCGTTCAACGGCCCTGGTTGCTCGCCGTCGCCGCGACCATCCTGATCATCTACGTCGCTGGCCGCAACCTCCTCGCCTTGCGGCGGCACCGCCGGCACGCCGACGGCGCCCGGCTGATCACGATCGCTCCGCCGCCCGAGGTCGACCCGCACAGCGCGGCGGCGTTGTGGGCCAACCTCGCTGGAACCCTCACCACGTCTCGCCGCCGCCGGCTGCTCTACGGCAGCCCACACGTGGCCTGGCAATACGTCTGGACTGGCCGGCGGCTGCTGATCAGCGTGTGGGTGCCCGGCACCGTCCCACCCGGCGCCGTCGAAGCCGCCGTGCGTGCCGCCTGGCCCGGCGCCGCCTGCACCACCGACGACACCCCCGGACCTCCGATCCCCGCCGACACGACGGCGGTGGGCGGACACCTGCTGCCCACCGCCGCGGAATGGCTGCCCCTGGCAACCGACCACGACAACGACCCGCTGCGCGCCCTCATGTCCGCCGGATCCGGACTGCGCGCCGACGAGCACGCCTGCGTGCAGATCCTCGCCCGCCCCGCCACCGCCCGCCGCGCGCTGCGCGCCCGACGCGCCGCGACCCGACTACGCGACGGCAAGACCGCCGTGCCAGCCATCAACCCGGCCGCGCCGCTGCTGTGGCTCATCGACGCGTTCCTACCCGGCCGCACCGCCACCCCCGGGCAACCGGCGCGGACAGGCCGACGCGATCCCGGGCTGGAGCGCGACGTGCGGGCCATCCTCGACAAGACCTCCCACCCCCTTTGGGAGACCGCGGTGCGTTATGGCGTCGGCAAGGACAGCCGACGCGCCGGCACCGACCAACGCCCCCGGCTGAGGGGCATCGCCGACACCATCGCCTCGGCCTTCGCGGTTTACTCCGGCCGCAACCGCCTCGCCCACCGCACCCGCATGCCGCACCCGGCCGCCGTGCTCGCCCAACGGCGCCTCGGCGTCGGGTTCCTCACCTGCACCCCGGAACTGGCCGCCCTCGCCGCACTGCCTCACGACCTGGCCGTTCCCGGCCTAGACCGCGCCCGCGCGAAGTCCATGCCCAGCCCCGTCGCCGTGCCCACCGGCGGGCGCGGCACGAAGGTGATCGGCGACGCGCAGGTTGGCGGCCACGGCATCGCCCTGTCGGTGCCCGACGCCCGGTACCACCTACACGTCGTCGGATCTACCGGCTCAGGAAAGACAACCCTGCTCGTCAACATGGCCGTCGACGACATCAAAGCCGGCCGCGGCACCGTCGTCATCGACCCGCACGGCGACCTCGTCCTGGACATCCTCGACCGGCTTCCCGCGTCGGTCGCGGACCGGGTGGTGCTGTTCGACCCCGACCAACCCAACCCGCCGACGATCAACCCACTGTCCGGCGACGACCCCGACCTCGTCGTGGACAACCTCGTGTCGATCTTCGGCAACATCTTCGCCAAAGCGTGGGGACCCCGCATGGACGACGTCATGCGCGTCGCCTGCCTGACCCTGCTGCGCCACGCCAACGTCACCCTGCAACACATCCCGCCGCTGCTCAACTCGGCGCAGTTCCGCTCGGCGATGACCGTCGACCTCGACGACCCGGCCGGCCTGTCCGGTTTCTGGCAGTGGTACGACGAACTTAACCCCGCCCTGCGCTCCCAGGTCATCGGACCCGTCCTCGCCCGACTGCGGGCGTTCCTGCTCCGCGACTTCGTCAAACGCACCATGCGCCACCCCCAGTCGAGCTTCGACATGGGCAAAGTCCTCGACGGCGGCGCGCTGCTCGTGCGCATCCCCAAGGGCCAGCTCGGGGAGGACACCAGCAAACTGCTGGGCTCACTGATCCTGGCCCAGGTGTGGCAGGCCGCCACCGCCCGCGCCCGCGTCGCCCCCGAAAAGCGCCGTGACGCCACGCTGATCATCGACGAGGCGCAGAACTTCCTCACCCTCGCCAACTCGCTGGACACGATGCTCGCCGAAGCCCGCAAGTACCGGCTGTCCATGGTCCTGGCCCATCAGGACCTCGCCCAATTCCCGAAGGACCTCCTCGCGGCGGTCTCCGCCAACGCCCGAAACAAGATCTACTTCTCGTGTGCGCCGGAAGACGCCCGCGTGTTGGCCCGCCACACACTGCCGGAACTCGACGAGCACGACCTGACCCACCTCGACGCCTACACCGCCGCGACGCGCCTGGTCGTCGACGGCCGGCAGACACCAGCGTTCACCCTCAAAACCCGCCCGCCTCAGCCCGTCGTCGGCGAGGCCACCACGATCCGCCAAGAAGCCGCAGGGACCTCAGACCCGCAGGACAGCAGCGCCATCGACGCGCTGGTCGATCGCCTCTCCAAACCCGCAGGCGACAAATCCGCCAGTAATGGCAGGGGCGGCAGAGGTAAACGCTGACCTGCCTCGCCGACGCTGAACCGGCACGTCAGCGAGTCTTGCCCATCTGTCACGGCCATCGGTGCTGGGCTTCACCGCCCCTTCACCGGGTCCTTCGCCGGCCGTTCACCACCGAAGCGCGCACCGCAGCTGACAGATCCTCCGAATACGTCTGTCAGTGCCGCACAGCGCCCTGACGGCTCGTCGACTCAGTCACCCCCGAAGCCAGACACCCCTCCAACGGAGGGGCACCCTCGTTCACCCCTGAAGGGAAACCCACCCATGTCAGCCGAATCTGACAACTCCGACTGCCCTGACTCCTCCCAACCGAATCCGCCTACCCCGCCTGAGACCTCCCCACCACCGCCTGCTCGTCCGCCATCGCGGCAGGAGCGCCTGGAGCTCCTGCGGCGGCTGACCCTGCGTGACCGCACCCTGCTCGCCTGGCTGGCCGAGCACTACCTGCTCACCACCGAGCAGATCACCACCGCACTGTTCACGTCCCGACGCTCGGCCCTGCTGCGCCTGGCGACCCTGCGGCACATCGGAGCGGTCACCCGCTTCGTGGACATCACCACCGGCACCCAGCAGTACCTCTACGCCCTCGGACCGCTCGGCACCGTGCTACACCGCGACGCCTACACCGACCCCGACCAGCCCACCGCCCGCCCGCCGCGCAGCAACATCGAACGCACCGAACGCATCGTCGGCAGCACAAAGCTGCACCACCTGCTCGGCGTCAACCAACTCTTCGTCGACCTGCACGCCTACACCCGCACCGACCCCAACGCCCGCCTGCAGCGGTGGTGGTCCGAACAGCACGCCACCGCCGCCTACGCCGCCGCCGACATCCGCCCCGACGCCCACGGCGTCTGGGCCGTCGGCGAGCGTCACGTCGGGTTCTTCCTCGAGCACGACAACAACACCGAGGACCTCAACCGGGTACTGCGCAAGTTGCGCGCCTACGAACGCCTCGCCGAGTTCGGCCCCCGCTACCCCGTCCTGCTGCGGGTGCGCAGCCGCCGCCGCGAGAACAATCTCCTGCACGTTCTGGCCGACGTGCCCACCGCCATGCCCGTGGCCACCGGCGTCCACGACGAACATCCCGCCGGACCGGCCTGGACCCTGACCACTGAGCCGGGCCTGCGCCGCTGGTTGCACGAACTGCCCAGCGACGACGGCCCCGACAACCCCGCCACCAACCCCCACCGCTTCACCAACCCCGACGACGAGTGAACCCGGCCGAGCCCGACAACGCAGGTCACCGCCGGTGAGCATTACGCCGCGGCGGTGACCTGCGGCGGCAACCTGTCAGACACCTCCTGCTCCTGTCAGATCCGGCCGGTCTGACAGGAACGCCCGCCTCTACCGCCCACCACTGCCCTGAACGTCTAACAGCCCAGCTCAGAGCGGGTTTCGGCGGTCACGCGAGGCGAGAGTCGCTGACAGACCCTCTCGCTATCGTTTCGGCACTACCACACCCCACATATCGCTCCACCCGGTTCGGTCCCACCTCAGGGATCCTCGCCGCACCACCCGGTACGCCAACGCCCACCCGCCTACGCCGGTCGGCACGCGCACCCGCGGCGACCCCCAACGGTCGCACCCAACCACCCGCACCACCGCACCACAGACCGCCCCCACCTACCCAGTGGCCCGGTCGCCTCGCGCGTCAACGCGCGATCTCCACTCCCCATGCCGACCTGACCCGACCCACGAAACCAGTGAGCCGGTCAGATCCGCGCGCCCCAACACGCACCACCCAACCCGAAGGAGGACCCCACCATGTCCGCTGTCAACGGCACCCCGCTGACCCCCCACGGCAGCCGCGTGCCCGCCATGCCCACCCGACCGGCCCCCGCGAAGGCCACCGCGGCGCCCGCGCGCCCACCGGCCCCCGCTCAGGCCAGCAGTGTCGTCCGCACGCCCGTCACGCCGGCACCGACCATCGCCACGATGGTCATCTGCCTGCCCGACGAGGTGCCCGCCGAAGCGCTCACCGCGCATCAGCTGCGCACCCACTTCGGTGTCACCGGCACCCTCACCCCGCTGTTCTGGGCAGTACCGCAGCTGCGGCTGTGGCAGCGCAGCCAGATGATCGGCCTGCGTAAGGGCCGTCCCATCCCCTGCGCGGGAGGACCGTTGCGGCTGCTCGACCTGCACGGCATGCGTCACGCCGCCGCCATCGGCGCCGCCATTCGCTACCAGATCTGGGAGCAGGCGGTGCATGGCACTCGGGTGGCCACTCCGTGGCCGACCTTCGAAGGCCGCACCCTGACCGACCCGCAGAAGTACCCGTACGACACGGCGGTGGCGGACTTCCACGCCCAACCCCGCGTCAACGCCATGCGACTGCACGCCGCCGTCACCCCCGGCCCCGGCCAACCCGGCGTCGGAGAACTGGAGATGTACCAGGCAGGCCAGATGGCCTACCAGCACCACCGAGCCGCGAGCGCCGTCGTCGGCGACGCGATGCTCACCGTCGACGGCCACAAGCTGGCCCCGGTCAGCGACGCCCTCAGCCACCGGGTGACCTACCTCGAACAAGCCCTGCGCCACCTCGACACCCTCGAGCCCAGCCAGCGGCTCCTCGCGGTCGCCCTCGACTCCACCGCATGAGATTCGCCGGACGGCGCGCCCTCAGTCCCCGCACCCGGGGGAACTCAGGCGCGCCGCCCGGCGCTTCGCACGGCCCTTACGGGCACCGGCTTCTACCTCAACCCGCACGCCTAGGAGGCACCTCATGAAGGCAGTACGTCGCGCCACCGTATTGACAGCCGCGCTGACCGCTGTCGAAGCCCTCGCCGACGAGGAGGGCTTTGATGCGTACCCCACCTTGCTCGGCCTGTTCGACTCCACTTCCCTCACCGGGGTAGGAAGCCTCGACACCGCGGTATTTCCCATCGACACGCAGGTGTGGCGCCAGCACGCGATGCTCGGCACCCGCCTCACGCTGCCCTACTGGATCGGCCTTCACGCGATCACCGACACACTGACCACCACCAAGGCCGGCGAGCTGCGGGCATGGAGCCACGCGCAACTGGGGCCCCTGCTCGCCATGGCGTTCCTCGGCGAAGGACTCGACACCAGCGAGTCCGGCCGCCACGCCGCCGCCGCCCTCGGCATCCCGGCCGCCGACGACGGGATCCCGCTGCGGGCGCTGACCGCGTGTGACGTCGACGGCCGCCACTACCAGATCCTGCGCTACCGCAGCGCCGCCGCCACCACGAGCGTCATGCTGAACGACCCGCCGGCTGAGATCGCAGACCACGGCATCGCGGCCGACCTGCGACGTCTGCTCAGCACCGCCCACGCCTGACCTACGCCGACCCGGCAGCCCGCCGCTCACCTGCGGCGCACACGAGCCCGCTCGGCCCGCACGCACCGCCACAGCCAGAAGGCTGCGCCAGACCCTCCATACAGCAGGCCGCCACAGCCGCCGCCGATACGAACGCGTCGTGGGGGCGGTGGCCGGGTGCCACTCACCGACCGGCCGGCCCTCGGTCAAACCTCAGCGCCGCCAACTGCAGGCCCAGGGCATGCGGCCTTCTGCTACGGCGGCGCCGAAGGTCACGCCCTGACGCGCCAGGCGCCCCGGGCGTGGGGCTTCGCCCATCACCGGCCTGAGACAGGCCGCCCTATTCCTCTTCCCGCCCAACACCCTCACGGAGGTCCCTTAACCATGTCCCGACTGTGGTTCCGCATCGAGGACGTCCTGCCCCTGGCAGAACACGCCCTCGCCAGCCCCACCCACCGCCTCACCGCAGGGCAGATCGCCGCCGGCGAACTCAACGGCCCGGCGCTGAGCCTCACCCGCACCGGCGAGCGCGCACAGATACGGTCCAACGGCGTCCCCGTCTGGTACACCCACGACGGCGACGAGCAGATCGCCTTCAGCGCCTCCTGGCGCCGCACCCCCGCCGCGAGCCCCGATCGCGAGCGGGTACAGCACCTGTACATGCCGCTCGGCTCATCCACCGCCGCCGAGCGGCGGCTGATCGATGTCCTGCGCGGCGCGCGTCACCTTGAGCGCAACTGGCTGGCAATCGACACCCCGGTGTGGCCCGGCGCAGCTCTCAACACGATCCACCTGCAGTCCTTCGACTACCGGATCGACATCGCGCCACCCGACGCGCGCTGGCGGCCCGTGATGGTCACCTCGCGGCAAGTCCGCAATCACAGCTATCCCGCCCTGGTGGCCGACGGCTGCAGCACTGACGCTCGCGGCCTCATCTGCCGCTTCGACCCGACCACCGCCAGACAGATGGCCGAAGACCTGACCGGCCGTTGGCGGATGGGCAGCATGCCCGGGGAGTACCCGCTGCTGCGCTTCGACGGCGACATCGCGGCGCTACTGGAAGAACGCGACACCGGCACCGGCGAGATCGTCCTCGATCTCGATGAGCGCTGCCACCCCGATCGGGACGGCTACTACAGCATCGGCGCCCACCGCTGGTTCTGGACCGCCGACACCTGGACCCCCACGCCGCGGCGTGCTCGGATGCGCCTGCACCTGGCCGCTCTCACCGGTCGGCTGCGTAACAGAGCCGCCACCCACCTGCCAACCCGGCAGGAACCCGCCGCGTTCGACGAGCCCCCGTTCTAGCCGCCGGCGGCCCCGCCCCCAGGCCCCACCGGATCTCGGAGTTCCGAGATCCAGCCATCGCACTTGATCCGCGCCGCGGATGAAGCGTGGATCAGTGCCGACCCACCTCACATAAGGAGACGCCCATGAGCGACGCCCCCGAACCGGTGACGCCACACGCTCTGTTCAAGGTCCTGGCCGCACTCGCGGAACTCGGTGACGCCACCGCCGCCGCCGTCGCCGACAAGGCTGGGCTCGGCTACTCCACCGCCACCGCGAAACTACGCGCGCTGGAACACACCGGGCAGGCCGAGTCGATCCGCACCGAGGACAAGCGGTCGGTGTGGCGCCTGACCGACGCCGGCCGGACCAGCGCCGCCGCCGATCGCACTCCGCCGCCAGCCGCCGACACCAGCACCGACGCGCCAGACGTGTCTCCGGCGCAGGCCTCCGGCGAGGACCTGCCGGAGCCGGTCGACACCTTCGACGCTGAACCGCCCACCCCGCAGCCCACCAACCCCACGGACGCCGAACCCTCCGCCACGGCGGCCCCGCCCGCAGCATCCACCGAGCCCGACACCGACGCGGGTCAACCCGACGCAGCCGACGACGGCGAGCCCCGCGCCACGGCGTCCCAAGGCGCCGAGCCGGACACGACCGCCTCGACGGAAACGGCGAGCGCGAGCAGCCGCCGCGCTAAGGGCTCCCTACGCGCGGCGGTGCTGGACATCCTCGAAGCGCACCCCGACCGGGCCTACAAGACCGGCGAGTTGTGCAAGCTCATCGACGCCGCCGAGGCCGACACCGGCGTGCTCAAGGCCCGCCCGGGCGCGGTCGTGAACGCGGCGGTCAAGTTGGTCGGCGAGGGCAAGGTCGTGCAGACCGTCGAGAAGCCCGCGACGTTCCAACTCGCCCCCGCCGCTCAGTAGGCGGCTGCACCCACTCGTCAGGCAGCCCAGGGGCGGGCGTGAAGTTGGACGCTGCTCGCCCGCCCCCGGTGCTCCTTCCTAGAAAAGGAGCCATACCAGTGTCGCAAACCATGCAACAACTGCTCACCTGCGCCGGCGGAGTCGTCGCCGGTCTCGCCCTCGCCGCACCCGTGCTCTCGCGGCAGCAGCGAGCCCTCACGAGGGCTCGCTGGGAGGCAAACCACGACGACATCACCGGCCTGCCCAACCGGCGGCTGTTCCACACCCGGCTGCGCGCCGCCCTCGCCGACAACACACCGGTCGGGGTCGTGCTGCTGGACCTCAACAACTTCAAAACCGTCAACGACACCCTCACGCACGAGGTCGGCAACGACCTGCTCGACCAGGTCGGCCGTCGCCTGTCCAGCCTTCCCACGCCCGTGCGGATCGCCGCGAGGCTCTCCGGCGACGAATTCGCGCTGCTCGTCACCGGTACTCGCGAGGACACCGCCGCCGCGGCCGAGGCCGCCTGGAAGGCGATCGCCACCGGCACGATCTTGGTGGTCAACGCCGACCTGCCCGTGACGGCCTCGGTCGGCTACACCCACACCCACCACCCCACCGTCAGCACCCGGCAACTGCTGACCCAGGCCGACAGCGCGATGTACGAGGCCAAGCGCATCGACGGTGGGGTCCGCGAATACCTGCCCCACCGCACCGCGACGGTGCGCAGCCGCGACCGGCAGCGCCACTGAACCTCGCCCGCCCGAACCTCACGCGCCAAGGACCCCGCAGCCAATCCGGTTGCGGGGTCCTTGCCGTCTTGCGCCCCCGAGATGGGAGACCCCGTGCTGTCCTTCACCGCTGTCCACAACCTCTGCACCTGCCTCATCGAGGCTTCCACCGACTCAACCCGATTCGCATGGAACCAGCCGCCAACGCTGTTGCTCGTCCACGACTGGCCGCTGATCACCGTCCCTACATCGCGGGGCCCGGCGATGCGCAGCCTGGAGTTCCCGCCGCACCCCGGCGACATGCTCGACAACCCGGCCGGACTACCCGCCCTCCTGCACCGCCTCGCGGCCACCCTGCACAGCACTCCGAGGGTCACGCCCTACCACCGCACCCTCGACACGATCATGACCCGGATCCGCGATGCCGCCCCGGACACGCGCCTTCTGGCCTGGGCCGCCTGCTACGGGGACCTCGACACGCTCGACGGCGAACCCCGTCAGATCCGCCGCGTCGATGCTGTCGACATCGACGGAAGGCTCTACCAGCTCACTCACCTCACCGGCGAGGAGCACCCCCTGGTGCTCGTCGACGACACCCCCGACCCCCGCGACCTGCCCGCCACCTACCCCGGCCTGGTCGCGTTGCTGGCCGCCACCGCCCGCTACGCCCAACCCGCGTCCGCCGGGGCGAAGGCATGATCCCGGCCACCGCAGCCGACGCCAGCGCAGACGAGCCGATCTTCAGCCGGTGCGGACCCGACGGCGGGTCCATCCGGTGCCGGGTCTGCTTGGCCGTCAACGAGGTCGTCGTCACGGAACTTCCGGCGTCGATGGCCGCCTGCGGCGAGAACACCACTGCCCGCTGCTTGCGCTGCGGGTCGAGCGAGACCACCGACCCGGTGTACGGCTGGCGCGCCAGGCCCCGCACCCCCCGCCTGCCCCAGACCGAGCCCCACGTGAAAGCGCTACCCACACCTGCGTGCGAAGGAGCCTGTCCGTGAGTACCACCTGCTGCATCGGCGCCACCGACCCCGACAACTCAACCCTCGTGCGCGCACGGATCGTGCACTACGACGGATACCCGTCCAACGTGCTGCCGACCCTGGCCGCGATCTGGGCCACCCACACCCACCGGGACACCGCCGCGCTGATCACCACGATCCTCACCAACGACTGGGAGCAGCTCGACGAGGACACCACCGCCAGCACCGACTCGAACTTCGCCGGCCAGAAGCCGGTGCCCGGAGTCGGCATCACCCTGGCCTCCGCCAGCGACGGCCTGACGGTGGACCCGCCGGAACCGGTCACGGTTTTCCCGCTCTGCCACGCCGGGCACCTCGACGTCGAGTGGATTTACCTCATCGATGCCGCCACCGACACCATCGTCGTGCACACCGGCGACGGGACCCGCGTCTCCGTCTACCCGCTGGGCACCTGCCTGAGCACCGACGGCGCCGGGGCGGCCGAGCGGCGGTGCGGATCGCACCCGCCACCAGCATCGGCACCGCGATGAGTGCCCGCGCACTCGGTGCGGTCGCCGCCGGGGTGGTCGCTGTGCTGGTGCTCTGCGCTGGCGGCATCGCCGCGCTGTTCGGCGGAGGCGGCAGCGCGTCAGCCGCCTGCTACACCGCTGTCGGCCCAGACGGACAACCGGTGCTGCCCACCCTCGCGGCGTCCCCGCCAACTGACGGAGCTGGGAGCTGGAACAGCGAACAACTCGCCAACGCCCGCACGATCATCACCGTCGGCGCCGGACAGCAGGTGCCAGCTCGCGGCTGGATCATCGCGCTCGCCACCGCCATGCAGGAGTCCGGGCTCCGTAACCTCACCGGCGGCGACCGCGACTCCGTCGGCCTGTTCCAGCAACGCCCCAGCCAAGGCTGGGGAACGCCGGCCCAACTCGGCGACCCCACCTACGCCGCCGGCAAGTTCTACGACAAGCTAGCCGCCATCACCGGCTGGCAGACCATGCCGCTCACCGAGGCCGCCCAAGCAGTCCAACGCTCCGCCTACCCCGACGCTTACGCGAAGTGGGAGGACGACGCGACCTCACTTGTGCAGGAGCAGGTCACATCAAGCGGTGGCGTCGAGCTCGACTGCTCCTCCATGCTCGGCGCCGCCGAGCCGGCCCCGCGCAACTCCGACGGCTCCTGGCCGGAGGAGAACTGCGCTATCCGTCCCGATCCGACCACCGGCACCGGCTGCGTGACGCCCCGCCTACTCCATCTCGTCCAACAAACCACCGCTGCCGGCTTCCCAAAGCCAGGCTGCTACCGCGTCGATGACCACGGCGAACACCCGAAAGGCCGCGCCTGCGACTGGATGATGACCTCCGGCGGCGAAGCGTCCGGCACCCAGAAAGCCCGCGGCGACGCGATGGCCGCATGGGCCGTCGCCAACGCCGACCGTCTCGGCATCCAGTACGTCATCTGGTTTCGCCAGATCTGGACCGAGTCCGAAGGCTGGCACCCCTACAACAACCCATGGGGTGGCAACGACCCCTCCGGATGGCACACCAACCACATCCACATGAGCGTCCAGTAAGGACGGACCAGCTCCTCACGCCTACCTGAGAAACCCAGAGCATCCCCGCTGGCGCCGTGGACGCTGGCCTCAAGCGGGCTACCCGCTCAACCCGCAGGCAGTTCGAGAAAAGCCGTGATCGCGAAGCGGCGATCGATGGCCCCCGCAGCCCATACCCCGCACCACGAATAACGCCGTCTCCCAGCACGGGCCCTAGCGGCGAAGCCGGCGGACCCACGATCACCCGATTCGACGGCGCCCGACCACGGGCGACCCGCCGTACCCCCACCCACAGTTCCCAATGGAGGAGGAAGGCACGTGAGCCCACCCGCACTGATCGGTGTCGCCGCACTCCGCGGCAGGTACACCGCCCGCTCCATTCAGTTAGGCGAGAACCCGGAGGTCCTGGTGCCGCTGCTGCGCCGGATCTGGACCGAGACGTTCGGCCGCGACACCGCCGCGATGGCCGGCGCGCTGCTGGCCCGTAACTGGTGGAGCCTCGCCGTCGACCCCAAGCCTCGGCGATGGCACCGGCAGCCGCCTGTAGCGGGGCTGGGCTACCCGGCCGTCACCGAGATCAACACGATCCGGCAGGGATCGCTGCGAGAGAAACTCGACGGGTTCGACGAGTGGCTGTACCTGCTGCGCCTCGACCAGCGGCTGCTGGTGGTGTACGAGGCGACGGTCCACGGCCGCTGGCTGCGGCACAGCGTGCACCACCTCGACCCGGTCGAGGACCTGTTCGTCACCGCACCCGCCCTCGACGAGGGCGGCCCGGTAATGACGGTGTGCACCGTCTGCGGGGCGGTCGACGAAATCGACCACGTCGAAGTGCCGTCCATGGCCGGCTACGGCCACGACACCGCCACCATCTGCACCCGCTGCGGCTCCTCGGTGGCCACCGACCCGATGTTCGGCGCCCACATCACCCGCAAGCCCTGGCCGCCGCATGCCCCCACGACGGATGACGCGGGCGGCACCCGATGAGCACGTCCCCCCCAACGCCGCCGCCCACCAGCGGCGGTACGGGGTCCTCATCACCGATGGCGAACTTCCTGAGCACGCGCGCCTTAGTGCCATCACCGCACCCGCGACAAGACCGACAACCCGAAAGGAAGGGCTCATGATTCTGCGCACGCAGGAGGAGATCCTGCACCGCATCGACCAGCACGCCACCGCTCGTGAGGACATGTTCGGCATCCGCCGCGAACTGCTGATCAACGCCCTCGATATCGACCACGCCCGCCCGTTCCTGCAGCCCGACACCACCGCGCCGCAGTGGAACCGCCACCGTTGGGATAGTCACGCCGGCCCCGAGGAGTATGGCCGCAACTACCTATGGTTCGCCGTGCACAAGATCCTGGATCACCGCAGTGGATCCGCAGGACGCGCGGTCGACAAGCTCACCGAACTGGCCTGGCTGTTCGGCCGCGACGACGTCGTGACCGCTATGAACAGCGCCGCCTACCCGATGTACGGGGCCCCGAAGATCACCGTGTTCGCCGATGGGCTCGGCTGGCCCCTGCACAGCCTCTCGCAGGACCCCGACTGGCGTGACGCCTTTATCCGCATGGCCACCGGCCTGCCCTGCAGCCCCGACGGCTGCGTCCGGGGATGCGAGCAGTAACCCCGCCCCGGAACGACCCGCCCAGCACGTGGCTCACCACCGGCCGCGACCCGACCGCGGGTCGCGGCCGGATCTCGTTTCCCCCCTTACCGAAAGGACCACCCCAGGTGACCTCTCAGCCGCCCCCACCCGAACCCACCGGCTACATCCCGCCCCTGCCGCCCCTGCCGCCGGCAGCGCCCGTAGACCTCGGCGCCTACAGCCACGATCCGGGCAGCACGGTCCTCGACCGCGCCGCCGTCGAATACCGCCTGGCCGGCCGCGGCGAGAACGGCAGCGCCATCGCCGTCGGCGACCTCGTCGAACCAGTCGGCGAAGCCACTCGACAGCGGGTCACCGCCGTTGACCACCAGACCGGCCAGATCACCATCACCAGCGACAGCGACACGCCCCGCACGCTCGCCGGTCGTGATGTGGAGGTCGTCAGCCTCGCCGCGCATCCACCGGTGCCCGACGACCTCCTGGAAGGGCTGAGCCTGGAGCAGGCGCGGGAGCGTTTTACCGACATCGCCTCCGACTACGGCAGATATCCCCAGTACACGAACGCCTACTTCGCCGACTGGGTGTTCGGCCGCGTCGTGGCCGATATCCATTGGCGCAACGACCCCGCCGCGCCGGTGGACTTCCCCGCCGGGCAACGCGTGCTCGTGCGTCCCGACAACCGGCCCGTCTACGGCGCGATCAACCCGCCCACCCTGACTGCCTACTGCACCCGCGGCCCCCGACCTGGCATCCCCACCGCGGTCTGGCCGCATCAGATCCGCCTCGAGAGCTGACCGCCCCAGCACGCCTGGCGTCCCGCCGCGACGACACCACGGGCACACGGGCGAGGACAGCCCCACCGCGGCAACTGAGACCGCCAATACCAACGGCCGCACCCACGACACCATTGAGGAGGGCAACTGCGATGACAAGCTCTACCAGCAACAGCGACCCCGAAGAACAGCCCGCAGCGGATCATTACCGCCGCGGCGACCGGGTCGCCTTGGAGCACACCAGCGACTCCGACACTGGGCTGCGCCCCGAAGCCCAGGGCACGGTGCGCCGCTACGACCCACAAGGCCAGGTCCTCGACGTGGCCTGGGACGGCGGCTCCCAGCTGTCGCTTCTGTTGGGCGAGGGCGACCGTGTCCGTCGGCTCCCCGCCGTACCCCCCGCCGAGTTGTGGCAGCCGGTGCGTGATGCGTTGCGTGCCGCGGGGGAGGCTGCCGGTCGCGACGCCGCCGGCTGGTGGGCGCAACACACCCTGGGCGGCCAGGCGCGCGGCGACGTCACCGACATCGCGCGACGGGTCTTGTCCGGCATCGAGGACATCGTCCCGATGATCCTCGACGGGCTCCCGACAGCCGATCGGTACCACCTCGCCGAGGACCCTGAGCGGTACGCCGAGCACGCCCCGCCCGGCGCGCCAGCCTGGCAGGACCTGAGCGTGCAGCAGTGCGACCAGGCGCGGTGGGCGTGGTGCGACGGCTACGACGACGCCGCGCACGCCGAGGCCGAGCGCCAGTGCCGCATGCTCCTGCACCCCGACGGCGACGAGAGCGACCTCACCCATGTCCACCCCGACCGTGTTCGTCTGGGCGGGCCGGGTGTGTTCGCCGGCGACTGGGCCTGGCGGCCCAACGCCGACGGGCAGATGCGCGTCCCGGTCGGGTTCGTCGGCATCCTGGTCGACCTGTGGAACGGCTGGGCCGTGTTCACCTGCACCCGCGAGGTCGCGGAGGCGATCGTCGCTGACCAACAGGCCGCCCGCGACAGCCTGCGCCAGTCCCTGGCACAGGGAGGTTTGCCCGAGGCGGACCTGGACCGCGTCGTGGACCAATCCATGGCGCGGCTGTCCTTCGACGGAGACGCCATCGTCGCGGACTTCACCCGCAACGAGGACGACCTGGACGCCATCGAGCGAGTCAGCCCGGACACGGACGGCCGGTACGACGTGATGGGCCGGTCGTGGACCTGGCTGCCTGTGCATCCCTACGACTGTGACCGCATCGTCGGTGCCATCCCCGACCCACCAGCGCACGGCCACGCCGAGCACGGCCCCCACCGCACGGGAGAGGTCGGTAACTGACCAGCGGACACCCGACCGTCGGCGAAGGCCGCAACCCGGACAAAGCGGCACCGTCGCGCCCACGCCGGTCGCGGACACGCGCCGGCTCCCGTACGCCGTCGACCTCCAGTCGATGCCGCACCATCGTCCGCTTCGGCGATGACAGCTACTTCGAAGGAACAAATCATGATCAGACGCCGTGTGTACGAGATCGGCGACCGGCTAGAAGCGCTGCGCGACGTCCCGAGCAGGGATCCGTTCGGTTTCCGCCGAGAGATCCTCCTGCAGGCGCTCAGCTACGAAGACGCCCGAGTGCTTCTTCCCGACTGGGTAGACGCGCGGCTGTTCGACCATGAACGGTGGGGTGGGCGCCCTGACCCCGAGACGTACGCCCGCTCTTACCTCTGGTCGGCGGTGCATGACATCCTGACGCATCGCCGCCGCTGGGCGGGCCGGTCGGTCGATCAGCTCACCGAACTGGCCTGGTTGTTCGGCCACGACGACGCTGTCGCGGCCATGGACGCGGCCCCCTACCCGATCCACGGGGCGCCGAAGATCGCGGCCTTCGCCGACGGGCTCGGTTGGCCGCTAGGAATCATCGGCGACGCCAACCGGCGAAGGTTCGCGCGCATGGCGGCCGGTCAGCCCTGCGACCCCAATGGCTGCCGCTACGGCTGTCAGGACTAGGCAAAGTCACCTCCATTGCCAGCGGCCACAACCGCTCGCCAGATGGCACCAAGCGGTGCTTCCGAGCCTGACCGCCGTCAGCAGCCCAGATTAACCGCGAGTCCCGCCCAGACAGAGGGCCGGCTGACCATCTGCCAACCGCCCCTCAGCGCTGCCGCGGTCCCACAGGGCACCGCGTCGCCCAACTCGCACGATCGGCAGGCCGGCGTACACCGCGGGCTGAACACCGGCTGACCACGATCACGCCAGCTCCGGTCGCCGCAGGTGATTCCCGCGGTCGCGAGAAACGCCGCCCGACGCCGAGCGCCGTCGCCTGCGGCCAGCGGTATTCCGCGGGTCATCACCCCAGGCAATGGGGCTGACCGACGGGCCATCAACACCGCAGAGGTGTACCGCCCTACCCATCCTTCGTGACAGAGCTGCCCCTGGCGCGCGTCGCCGTGCGTCGGAGGCAGCTCTGTCACCTCATGAAAGGAATCACCCCGATGGCAACCAGGACGGTTGTCGTGCTCACCGACGACCTGGACAACAGCACCGAGGACGTCAGCACGCATCGCCTCGCCTTCGACGGCGTCGAGTACGAAATCGACCTGTCCTCGCACAACCTGCAGCGGCTACGGGATACGTACCTCGCAGCAGCCCGCCGGCTACCCAAGCGACACGGCCGAGGCGCCCCCACCGGCCTTCCGGCCGATGTCCGCGCATTCTGGAAAACCCACGAACAACCGCTGCGGCTTCCCCCGCACCGCAGGCACGGCCCGATCCCACCGGCGGTGTACGACGCCTACCGCGCCGCTGCCGCCCGCACGACCGGTCAGGGGACACGCTGATGGCACATCAGATCTTCGCCGTCCTGGTACGCGCCGGGGCGACCGTCGCCAGCATCGACGCGCACCTGGTCAAGCCGATGCGGCTCGTGAGCCGTGAGCACCGCATCGATGGCTACCGGCTCGGTGGGCAGGTCACCGGAGCGTGGGATCGCAGCTACGACCCCGCCGCCGACCCGAACAACTGGCACACCTGCGACGCCTGCCATGGCACCACCCAGATTGACGGGACGACGTGTCTCATGTGCGCCGACGCCGCGCAGGCCGGCCGCCGGCCCGGCACCGTGGTGCCCTGGAGCTACACCGATTGGGCCCGGTACCCGGGCGACATCGTGGCGCTGCCGAGGCTGCTCCATCCGGGCTGGCGGTTCCCGCCGGGCCGCACCCCGGTGGCCTGGGTCGACCTGGCCGGCGTTGTGTGGCTCGACACCGAGCAGGCCAACTTCGCCGGCAGCGACAGCGGTGACGTGCCGCCGCGTCTGCGGACGGTCTTCCGGGATCTGCTCAACGGACGTCGAAACCCCGACCCGACGGTGCTGCCCGCCGTACGCCGACCCACCGTGGCCGGCTGGCCCCTGCCCGCGCGGCACCCCGGGCGAATACAACGGGAACGCTCTGCGTTCCGGGCGGCGGATTGGTCGGTGGCGGTCGTCGATGCCCACTCCTGACTACCTGCCACCGCGCGGCAGCGCCGCGGTGTTCTCAGGGCCGTGGCTGCGCTACCAGACGAGTCGCCAGTCGCACCGCTACCAAGAGGGCTACGCGGCGACGCTGATCGGCTGGTGGAACGGCGCCTGCGAGCTCAGCATCGACGCCGACGTGGCTCGGGCGCTCGCCCGGGGTTTCGCCGAGATGGCCGAGACCGTCGGCGGTGACTGGCGCACCGTCGACTTCGACGGCGACGTGCTCACCATCGCCCGACCGCTGTCCTTCGGCGGCGGCGTCCACCTCGCAAAGCCCACCGACGGGCGCTACCGAATCGGCTGGGGTCTGCCCTGGATGCCCGTAGACCCCCGGCGCTGTGACCGGGTCGTCGGACACCCCTAGACCCTGGTACGCCGACCGATTCTGGTCGGCAACGTTGCGTCCCACCCGTCAGCAGCTCGCGGCGAAAGCCCACCGTCTGGCTGCTGACGTCGTTTGAGCTGTTCCTGTCTCCGCTGCGCGGATTGTTTCTGCCCGCGCACCCGGAGACGGGTGCGCGGGCCCATCCCCTGACCCAGGAGGACCCGCATGGATCCCACAGCTTCAGCCGCCACCGCGCCCACCACGGGCGGTGGCAAGCGACCGGGCTATCTGTACCACATGGTCGCCGCGTACCTCAGCTCCCACCCGGACCAAGTCTTTACGGTCGGGGAGATCACCAAGGCTCTGTCCGTGCCGTCAACTGGCGCGGTCTTCGAGGCGCTCAAGAAGATGGCTAAGGCCGGGTACGCCACCCACCAGACGAACCCGCACCGCTTTCAGGTCACCCAAGCCGGCATCGACGCTGCGGGCACGATGCCACCGCCCGCCCCGCACACCCCCCGCCAGGGCCGCGGGACAAGCCGCCGACAGCCGGTCACCCGCCCCAACGGAGACCTGTACTTCCCGCGCAAACTCGCCGGGGCCACCGACGTGGACGTGCTGCGCCGACTGCGCGACAAACGGATCCCGGTGCTGCTCTACGGCCCGCCCGGCACCGGCAAGACCGCGCTCGTCGAGGCCGCCTTCGATGACCTGCTCACCGTCGCCGGCACCGGCGACACCGTCGTGGAGGACTTCCTCGGCAACTTCATCCCCCTGCCCGACGGCGGCTTCGAGTTCATCTATGGACCCCTCGTCGCCGCCATGCGCGAGGGCCGGGCGCTGCTGGTCGACGACGCCACCCTCATCGCGCCCAAGGTCCTCGCCGTGCTCTACCCGGCCATGGACGGCCGCCGCGTCATCAGCATCCCCGGGTACCGCAACGAACGCGTCGAGGCCACAGAAGGGTTCTACGTCATCGCCGGACACAACCCCGGCGTGCACGGGGCGATCCTCACCGAGGCGCTCGCGTCCCGGTTCGACGTGCATATCGAGGTCACCACCGACTGGGACCTCGCCCGCCACCTCGGCGTTCCCCGACCCGCCGTCGAGGCCGCGATGACCCTGAACGCCGACCTCGCCGCCGGCCGCGTCGGCTGGGCGCCGCAACTGCGCGAACTGCTCGGCTTCACCCGGGTCACCAAGACCCTCGGGTCCGCGGCCGCAGTCTCCAACCTCGTCGGCCGTGCCCCCATCGACGACCGCGAGCAGGTCCTCGCCGCCCTCAAGGCGCAGTTCGGTGCCGAGATCACACCGCTGACCCTCGGCAAACAGCGCTGACCCCTCAATCGAAAGGACCAGCTCGATGCCCAACCCGTCCACCCACCGGCGCTCCGGCTCCGGCACGTCACCGGCCAACACCTCGGGCTGGAGTGCCTGGAGCGACGCCTGGACCCGGCACGTCCCGATCCTGACCGGCCGCGAAGACCTGAGCGTCACCGTCGCCCCCGACGCCGCAGGCGGCGCCGCGGCCTGCTTCTACCCCGACGCCCGCCGCATCGAGATCGACGCCACCCACATCGGCGACCCCGACATCACCGACCCATACCGCGCCGGACACAAACGCCTCGTACCCACCGCCTACGGCCTGCTCGTGCACGAAGCCGCCCACGCCACCCACAGCCTGTGGACGACACCCCCGAACACCCCGCCGGTCGTGGCCGCCGTCGCCGACATGCTCGAAGAGTCTCGCGTCGAGAATCGGCAACGCGGCAGGCGCCGCGGGGACCGCAAGTGGCTGCGCCACACCATCACCACCCTGCTCGATCCCGGCGACGCGCCTGTCGACGACGCCTGGCACGCCGGCAACCTCGCCGCCTTACTCCTGGCCCGCGTGGATGCCCGCATCGTCACCGCCAAGGACATCAAGGGCGTACGCGCTGCCGTCACCGCCGTCCTGGGCCGCAAGCGGCTGTGGCAGTTGCGTGACGTGTGGCGCGAAGCCCATCGGGTCGACGACGACGACGCCGCCTCGATGATCGGCCTGGCATGGCGGTGGTGTCACATCCTCGGCATCGACCCCCTTCGGCGGCCGACGCCACCCGAGGTTGACACCGGCGAGTTCGCCGGCCAGCTCGCCCAAGCACTCGCTGACTACCTCGCCCGCGCAACCGGTCAGACCGTAACTGAGTACAACGCGAGCAGGAAACGGTACTCAGCTCCCGCGGGGTGGATACACCGCGAGCCCACCGAGATGGAGCGCGCTGCCGCTCGGCACCTCGCCGCGCGGCTACGCCGCGCCCGTACCCACCAAGCCGAACCCGACAAGCGACTCAGCCCGACACCACCCGGACGGCTGCGCACCCGCCACGCCATCACCGCCCAGGCGCAGATCGCCGCTGGCGCCATGCCCACCGCCTCACCTTGGCAGCGACGGGCCCAACTCCCACCACCGAAGCCAAACCTGAACCTGGGCATCATCGTCGACGCCTCCTTCTCGATGCTCCCCTACACCGCCCCGATGTCATCGGCCGGGTGGATCCTCGCCCACGCCGCGCGCAGCAACCAGGCCGTCACCACCATGATCGGCTTCGGCAGCGACGTCACCCTGCTCGTCCCGCCTCACCGACACCCCACCCACGTGCTCGAACTGGGCCTCGGCGGCGGCAGCACCGCGTTCACCGACGCGGTCAAACTCGCCGACCAACTCCTCCATCTGCGCCAGCCCGGACGGCTGCGCATGCTCGCCGTCGTCTCCGACGGCGAGCTACCTGACATCGACCCCGCCCAACGCCTCATCACCACTCTGCACCGTGCGGGATGTCCAGTGCTGTGGCTACGCCCCGCAGACCTGTCCGGGCACACCTTCGCTGACACCACCACCCTCCTGGTCGACGACCCGATCCAGGCAATTGAGGCCATCGCCGACGCCGCCGTCTTCGCCCTCGAACACGCCTGACAGAGCAGCTGACCGAGGCACAGAACCTCTACCGCTCATAGGAATTCAATGGAGGCCCGCACCACCGCCGTCCATGTCTCGACGGTGCCGAGGCACCTGATCACAGGTCACCTCGGCGCCACCGACGGCGCGACGCGCCACGAAAGGCACCTCCAGCGGCGACGCACCGTCGCCGCTGCGCTCTGACACACCTCGCACGCACCAGGCCGTCGCCCGGCCACCCGCGCACCAGCGCACCCCCGGGCACGGCCGTACGGCCGTGCCCGGGTTCCCCCATGCTCGGAAGGGAATCTGATGGCACTGCCGACGCTCACACACCCGACAGGCGCATCGACACCTCGCGCAGCGAATCTGCTGACCCATCGCACGCAGCCACGCATCGCAGTAATCGGCGGATCCCTCACCGGATGCACCACCGCGCTGCTCCTCCTGCACGCCGGCTTCGACCAGATCGCCGTGTACGAAGCCGCCCCGCACAGCGCCCCGCGCGGCGGCGGGTTGATCGGCTTGGAGCACCCCGCTCTGGACATTCTCGACCGCCTCGGCATCGGCCAGAACGAGATCGTCGCCTACACCTCCGAAACCGTCTGGCAGGTCACCGTCCGCGCCCGCCAACCCATCCACACCGCCCAGCAGGTCTATCCGGGCCGCAACACCACCTGGACGCTGCTGCACCACGCGCTGACCAGCCGCCTACCCGACGCGCTGCTGCACACCGGCCGCCGCTTCACCCGCCTCGACGTGCGCCACGGACAACCGACGCTCGCCTTCGCCGACGGATCCCACGAGCCCGCGGACCTGGTCGTCTTCGCCGACGGCCGCTCGTCAGCCGGCCGCCGCCTACTCGACCCCCACCGCCGGCTGCGCTACGCCGGCTACACCGCCCACCGCGGCCAGGCCACCACCGAGAACGCACCGCTGCGCGACTTCCTGCGCCTGGAACCGCCGCGCTGCCAGTACAACGTCGCCCCAATTCCGGGCGGCGTGGACTGGACGTTCTACCTGCCGTGCAGTCCCACCGCCTACGCCCACCACTTCGGCGCGCCACCCGAGCGGCGCGTCTTCGCCCTGCCCCAGCACGTCGGACCGGCAGCCCGCGCCCACGTCGACGAGCACGCCGCCCGGCTGCTGCCGGCCCCACACGCGGCGACCGTGCACGCCACCACCGAACGCATGGCCGTGCCCGTGATGGACATCGACGCACCCACGCGCATGGCGTGGCCCGTCGGGCACGGATGGGCGGTGCTGCTCGGCGACGCCCTCGCCCCCGTCCGCCCGCACACCGCCCGCGGCGCGAACAACGGCATCGAACAAGCCGCCGGACTGAGTGCCGCACTGACCCACCATCACCGCCACCGCGCCGACCTGTCCGCGGCGCTGCATGCCTGGCAGCGGCGGCACCTCCCCGGAGCCATCAGCGCGGTGCAGCAAGGTCCCGCCCTCGCCGCGCACCTCGGACTCAGCAACCCGTGACATCCGGCCGAACCCCGACCGGCCGGCTACTCGATCACCCAAGCAGCCAGGAAGGAAACCTGATGGCGCTGCACCTGTACTTCGATCTCAGGGACGCTTTGCTATTGGCCGAACATGCCGTTGCCGCCGCAGAACGCGTCCCGTCCTTCACCGAGCGCGAAGCCGGCACCTCCTGCCCGGGCGCCTTGGAGTGGGTCCACGACCACGGCGTCTACCTCATGTCCAGCGGCCTGCCCCGACTCAACGACCCCGACCAGCCCGACGCCAATCTGACCGTCTACGCGGACGGCTGGAACCCCGACACCGACGGCCGCCGCTACGACCCCGACCTCGGCGGAGACGACTTCGTCGAGCATCTGCACCTCACCGAAGCTCCCGCACCGCTGATCGACACGCTGCGCGAAGCCCGCGCCGCCGGCTACGAGTGGCTGCGCCTGACCGTCCACGCCGACACCTACGAGGTGGGTGTCACCCGCACCCGCCAGCACGACTGAACACCCCCAGCCGCCTGTCCCGAACCCCCTTTTGGGGTTCGGGACAGGCGGGCTGCCAACAACCGGGAGTACGTCATGTCCGACAGCCCCGACAATGTCGAATCCATCCTGGGCGACGCGTGGGACACCTTCCACCCTGGGCACGCTGGCCCCATTGGGGTGGCTCACGCACACCACCGCCCGCATCCACGAATACCTCCGGACCCAGCAACCCACTCCGATCCCACCCACTGCGCCCACCGCCATCGACGAACAGCTCACGCGGCTGCTCCGACAGGTCTGGCACACCCTGCGCGACGCGACCGTCAATAACCGCCTCACCCCGGGCGCGGCCGAGGCGATCCTGCACTCCCTGGACCTGCCCGGGCTACCACGACGCTGGCAGGTCGGCCTCACCCTGCCGCTAACGATGGACGTGCTCGCTGTCGACCGAGATGGCGCCTTCGAAGCCGCTGAGGACGCCATACACGCCGCGCTTGACGGTGGCGAGAACGACACCCGCCTCGAGTGGGAACGCGTCATCCGCGACGGCGCGACCGCCGGAGACGTCGATGCCACCGCCGACGCGCCCGAACTCCCGACATGACGTCCCCACAGGTCCCTCACCGCTCCCACGTTCAAAGGAACCCTGCTGTGATCTCAGAACTCATACGCACTCACACCGGCCACACCATCGCCGACAACACACTCGCCGCCGCCCGCACCCGAGGCGGATCACTCGCAGCGACCGCCTCGGCGATCACCGACGCCTGCCACGCCCTCATGGCCACCGAAGCCGACCTCGCCACAAGCGTCGACGCGATCAGCGGGCACCTCAGCCAGATACGCCGCGCCGTCACCGGAGGACCGAGCACCTCCTACGTCACCCGCCACCGCCTCGTCGCCCCGCAGCAGCTCGGGCCCCGCTGCGACGGACTGACCGCGCAATGGGCCTCTCAGATCACTCACCTACGCGCCGTGGTCCGCATCTGGCTAGCCCACCAATCGCAACAGGGCGCACCCTCCGACAGCACCATCAAGGACTTCGCCAACGGAATCATCATCCTGATCGACAACGACATCAGTGAAGGCGTCCTGCCCCTCGGTGTCGGCTCCTTCTCCGACCTGCACTCCTACCTCGACGCCAACGACTACCTCTACGCCGAAGGCGTCCCCTACGGCACGGAAGCCGCCAGCGAGATCACCGTCGCCGTGCAGGACCTCGTCGAGGCTCGCCTGCGAACCACCGGCCGACCGTTCTGCACCTACGGAGCCTGCACCTTCGCCGATCACGACCACACCACCTTGCACAGCCCCGACGGCGCCGACCTTCCTGCGACACAACCCATGCACTGTCAGCACTGCGGTCGGCCCGCCCACTACGACTCGCGCCTTGACGACTACCGGCACGACGACCCCGCCGCGCCCGACTGCTTCCTCATCCACCGCGCCTAGGTCGCCTTAAAACGCCAGAGCGCAATACGCCGGTCAAGGAAACGTTCAAGAGACTTCGACGTGCAATCGCTGCCCAGTCAGCCGCCGGGCCCAACGGCGACTTGACTGTCCATGATTTCCAGGGCTTGATCGTGCGGAATTGATCGCTTGCCGACTAAGAGCAAGTTGCGACGTTAGTGAAGTGATCTCAGCAAGAATCTGGTAGGTATTTGTATTCGAAGTGGGTCAGGTGTAGCGCGGCGGCGACGATGTCACCGATTCGGCGTGGGCTGGCGGTCGTGTGGCGTAACGTTTTCCAGCGTCCGATGAGGATCGCGAAGCCGCGTTCTCCTTGCCAGCGCAGGCCGCGTAGCAGCCGGTTGTAGGCGCGGTTGTCGGGTGCGAGCCGGTGGCCGTCGGCGGGCTGCTTGACCGGTGTCTTGATGCCCTGGCCTGCGCCTTCGTAGCCGGCGTCGGCGAGGGTGGGCAGCTCCAGTGCGGCGGCGGACCAGTTCAGAGCGGCGGTGATCCCGAGTTCACGGGCGCAGCTGGTGTCATGCAAGTGCCCGGGCATTGCCTCGGAGGTCCATATCGGCAAACCGTCCGGCCGCATGACTGCTTGGATGTTCGCGCCGAAGTCGCGGTGTTTCCCGGAATACCAGGCGTCGATCACCTCACCCTTGACTGACAGGGTTGTCTCGGTGAGCCGGTCGCAGTCGAACAGCTTGCCGTCGAGAATCACGTGAGACCAGCCGTCGGCGGCGGCCTGGCGCAGGGCGGTGTGCAGGTCGCTGGCTTGGGCGGCGAGCACCGCGATGCCCTCGTCGCGGTAGCGGTACGCCGTGGCCCGGGAGATCCCGAAGCCGGCGGCGAGGAGGGTCACGTCCTCGGCCTTGCGGAACCAGACGAGCACCATCAGGGCCTGGTAGAAGCAGGTCAAGGCGCGGGTGCCACGACGGGTACCGCAGGCGCGGCGCTGCGTGTTCAGCAGCCGGGCGAGGTGTTGCACGAGTTCCCTCGGGACGTCGACCATGGCACGATAGGCAATCACGTGGAGCCCTCTCGAAGACGCGGATCTGTCGCAAGGACGTGTCTATCGATGGCTCCACGCCTGTTTCCACTGCCGCCCGACTCGCAGCCTTCGCCCGTGTCGCACCAATCAACCCTTATGCGTTGCTGAGATCACCTCAGTGGATTGGAGCAGTTTATGGGTGATGTAATGGCGGGCGTGGTCTTGGCCTACCGCACTTTGGCTGCGGCTCTTAAGAAAGCGGCAGACGACATCGAATTGCGAAGGGGAGCGTACAGCGATCTGCAGTCTGCAATCGAGCAACTCCCCGAGCTGACGGACGCAATGCTTGACGAGTTGTTCGCGGCTAAGGCCCGGCGTGCGAATCCGAGGTTGGGGCCCGTTCAACGGGAAATTCTGAAAATCCCTGGGTTGAAGGGCCTTCCTGGAATGTCAAACGCCGAGATTAGGAAGGTTGTCGGCCGCACCGAGGGCAGTGTGCATTTGGCTTTGCATGCCCTCGAAAGGCGGGGTTTGGTGACGTCAGTTGGCGGAAGGCCGCGACGTTGGCAGCTTGTGGAAAAGGTCGGCTAAAGCTGCCTGCCTTCGTCCATGTAGTGGGGTGGCCGCTCCGACGGGCTCGACGGCGGGTTTCCCTGCCGCTGGTCTGGACGGCGACCGCTGCGTCGACGCCCGATCCTGAGAGGGCAGCCGCAACTATTCCGTGCCGCCACGAGTTACCCGCCAACGTCGACGATGTCCTGCTGTGGGTGCTGGTCGACGAGTCGTCGCTGAGCGGGAGGTAGCAAACCGCGCCCGGCTGCCACCAGCGACGCCACTTCTTCGACGTCTCCCTGCGGGTCCCAGCGATTGCCGGGCTTTAGCGGCGAACGAGTCACCAGTACCTATCCCGACATTCCCGATCCGCGACCGAACCCGGTCGCGGATTTCGCTATTTCCGGAGGAAATTCGTGTCCGACATCAACAGTGCCATCGGCGTCTCACGCGCCGGAGCAGACCCGTCCGCAAGCGGGGCCGCGGCTGATACCGACAGCTTGGCCTACCCCATCTCACCGGAGTACGTGAAGTCGTGGACGCCCGTGCGGGCGGTGTCCGAACTGATCGCCAACGCGATCGACGAAGACCCGAACGCCCAGGTCAGCTGGGCCGACGGGGTCCTGACTATCGCCGACGAGGGCCCCGGCATCCCCGAGGAAGGTCTCATCCTGGGTGTCTCCACCAAGACCAACGAGCAGATCGGTCAATTCGGCGAAGGGAAGAAACTCGCCTGCCTCGTACTGGCCCGCTCTCCGGAGATCGGCGCCGTGCGCTGCGAGACCGTCGGGTACGGCTTCATTCCCGCCGTCGAGCGTCGCAAGCTGCTCGGCGGGCTGATCCCCTCCCGCTCGCAGCAGGGCAGCGAGGTCCTCGTCTACCGATTCCACCCCAGCGCCCGCACCGGTGGCACCGTCTTCACCGTCGAGTGCCCCCGAAAGCTGGCAGAGGAGGCCATCGGGCGGTTCCGCGCTCTGGCCGAGCCTGGCTACCGGCCGCCGCAGGCACCGGGGGTGTGCGTGCGCGACGGCGATCCGGGACGGGTGTGGATCGGCGGTGTGCTGGTCACCCGCATGTCCGGCTTCCTTGCCTCCTACGACCTGTCCCTGGACCACAAGGCGCTGCAAAACCGGGACCGGACCGTGGTGGAGGCCGGCGCGTTGCGCACCGCCGTGCGCGACATCCTCGCCGGCAGCGACGACCCGCAGATCATCGACCTGTTCGCTCGTCACGTGCTCGATGGCGGGAAACTCCGGGAACAGGAACAGTTCTTCGGCGACGTGAGGATGCCCCGCCCCCGCGCAGCGTGGCGTTCCTGGGCCCGCGCCCACCTGCCGGAGCGGGCGTACTACACCTCACCGGGCGGTGAGGAAGCCGCTCTCTATCTCAAGGACAAGGGCTACACCGAGCTGCTCGCCGCCGGTCTCAGTGGACACCAACAGCTGGCCGTCATGGGCCTGCTGGGTGTGGAGGCGGCCAGAGCCAGCCAGACTCGCCACGTCGTCCGTAATGCCAACAGGACCAGTTGGGTCGCGCGGAAGGCACTGACCGACGCGGAGCGCACCCTGTTGAACGAATGCTGCGAGTTAGTGCGGCGCGCGATTGGCCCGTTCGCGCTCGACCGGGTGAAGGTGTACGACCAGAGCGAGGAGTCGCCCTGCTCCCGTGGCTTCTACCGACCGCTGACCGGAGACGTGGCCATCCACCGCGACCAGCTCACCGACCGGCACCGGACGCTGGGGGTGTTGCTGCACGAGGCCGCGCACCGGGTCGGGCATCGCGGCGGCGGCCACTGGTCGGCGATCCCTGACTACCATGACCGCAGCCGTGGCTTCGAGAACATGCTCCAAGACTTCGCCGCCCGGCTGCTCGGTCTACTGGCCGACGACTGCGGGCTACCGCAGATCGATGCCGCCGCCGCGGTCCCCGATCACCAGGGCCGAAATTCGAAGGCCGACGGTTCGGGCTTGCGGGGCCGCAACTGGCGGGCTGACGACCCGGGCGTGCCCGCGGTACGCCGCGAACTGGCGCACCTGCTCCTCGACCAACTCCCACATGCGCTCACCGCCGGCAACTTCCGCACCGCGACAGAGCTGGTGGCGTCCACCGCCGTGTATCCCGGCTACTGGCGCCTCCTGACAAATCCTCGCCCGGTCGGCTACCGCTCGTATCGCGGAGACCATGCCGGCGACTACGACAAGGTTGCCCTGCTCGCCGAGGCGACCGGCCTGCACCCGCCGGTGGTATGGCTGGGCTACCACCTGTGCGAAGGCCCCATCCGAGGGCGCCGCAGCGAGACCTGGCGTCGGCCTGGGCCGTGGACCGCCAAAACCCGAGCCGACATCACAAGAGCGTGCGCGGACCTCGACAAGCTCGGCGGCCCATACGCCGAGCAGGTCCCCGCGCTGCAGGCACTCGCCGACGGGACGATCCCCGCGCCGTTCGACGACGAGAGTTGGCACACTCCCGCCCGCACACTCCTGGCCGCCGAACGCAGCCGGCTCGGCCTGCCAACACCCTGACCCGATATCGGACAAAACGGCGACCCGACGGCGCGGCTATCGGCCCACAGCTACACCGAACTGGATGACGCCTTGACGCCCTGATCGAACAGATCAAGGGGTCGAGACCGAGACGCTGGCGCTCAAGCGCCTTCGCCGTCCCGCACGCCCCGCGCGGCGTAGCCCTGTGGATGGCTCCGCAGCCGGGCCATCAGCGCACTCTCGCCACCTCGCTTGCCCGGCCGCCGCGGTGACTTGATCAATTCGTGAAGTCGAGCGTGACTGCACCTAGTCGCCGCCCCGGCGTACCCGACAGCGGCCTCCCTACAACCGCTGGCCAGCGGCGGCGACCCGCTGCTGAGACGACCGCGAAAGAGGCAACTCGACCATGCCGCACCGCCGCGCCCTACCCCGCAACGTCAGTGACGTCCTGCTGTGGCTGCTCGCCGCCGATGTCGCCGACGCCCACCCACCCCGTCCCGACCGGCCGGGTCACTGCGCCAACCTGCGCTGCGTCGACGAGGTGTATCCGTGCCCACCGGCGCGTGACGCACAGCGCGCCCGCCAGGCCGCCACTCGGCCCACCCTGATCGCGCGCGGCCGGGCCCGAGTCACCGCACCGGCCGCCGCCCTGGCGACGAGGTTCACCGGCTGGTTCCGACCCACCCGACCGATCCCGCCATCGTCGCCACGGTCCGTGCCGTCCCCCCGGGCCGCCTGAGCACCCAAGCACCCTGCCGGACCTCACGCGGCCCAAACCCGGCGACGACCCGTCCCTGGGTGCCCATTTATCAAAGGAGAACAATTGAGCTTTCACACCGAGAAGACGATCGCCGGCTACGCCCGCGCTGCAGTCGACCTGCGCCTGCGTATGACCGATTACTGCCGTGGGCGATTCGCCCAGCAGTACATGCGGGCGTGGTTGGAGTCCCGCTTCGACGACGACATCGCCCACGACCTCGACCTCCATGAGACGTTCAGCCGCATCGCTCACCAACCGTGGCGCGACGGCGACCCCTACGTTCTCGCCCCGGCCATGACCGCGATCATCGCCGCCGCCGCGCAAGCGCTCGACCTGACCGGCGACATCGTCAGCAGCGACACCGCCCCTAGCGACGCCGGTGTGCTGTTCCTGCCCGAACCAATTTACGAGCGCGGCCCCCACGGCGAGGTCACCTCCATTGGCGCGATCACCTGGATCAAGGCCCGCCTTCGCGACAGCGGAGGCAGCTTCTGGGCGATCTTCGGCTGGGCCGACCGCGACGACCCCCTCGACCCCTCCGCCGCCCGACGCCGCAAACAGGTCGCGGCGGCCCCCGAACTCGCCGCGCAGTTCGGCCCCTACGTCCTCAACACCTTCGCCAACATCCCCATCGGCACCCCGATCCCCGCGCACGGCGAGCAACCCGAAGCCGCAGACGTGGACTGGGAAACCGCGCCCGACGGCCGGTTCTGCATCGACGAGTCCGCGCTGAGCATGCGGGCCGTGGCGGCGGTGCTGTACGCGTTCTGGCGCATCCAGGAACAACCCATCGCCACCGTCGCCCACCCACCCCTGGACCGGGCCGCCCGCAGGCGGGCTCTGCGCGCCAGCCTGCGCCACGACACCCGCGTGGTCATGCTTCGACGCACCAAGGCCGCCGCCGAAGCCACCGGCGAGGCCAAATGGCACTACCGCGTCCGGTTCATCGTGCGCGGGCACTGGCGACGCCTGACCGACGCCAACGACCAGCCATACCGCATCTGGATCCACTCCCACATCAAGGGCCCCGACGGAGCGCCCCTGCTTCTCGGCGAAACCGTCGCCGTCCTCGCCCGCTGACCCCAACTCGAACTGATCGACGTACCGCTGCCACGCCGTGCGGCGACTACGCCACCCCGCCTGGCAGCCGTGCCCGCTACGAGAACAGAGAGAGCGACATCATGTTGCACACCGACTACCCCTTCGATACCAACAATCGCGCCTACCAGCGGTTGCTCACCCTCGCCGGCGAACACTTCGAAGTCGTCACCTGGGAGAACGCCACCGGCCGACCCACCATGCTCACCCTGGTCGACGTCGCCAGCCACGACGCGGTCAGCCTCGCCCTGATCGACACCGCCGACGACCACCAGGCGCACGCGCTGCTCGCTGTCACCACCGACGCGGCCCTGTCCCTGCACGGACCCATCGCCGGACGGACAGCAGCGGCTGACTACGCCCCCCACCTCGCCATGCACAACGCGGACATCGCCGCCACCACGCCAGCCGCCCTACACCACCCCGACAACACGACAATCGGGACCAGCGAGTGGCTGACCATCCCACCCGACATCGCGGCAGCCGCCCACACCGGAGCGCTCGACACCACAAGCGTCGGCTTGGTGCTGCTCGACCGCGACCGCGCCCAGATGGTCATTGTCGGCCCCTTCTCCACCCCCGCGGACGCGCAGGCATGGCAACCCGACACCGACGGATGGCCGCCTGTGGACCGCGTCGTCGTCGGCCTGCACCCACCTGCGTCCGAGACGGACTCACCGTAGAAGGCCGCAACTCGACGATTGGCCGCATCCGCTCAACCCCGCACCGGCCTGACTCCTCAGGCCGGTGCTTTTCGCTGCGCCAAATGACAGCCACCTGAGTCGGCACCGCCACGCTCCTGTTCACCACGGGCGGTGCCGACCCAACGCCACACAGGCCCGGCACACCAGCGACTCAGACCTGACGTCACGCCTGACTCGTCACCGTGGCGGCGCGGCCAAACGGCGGAACGCCCTGGCAACACCTAGAGAAACGGATCCCGATGCTGTCACCGATTCAACACGAAGCCATCGTGCACTGCTTGCACGGCATAGACAGGCTCGCAGCGACAACGCACCCGTGGCCCGGGCCAGTCGTGTTCGGCTGGCTCCGAGAGACCTCACTGCCCGATCACCCTGACCCGAGCGCCCGCGCCGTCGATGTCGTCCCGCTGCTCGTCGACCCGCAGCGATGGCACAACGAACCGGACGGGCCGGTTGCGGCCCTGCGCGAGATCGCCACCGAGGCGCACCACCCCGACCACCAGGCGGCCATCGCCTTACAGGCCGGCAACCGCGACTACCAGCAACGCGTCCTGGCCTACCTGTTCGTGTACCCGAGGATTGTCGAGCACGAGAGCGACGCACCCACCGAGGTGCGGTGCATCGACGCGGTCGCCACCGACGGCACGATCTATGTGCTCACCCGCATGCCGGACACCGACACGGGTCTCGTCGCGACCATCGACGACCCGGGCGGCAACCCGGTCATTGACCTGCTGCGGCAGATGATGACCCTCACATACCCCGATGGCTCCAACCTCTGACAGCCCCTCACCAATTCCAAGCCACTGACGAGGCTGCCAGAGCCCGAGTCGTGGCCCACTGCACGCAACCGCGTCAACCCTGGGGCACAGCGGGGACGGCAACCGAGCACATCGGCGAGGGCCGCACCCGCGCCCAGCGCATGAATGGCGCGCGTCCACATCCGCACACCGGTAGGCCCCTCGGCTCAATCTCCGCCGCGGGGCCTACCGGTGTGCCTCCCCACGCCCACAAGGAGTTTCCTATGGCCCACGATCACCGACCCCATATTTCTCTGGCTTCCGTTGCTGACCTGCTTGCCGCAGTGCCGTACCTGTTCGGCTTTCATGTTGACCACAGCGTCGTCATCGTCGGATACACCGAGTCCATGCTCACCGCGGCCACCCGCGCTGACCTGCCCAAGCGTGACGAAGTCCCCTCATGGGTCGACACCACCACATCACAGTCTCTCGCCATGCTGCGCAACGTCGGCGCCACCGCCGCGACCATCATCGGCTACGGGCCCGCTGACACGGTCACCCCGATCGTCGACATCCTCACCCCACACTTCGACCAGGCCGGTATTACCGTGCGCGACGCGTTGCGGGTCACCGACGGCCGCTACTACTCCTACCTCTGCCACGACCCAGCGTGCTGCCCCGTCGACGGGGTCCCGTTCGACGCCGTCGGCAGCGTCGTCGCCGTGAACGCGATCGTCGCGGGCCAGACGGCGCTGCCCGACCGGGCTGCTCTCGTGGCCAGCATCGCCCCCACGACCGGCGCCGCCCGCGACGCCGTCACGACAGCCACCCAGCGGGCACATGAGCGACGCGACACCCTGTTCGCTGCGGGCCGGCGGGCGGCAGTCATCCGCGCCGGAAAGAAGGCGCTCCGAGCGGCGGTCGCCCGCTACGCCGACGACCGGGTCCTCACCGACGACGAGGTGGCCTGGCTGTCCGTGCTCCTCCTCGACTACAAGGTCCGTGACGCCGCCTGGCGAACCAACGACGCCAACTCATCGGACCTCGCCTTATGGACCGACATCACCCGCCGCGTCGACCCAGCCCTCGCCGCACCACCAGCCGTCCTACTCGCCGTCATCGCCTGGCGGACAGGACTCGGCGCCCTCGCCTCCGTCGCTATCGACCGGGCATTGGACGCCGACCCCAACGACCCTCTCGCCCAGCTGATCGACCACGCCCTGCGCGCCGGCATTCCACCCGCCGCCCTTGACAGCCAAGCCACCCCGACAACCCCTGCCGAGAACCCGCCATCAACCGACCAGAAATGAGCAGACCCTGATGGCCCTGCACCTTCACTTCAACCTGACCGAGACGCTGCGGCTGGCCGAACACGCCGTCTCCAGCACCGAGCAGGCACAGTCCTACACAGAAACCGAGGACGGCATCGCCTGCCCTGGCGCGCTGGTCTGGGTCCACGACGAGGGCGTCTACCTCATGTCCAGCGGCCTGCCGCGCCTCCACGACCCGGACCGTCCCGACTCCAACCTCCTGGTCTACGCCGACGGCTGGAACCCGAACACCGACGGCTATCGCCGCGACGTTGACCTCGGCGGCGACGACTTCGCCGAACATTTACACCTCACTGACCCGGCCGCGCCACTGATCAGAGAGCTACGCGCGGCTCACGCCGAGGGTTACCGCTGGCTGCAACTCACCGTGACCGGCACCGCCTACGAGGTGAGCGTCGCCGGTAGTTGTCAACGTCCCCTCTGACCAAACCGCACGTTCGCCTCCCGCCCGCCCCTCCGAGAAGACGGGAACGGCCCCGACCCGCGTCGGGGCCGTTCCCGCATTCGGGCGTCCGATCACAGCGAAACGACGACGTCTCAGCGGGACACGACTTGCTGTCTTCATTAAAGCGAGCGTCAATTCTAACGCGATTCGCCAAGCAATCCGCCTGATGTGAGGCGCTCACAGTCAGCCCAAGTAATAGCTATGCCCACCATCCGCCGATGCCAGATGTGATCTTTGTCGATCGCTGCGACCTGCCTACATCGAGCTTTCCTGGGGGCCTATTTATCTCTCGCCTTACTGCTTCGCGCAGTCACCGTTTTCATCGACGGCGGCGTCCTGTGTGCAAGAGGTGCTACGAGGGCGTCGAGCGACTGCTGGCCGCCATCCCCGAACCGCCCCGCGAACCGCCACTAACGCTGGAGGGGTACCAACGACAAGCCGAGAACGCGATCCAGCCGGAATAAACAATTATTGCTCAGCCCGAGACGGCAAGTAAGCACAATGAGGAAAGGCGGACTTTCAATGAACAGCCCTGGCAACGGCATACCCGACCTAAACCGAGAGCATCTCCTGAAGCACCTGATTGGGATCGAGGCGTTCGGCGAATCTTCCGGCTGGAATCATTCGCCGGTACTCCTCGCCATCACGAACGAACCTGTGCCGGGAACGGCCGACGAGTGGCGGCTTGCCGCGAGATCAGTAGATGTACCGCGGCGGATCTGGCACGACGCCGGCCCGATCGAGGTCCTAGACGCGCTCCTCGCGCAGTTCCGGTCACCTGCCTCCCAAGCGGTGGCGGTACTTACTTCCCACGACAATCCGTACACCCGCAATGTGGGCTGGGTCTTCGTCTACATCAAGCAATCTGCGGATGGCAAGGAAGCCCGGGTCGTTGATGCGGCGGACGAGCATGGCGGCCTGTATCGGATAGCACGGCTGCGGGGCGCGGCTCCAGAGAACGAGTACGACGCCGATGGCTCGGTTTACGCGGAGACGCCAACCCACCGAATCCTTCTTCAGCTCGTTACCGCCACGCGTCTCTAATTCGTGGGTGCATACCTGCGCCTGCTGCTCCCGAAGACCCCAAAGAAAGGATCAATTACCGTGGGCCTGAGACGGGAAACAACCTACGCCGGGTACGCCCGGGCCGCCGTAAACGCGAAGACCCTCATGGCGGAGCACTGCGCCCGACAAGGCGCCGACGAGCTTGTCTCGGTGATCATGGCGGATGCCCTGACTGTCAAAGTCAACAATCACCAGTGGCAGGCACAGACGGCGACCGCGCAGAGCGCTGGCCGCACCCTTACACGGCAACTCGAAACTGCCTGGCGCATCGGGGAGCCATTCGTCGTCGCCCCAGCGATGACGGCGATCATCGCCGCCGCCGCGCAGGCCCTAGACCTGACCGATGACCTACTCACCGCCGACACCGCGCCGACTGACAGCGGCGTGCTGTTCCTCCCCGAGCCAATCTTCATCCGCTCTGCCGCCGGCACCATCCGAGGCATAGCCGCGATCACCTGGACCACGATGATCACGCCTGCCGGCAGGTCCTGGTTGATTTGCGGCTGGGCGGATCACGAGGACACCGATGATCCTCACATCGCGGCGCTGCTCGCCTCAGCCGAGTACCAGCGCAACCGGGCCACCTTCGGGCCCTACATCCTCACTGACCTGGCGACCCTGCCAGTCGGCAGACCAGTGCCCGCGCTTGACCTACCCGACACCGATGCCCCGCCCATCGACTGGCAGGGCGCGCCGGACGGCCGCACGGTGATCGACGATCGCACAGCATCCAGAGTCTGCGCCGCTATCACGTACGCGTTCTGGCGCATCCAAGCCCAACCCCTCGCCACCATCAGCGAGCCACCCCTGCCGCGCGCAACGAGCCGCCGCGCCGCACGGTCATCGATCGTGCACAACACCCGCGTGGTCATGCTCCGTCGAACCAGCCCCGTCGGGGCAGGCGTTGACGGTGACGCGAAGTGGCACTACCGGGTGCGGTTTTTCGTCCGTGGACACTGGCGACACCTCACCGCCAAGGACGGCACCCGGTACCGGATCTGGATCCACACCCACATCAAGGGACCGGACGGAGCCCCGCTCCTGCACGGTGAACTGGTATCCGTCCTCGGCCGGTGAGCCCCGATCAGTCGCCGCCGCGCTAGCTGAGCAATGCAGGCCCTGCCGGGCCTACCGCCCGTATGCCCTCGGCCTAGCGCCCGCGGTTGCCCCCGCTACGGCAACGCGCCCCCGTCTTCGGTACCCGCGCCGGGGGCGCGTCCGGGCGGTCATCTAACCGCGACGCCCGCGATTCACACGCTCTTCATCTCGCCCGGTTCCCGCCACGTGGACCGGGCCACTCGCCTGACCAACGGAAGGAAACACCGAACGATGACACGCAGACTATGGTGGCGAACCGACAAGATCCTGCCCCTGGCCGAGCACGCCGCCGCCACGCCCCATCACCACCAGACCCGTCAGCAGAACCGCGCCGGATGGCCTGCTGTGCCCGCGCTAATCTGGTCCCACGACGCCGACGGCGACTGGTTGTCCTCCAATGGTGACCCCACCTGGTACAGCGCCGATGGGACCGAGTACCGCGTGCGGGCCGAGACCTGGACCCACACAGCAACCGGCACAACCGGTAACCCCCATCCCGGCGACGACGGTGACGGGTTCCTTCCTCTGCGCCTGCAACACTCCGACGGGCGCCGAACGCTGCTCGAATTGCTCCGCTTCGCCCGCGCCCACGGCCTGCAGTGGTTCGGCGTTAACCCGGTCCGAACCAGCCAAGAGGGCACCGACCGGTACGTGATCTCGCACAGCCGGGGCGATGTCCTACCCGCCAACGCGCTCTGGGTGCCGGCACTCGTCACCTGCCACAACGCAGGGGGAGGCTACTACCGGGCACTCGTCGCCGACGGATATACCGCTCTGCGCGGTGGCCTGCTGTGCCGCTTCCCGCGCCACGAGGTCGAACGCATGAGCAGGCACCTGCACAGTCTGTCGATCGGCGACATGCCCGGCGAGCACCCCGTCCTGCATACCGCCCGCGACTTCGTCAGCGTGCAGTACGAGGAGACCGCGAGCGACGAGGGCAGCCTGTGGATCGAGGACGACCGGGTGCCAGCCGACGCCGACGACCACTACGCGATCGGCGCCTACCGGTGGAAATGGTCGCCGCACGAGCCAGACGACGCCGACGGTCTTGGTCACGCCCATCGCCCCGAGGCCGACGCCGATTGGCGCGACAGGCCAGGCCTGCCCTCCATACCGCCCGGCGGGCGGCTGCTGGCGGCCGATGAGGCGGTAAGTCTCCTGGTGATGGGGGACCATTCCGAAAGTCGAGACGGCAGCCTGGCCATCGACGCCGCGCTGATCGAGGCAATTCGTCAAGGGCACATCGTCGCCTGCCTGTTTGGTGACGGCCGGGTCGCCTTCACCCCCGCGACCCAGCAGTCGGCAGGCTCAACCAGCCCAACCCGAGCCCGCGGATTCGAGGTCCGATGACCACCCCACGTACCGCTCCTGCTCTGGCCGCGAACCGGGCACGGCCGGTGGTCGCCATCGACGTCGACGGGGTACTCAACCCCGACGACCCGAGGACCGCCCGCCAGCTCGGCTACCACCCGCACCGCTACGACGGTCCCGCGCCCAGCGGTCAGCACGTCTCCGGCGAGGTGTGGCTGCACCCCGACCACGGCACCTGGCTCAGAGAACTCGCCCTCCACGCCGACCTGGTCTGGTGCACGAGCTGGGGCGCGCTCGCCGCGACGTGGATCGGACCTCGACTCGGCCTGCCGGTTGACCTGCCGGTCATCGACGTCGGCCAAAGTGGCGTACGGTTCGGTCGCCAGCTCAAGCTCGCCGGTCTTTACCGCGCGATAGGCGGACGACCGGTGGCCGTTCTCGACGACACGTTCGGCGGCCGGGATGGGTCTGAGGCCGCTGACCGCACCGCGCGTGGCAACGCCACTCTGCTAGTGCCCGTCGACGGCGTCACGGGCCTACAACGAGGTCACATCGATCAGGTCCTCAACTGGCTCAGTCGGTTGGCCATCGACGCGCAGGAGCCCTACGCGCGAGACGAGCCCAGAACCGGCCCGCCTGCACCGCAGGAGAGCGACGAGGTGGGGGATGACGGCGGCGACCTCAGCGTCGGCGATCCGGTGCTGCGGAAGTCGCGGCTGCTGTCCAGAAAGTGCGACACGTGCATCTTCCGTCCCGGGAACCTGATGCACCTTTCCGAGGGCCGCTTACGTGATCTGGTTGCCGAGGCTCGGCGTGACGAGGGTTTCGTCATCTGCCACGAGACGCTGCCCGGCTATCGGCGCCCCGGTGTCAAACCCGCTATTTGCCGAGGATTCGCCGACCGCTACTCCACCCAGACGCTGCAGGTGATCGAACGGCTCTTCGGGTTCCTTGAAGTCGACCCGCCCGAGAAGGACGCAACTCCGACCGACGGCACTGTGCCGACGAGGGACTGTGCCACTGGCAGCGCTGAGTCCGGACCAGCACATAGGTAAGGAACGTCTAAGCAGGCGGCCGGCCATATCAGCACCGGGTTCCGATGCCGATGGCCTGTACGTGTGCCATCGCACCGCGTGCACATGCTGTTGGGTAGACCCTGCAGTGGGGTAACTGGGATGCCCATCGATGATGGGTGGGCTGGACCGGTATCACCGCGTCCCGCCCACCCATTGTCGGACCCGTCATGCCGAATCCGATCAAATTACTTCGGGTAGGTTCCCTGCCTTGCTGGACCGGATGAGTAAGAGATGTGGCCTTTTTTCGTTGTAGGACCCCGCTTGGGGTGGTGGGACGGGCGACTGCTCGTGTGCTCGGCCGATACCCCTCCTCGTAGCTCACGAGCACCACCTCCGCCGGGGCAATGTCAATCCTGGAAATTTTTGCCGGCATCTCTCGATGAGGGGCTGGCTTCTGTGGCCTCACGGGTGGACCTGCTGAGGTGTGGCGACGTGGCGGGTGAGCGTTGTCTTGCGCCGCGGCGTCGCTGGCCGTCGAGCGAGCAGGCGCGAACACGACGTCTGGAGCCACGAGTCGGCCCCCTGGCCCCCCGCGCTCAGCAACGCTATTGCCTCAACGCCCCTCGGTGTGCCGCGCCAACACCCCGTGAGAGTCAGAGACCCTTCCTCGTTGATATAGGAGGCGGACGCGCTCCGGCTCGGCTCGCGGGTCGGTTCAGGCCCGGTGACGGCTGTTGGGCGGCAGAGAGCCGAGCTTGTGGTGCCGTGCTCGTAGCCGCTTGCATTGCCGAGGGTGCGAGGTCTTCCTTCCCTGTCAGCGTCGGAGGTTGTCGGCGGGGCGACCGTTGACGTTCGGTGTTGGCGGTGACCAATAGCGGTAGACCGTGCGTTCCGATTTCCCGATTCGGGCGGCGATGTCCGCCGGCAATAGTTCCGGGTCGCGGTGGCGCCAGTAGGCGACCGCAGCGGCGGTATCGGCTGGTGCGTTGTCTGTTCGCTCGTCATCCGCTGGTCTGGTCGGCTCGGCGCCTCTGACGCTTGGCGATGAGGTCTGCGACGGCGCGGGTTCGCCTACGTCGTCCGGATTCGCCTCTGTCTCGGGTTGGGGCGCGCAGTCGCTGAGCGTGGCGAATGCCCCTTCCCCGTGCGGATTGCTGTCGTCGTGTTGGCGATGCTGAGGGGTGGATAAGGTGCTGGCGCTGTCGGCGGCCGATTCGGCCGTGCCTGGTGCAGGGGTGTGTGATGGCATCGCCGATACGGCGGAGGGGCCGACGAGTCGGGCCGGGGCGGTAGTGGTTGACGTGTCGGTTGCGGTGGCCAGATGCCTCGCACTGAACGGTGCTGCGGTCGTTGCTTCAGGTGCGTTGGTGGGCGGCGGCGTGTGTGTGAGCGCGGGCGGCGATGGTGGGGGTGCGGTGGTTCGGATCTTGGCGGTAATTTCGACGAGGCTGACACTGGCCACGATGACGAGCCCGTCGACGGAGATGGGCAGCAGGTACGCCCCGCCGTGCTCGGTCTCGCCGTAGCGGGCTGCGACCCCGGCGAGATGCCAGTAGCTCACCCAGGTAGCGATGGCGGCGATGACAGAGGTTGCCGCGATGCGAATCGCGCCGAGCAGGCGCCGGTGGTGGGGCACTCGCGAGATCAGTTCTACGGTGAGGAGCAGTGCCAGCGGTGGCCACGCGGCGATGATTTGGCTGATCGGGTTCGGGCGGGCATGTAAGACGTTCGCGGCCACCGACGCGGCGACGCCGAGGACGAGCGTGGCGCGCACTGCCCACCGCAGCCGTCGCAGGTGTGTGGTGGCACCACCTACTACCGCGTTTAGGGGAGCGTCGCTGTTAGTGGCGGCGGTCGTGGTCACTGCGGAGGTCCGTCCCGGTCCGGCGGGTGCTGCTTGCCCGAGGTGCGGCCTCGGCGGCGTAGGTCAGCGATCAGCCGGTCGGCGAGGGCGAGGGTGTCGTCGCCGGGTTCGGCGTCGATGTCGATGAGCCGGCGGGTCAGGGTGCGTCGCAGCTCACGGATGCCGTCGGCGTGGCCGAGGTCCGCGCGGGCGCGCATGGCTGCCTGGTAGAGGGCTTCGTGGTGAGGGCTGTGCGCGATGGCGGCGTCGAGAACGGTGAGTTGCTCCGCAGGTTCACCGGTGAGGGCATCGGCGAGAGCGAGCGAGGCGTCGAGGCTCTCTTGGCGTATCGCCTCGCGGTAGGACTCGACCCACTCGTACTCACAGCCCTCGGCGAGGGGACCGGTGTAGGCCTCGACCGCCCGCCGTAGCGCGGCAACGCGGTCGTGCGGGTCGCTGGCTCGCGCGGCGTCGCGGATGGCTTCGCGCATGCGCCAGAGGTCCACGTCGAGCAGGTCGCGGCTGAGTAGGTAGCGGTGGTCGGGGTGGGGGACGTGCCCACTGGTTCCACTGGCGTGGCCTAGGAGGGCGCGTAGCCCGGAGACGTAGGTGTAGAGCCGGGCGGCTGCCTTGCTGGACGGGGCGTCGGGCAGCAGGTCGTCGAGGATCGCTTCGGTCGAGGCGACGCCGTCGTTGACCGCCAGGTACACCAGCAGCTCTAGGGATTTGGCGCGTGGGGTGCGTTGCGGGTCGCCGTCCACGACCTGGGGCGCCCCTAGTATTTGCACGCGCGCCGGTGTCGTTTGCGCGCTCCCCGACTCGTGCGCGTGCTCGCTGTAGGCGTGCCCGGTGCTCTTTTCGTCCGTTGCGGGCGGTTCCTCGGCGTCGGGGACTGGCGCGATGGCTTTGTCCTGGCGCCCTGGCGGTGAAGCGGCGGAACCCGGAGCGTCGTCGGCGTAATTGTCGTCCTCGGCGGTGGTGTCCGCCGAGCTGCCGGTGGTGTTGGTGTTTTTGGGGTCTTCGGCGTCTTCGGGGGCGGTCGGGTCGGACTCTTGGGCGGGTGGAGTGGGCATGGGTTCGGTGGGGGCGGGGGCCTGCGGCAGGCCGGTGTGCGATTCCGCGAGCGTGGTGAGCAGATCGGCGGTCTCGAGTGGGTCGAGCACCGCCAGCCGACCGATGTCGGCGGGGTGGGCGCCGTGACGGGCGCGGTCGCTGTCGACGGCGGCGGTGGTGGTGCCGTCAGCGGCGACGACAACGGTGTCTCCGTCGGGCCAGTCGCCGAGCAGGATTCCGTGGATGTCAAGCCGTTGGCCCTGTGCGAGCAGAGCAGCGACGCGGGCGCGTTCGTGGCTGCTGGTGACGTCGGCCAGCAGCATGATCGGCGGGAGAGGCTGCTCGTAGGGGGCGGCGCGGCGCAACTCGGCCACGCTGTCAACCTCGTGCTGGTACGCCAGGCGGGTGCGCTGAAGGGTCTGCGTCTCCAGGAATTCCAACGCCTCCTCCAACCCGGCGGTCACGGTCAGACGTGGTGTGCGAGGCATGGTCACCGCTGCGGCGCCGAGCAGCGTCGCCGCGGTCATCGACGGAATGACCACTTCAGTGCGGGCCTCGGGATGCTCTACCCCGCCAGAGGCGAGCGCCGCGCTCAGGAATCCCCGCGCGGCGGCTTCCGCGCCGTGCCCGACAAGGCCCAGTCCCGCAGCCGGCCACAGCTCCGACAGCGGGTCGTCAGATGCCGGCGCCACCGGTCCCGGCGCTGGGCGATCGTCGTTGCCTGCCCGTGCGACGTCGTCGTGCTCGTCAGATGCGGCATCGCCGCTGCCGTCTGGCTCGGCGTCGAGTTGGTCCTGCTCGTCGACGCCGCGCTGATCGGCGTGCGGGCGCAGATCCTCGGGTTCGTAGGGATCGGGGTGCCCGGCGTCGGCGCGACGCAGGCCACGGCGGATCTGTCGCACGACGGCAGGCATGGGAGTAAGGGTGGAGTCGTTGAGACGAGGCTGGGCTGACGGCTTGCGGGGCACGTAGCGGTGTTGCCGGCGGGCCCAGACCAACGCGACTGCGGCAGCGATCGCGAGGGCCAGGCCGAGGTCGATCCAACTGCCGCTGGGCAGCCACACACCTCGGTGCGCCCGCTCGGACTGGCTGGCGCCGCTGACCGATGGACTGGGCGCATCCGCTGATGAGGTGGCGGGTGCCGGAACGGTGACAGCGCTGCCGGAAGGAGTGCTGGTGGGCGTCGGGGCTGTCTCTGTGGGCTGCTGCGGGCGGGGCGTGGGAGCTGAGGGCGTGGGGCGCGACGGCGCCGTCTCGGGTTCCCTCGGTGTGTCACTAGCGCCGGGTTGGTTTGACGCAGCGGCGGGCGGCCGGGGCTGTTGCCCGCTGGGTGGGGTGGCGTCGGCGGGCAGGTCGAGGGTCCAACCCGGGTAGATGACGTTCGGGTTGCGCAGCGTGCCGCCAACGTCGGTGAAATGGGCGCCCCGGTTGAGGGCGAAAATTTCCGGCCAGCGGTTCGCGTCGCCGAGCCATTGCTCGGCGATCTTCGACATCGTGTCGCCGCGCTTGACGGTGTGGGTGTACTCGCGGCCGTTCGCGACGAGGGTGACCTCGCCGTGCGCCAGCGTCTGCTCGGGCAACGCGGCTACCTGCGCGACCTGGAGAGTGACGCTGACGGGGAGCGGCTCGCGGTGCGCGACGGTTGCTGTGGCCGCGGCAACGCCGGAGGCGCTCGGGTGGGCGTGAGCGGTGTCGGTCAGGGGTGGGCTGGCGGCTTGCGCGGCGGTGGCCAGGACTCCGCCAGTAATCGCGGCGACGAGCAGCGCAGCGAGGCCACGACCAGGGCTGAGGACACGGGGCTGCGGCAGTCTTCGGCCGGTGAGAGCGGCAGCGAGCTCGGCGAGCACCGACCACGCGAAAGACACCCAGGCCGCCCAGAGTAGGGCGGTGAGGACCGCGCCGATCATCTCGTCAGTCAGCGGGCTGGTCAGCGCTGCGGTGACGGTGTCCCGGGTGGGCGACTGGTTGGGAAGCGGCGAGTCGAGGTAGCGCAGCAGCGCGTATGGCGGGGCGGCGAGCAGTAGCACCAGCGCGGCGCCGCCGACGGCACGGCGGACAATGTTGAGCAGCGTCGCGATCACGGCGGCAACCTTCCGGGCGCGGACATCAGCTGGGTTCGGTGGCGGTGGTGACACCGGTGGCGGGCGTGGCGGAGGCGGTCGCGGCCACCGGGATGTCGGTGATGCCGACGAGGTGCAGCAGTTGGGTGCGGTGGCGGGTGGTGATGGTGACGGTGACCTGACCGGTGGTCGCGGCCACGTTGCCGCCCTGACCAGCTTGGGCGAGGAAGGTGTGGGCGGCGGCGGTCGCGGCAGCGGGATCGAGCTGCACGGCGCCGGTGAGCCGGTACTTGGCCAGGTCGATCTCGTCGGCTCCCGCGCGGGCGGCGGCCTGGGCGGTGTCGTATGCGGACACCTTGGTGGCCATCGCCATGCCCTGGTCGAAGACGAGACCGGCGAGGATGAGCACGATGAGGGTGCCGACCACGGTCCACGGAGTGATTTGCCCCTGATCGTCTAAGCGCGGCCGGTGAGAGGCAGATGCCGGCGGGCGGTTCACGGCTGACTCCCGTACGTGTCCAGGGGCTGCCGCGAGGTGGCGCGAATTGTCACCGACCCGGGCAGGCCCAGGCCGTAGAGGTCTTCGAGGCTCACGGTGCAGGCCACTGCTGCGGTGACCTGCCCGCCGGGGACGAACGCGCCGGGCTCGACGGTGATGGTCGACGGTCGGCAGGGGAGGGAGCGTCCGGCCAGGGTGATCGATGCGGCGTCAGCGCCGTCGAGACGGGCTTCGGCGGGCGTGCGGGCGATGGATGCCTGCCGGGCCGCCGCCGCTGCCGCGGAGCGTACGTCGATGGCGGCCGATGCCAGGCGCAGGCACGCCACGATGGCGAGGACGGCCAGGACCATCAGCGGCACGTAGCCGAGGGCCATCTCGACGCTGACCGACCCCCGATCGCGAGCCGACCGGGCCAGGCGCGCCCGGCGCATGCCGGGACGACGTTTCGTCCTGCCGAGGTTGCTCACCAGCATCCCCCCTTGTCTAGACGCGATCTAGCCGACTTCGGGTCGGAATCGCTCGACGGGCGCGCTGACGTGGGTGTCCACCCGCAGGCGCAGAAACGGCACCACGGCCGGCACCCGACCGGCTATCGCCACGGTCGCGGTGTCGGCGCTACGGGCCACGGACACCTGCGGGTCGTCGACGGCGCGGCCCGCGACTTGGTCCAGGACGGTGGTGGCGTCGGCAGTGCCGGCGGCGGCGGTGCCGCCGGACACCCTGGTGGTCTGTAGGGCGTGGTTGGCGGCGTGCTGGATGCCGAGCTGCGCGAGGGCCCACAGCGCGAGTTGCACGCCGATGAGGACGAGCAGGAACAGCAGGGGCGCGTAGAGGACGACCTCGGTGCTCGCTGATCCCCGATCGTTGACGCGCAGGCGCCGCCTGGCGCGGGTTTGCCGGATGGTTGTCACAGGTTGATCCCGCTGACCTTGCCGATGATCTTGTCTCGGAAGATGGCGAAGACGGACAGGGCGAGGCCGACCAGCAGGGCGATCCACATGACCTTTTCGGCGGTCTCGCTGCCTCGGTCTCCGCTGTGGCGCAGTTGGCGGATCCGATCGGTGAGCGTGAGCTGTGCCAGGGTCAGCAGGACGAGTAAATTCCTCGGGCGCATGGGTCTGCCTCCTTGGGTGCGTCGTATGCGGCACGCGCGGGTTTGGTCAAAATGTGCCGATTCCAGAGATCGCCGGGTAGAGCAGGAACAGCAGGTAGGCGGCGGCGAGGAGCATGACGGGCATCGACATACGCTCGGTGGCGGAGTTCGCTTGCGCTTCGAGGGCCGCTGCCTGGTGGGCGCGCAGGGTGGCGGCGCGGATGGTCAGGGAGTCGCGGATGCGTGCGCCTTCGGTGCCGGCGAGGCTCATCGTCGCGGCGAGCTCGTGCAGCTCGCTCACGCCGGTGTCCTCACCGAGCTGGCCTAAGGTTTGCCAGGGTGCGACGCGCAGTAGGCGGGCGGTGTCGACCGCGCGGCGTAGCCGCTGTGCCGCCCAGCCGTGGCTGTCGGCGCAGGCGTCGTCGATTGCCTGCTCGAGGCCGGCGCCGCCGGCGAGGGAGATGACGGCGAGGTCGAGGACGGCGGACAGGGCGTAGCGCAGCTCGTCGCGGCGGCGCTGCGCCTCGCCGCGCACCGTGGTCTCGGCCAGCCACCACCCGCCAACGGCGCCAGCGAGGCACGCCCACAGCGGCATTCCGGCGGCGAAGGTGACCCCCGTGGTGGCGAGCACGGCCATCGCGACCGGAGGCAGAACCAGCCCGGCGAGGACGGCCAAGGTTTGATCGGCCAAGTGCAAGGCAACGGGTCGCTCGAGTACGGCCAGGTCGACGCGCATCCGCTCGCGGGGCATGCCGAGCGCGCGCATCGGCGCGGCCAGCAGACGGGTCCGCGCCCGAATCGGCTCCGGCGGTGCCTGCGGTGAGCGGCGCAGCGCGTCAAGGGTGTGCGCGAGGCCGGGCCGGGCCGGCACCAGGCCAGATCCCGCCAGGACCAGGCCGAGCCCGGCGATGAGCCCACACGCGAGCACCACACTCATGACGCCCGCCCCGGTTCGGCCAGCACCCTCGGAGGCTGGGGGATACGGGAAGCGCGGGCCAGCCACCAGAACCCGCCACCGAAGACGCCGCCCACGACGAGCAGGACCAGTTGACCGTTGACGCTGTGGTAGGGGGCGAGGAATCCGCGGTTGAGCAGGATCAGCCCGACGACCATCGCCACCGAGGTGCCGGTGATGACCCGCGCGGCGGTGCGGGTCGCCGCCCGCGTCGTGGCCACCCGCATCCGGATCCCGGCCAGCTCGCGGGCGGTGACGGCGAGGCTGGTCAGGCACTGCGACAACTGCCCGCCGTGGTATCCGGCGGCCTGAGTTAGCGCCCGCACCATGAGGTCGGCGACCGGGTCGGCGAGGTCGGCGGCGAACACGCGCAGCGCGTCGGGCAGCCGCGCCCCACCGCGCACTGCCTGCGCGAGGGCGGTGACCTGCGCGCGGATCGGCTGCGGGGTGACCGGGGCGGTAGCGGTGATGGCCTGCTCCAGTCCGGCGGCCGAGGACAGGGTGTCGCGCAGCAGTTCCGCCCAGGTGGCGACCGCCTCGATGCGGGCGACCGCTCGGGTGTGCTCCCGGTCGGGGCCGAGCACCCGGGGCAATGCCCACACGGCCGCGCCGGCCAGCAGCGCCGCCACCGGCCATCGGGTCAGCGCCGCCGCCGCGAGCCCCCCGCCCACAGCTGCGAGCAGTCGGCTGCGGTCGGCGCCCGTCCAGGGTCGGCGCGACCGGCGGGTGGGGGTGCCGGGTGGCCGGCGGCGTAGGCCGTCGGCGATGAGAACGAGGCCGGCGGCGCAGCCGAGACCGAGCAGGATCGGCAGCATTCTTACCACCGGTCCTGGGCGAGGAAGACCACGTTGGGTACGGCGGCGATGAGCTCGTCGAGGGTTTCGGCGCGCATCGGCGCGGCCGGGACCGCCCGACGGTCCGGGCCGGGCCGGTAGATCTCGTTGGACGGGATCTGCTCGCCGTCTGTCTCCAACACCTCCCGGATTGAGGAGAGCACTCGGGTGCCGTCGGTGGCGACGTCGAGGTGCAGCACGAAATGCACGGCTTGACCGATGAGCACGTTCGCCGCGTCGAACGCCAACCGCTCCGGCGCCTGCATCACATACATCGCCAGCCGGGTCAGCGCCTGTTTGCTGGAGGAGGCGTGCACGGTGCACATTGACCCGTCGTTGCCCTGCGACATCGCCAGCAGCATTGGCACGGCCTCGGCGCCGCGGGACTCACCGACGATGACCCGGTCGGGGCGCATCCGCAGCCCCCACCGGACCATCGCGGCCATGTCAATGCCACCGACACCCTCCAGGTTCGGCTCGCGCTGCTGCAACGCGGCGGTGTTCGGGTGCGACGTGGCGTCCTCGTCCAGGCCGAGTTCGAACGCGTCTTCGACGGTGACGATCCGCTCGTGAACGCCGATCGCCCCGGCTGCGGCGCGCAGCAGCGTGGTCTTACCGGCGCCCGTGCCGCCGCAGATCACCAGGTTCTTGCGGGCCCGCACCATGGCCGTGATCAGGTCCCGCAGCCCGGGGGTGATTTCCGCACGGTGTACGAGGTCGTCGAGGGTAACCCGGTGTAGCACGTTGCGGCGGATCGACACCGACGGGCGCTTCGACACGGCCATCACCGCGAACAGCCGCTGCCCGCCTGGCAGCCGCAGCGACAGGCTCGGGGAGCCGCGGTCGAAGCGGCGCTCTTCCAGACCGCTTCGGGCCGCCGCGATGCGCACCAGGTCGATCAGGTCTGCGTCCGACGCGGCGACCGGCGGGACTCGCCGGGTGCGCCCGTCGGTCCCGCGGACCCACACGTTGTCGCAGCCGTTGGCGAAAATGTCCTCGATCTGCGGGTCGTCAATCAGGCGTTGCAGGCCGCCGAGGCCGGTAAGGCTGTCGCGCAGCGCCCGCGCCAACGCCCCCTCGACCTGCGGTGTCAGTGGAGCCCGGCCGCTGCTGATGGTCTCCTGCGCGTATGCCATCAACTCTTGGGCGATGTAACCGGCGATCACTGCCTCACGTTGCCCGTCGGGCAGGTCCGCGCCGTGGGCGGTGAGGCGGTCACTGACGCGGGCGCGTAGCTGCGCCACCAGCTCCGGGGCCACCACGAGCGGGCTTTCACCATCGGATCGTGGGGCGGTCATCGCACGACCTCCAACGCGGGACGGGCTGGTCGCGGTCGCGGCTGTCCCGCGACGGTGCCGGCCAGGGCGCGCAATGCCTGCGCCAGCCGGGTCCGCGACCACGCCGGCCCAGTCATCCGCCCCGAGAGCACCGCCGCGCCCCACCGGTCACTGGGCAGGTGTGCCCACACCGGCACGCCGAGGCGGTTACTAATCTCCTGCGGCTCATAGGCGCATTTGCCGACGACGGCGACGCCGACACCGCCGGGCGAGGTGCTCACCCGCAGCGCAGCGAGCCGGGTGTCGAGATGATGCAGGTGCTCGACGGTCCCCGAGGTCACCAGGACCACCGCGTGCGCGCGGGGCAGCAGCCCGTGAGCCGGACTGCCCAGATACAGCCGGCCCACGTCCGCGACCACCACCGGTGCCAACGCCTCCACCGTCGGTTGGTGGGCGAGGACCGACAGCGCCGCCGCGGCGGTCTCGGCGGCGCCGGGCCCGACGAGCGCGTGCAACCCCAGTGGCAACGACTGCACGAACGGCGCCGGCCCACTCAGTGGCGGGCCGTGGCGGGCCGCCGCCGCGAGCGTCGCGAGGCCCGGGTCCTGTGGGAGGCCGAACCGCGCGGCGAGCACCCCTCCGCAGGGGTCTGCCTCTACCAGCAGCCCGGGTCGGTTGGGCCACAGCGCGGCCAAGCCGAGCGCCGCCGTCGATACTCCTGCTGCGCCGGACACCGACGCGACCACCACCAACATGCTGTGCACCGTCCCGTCCCTCATTGCCCTGGCCCCAGTTGCACCAGCGACACATCCCCCGACGCCGAGGCCACCGCCTCCGCCTCCTGAGCGGCCAGCAGCAGGCCCACCACCTGCCCGCCTGCCTGTTCCCCTGCGCCCGCTGACACCACGGTGGCCAGTGCCCGCCGCGCCCCCGCCGCAGGCTGGTCAGCGGTGGGGGTTCCACCGGCCTGCTGAGCCGCGGCAGGCGGACCCACGAGCACCACGACTCGGGTCCCTGCGGCGAGAGCGGCGGGGGCGCGGCCCGCCTTGACCGGCACCGCGATCACCGCCTGTCCGGCCGCTGGCCACGCCGGCGGACCCACCTGCGACGACACCACCAAGCTGCCGGCGGCCAGCGGGACCGCCGCCGTTCGCCCCACCACCTCGTCGCGCCGGTCAGCGCTGATGAGCGCCAGGCCCGACGGGTTCGCCACCCGCACCACCCGCACGTCCCCGTCGCTGATCACCGCTCCGGCGTTCACGCCTCGGGTCAGGGCAAGGACCTGTTCTTCGGCGTGCCGACGCAGGTCGACCTGCCAGAACGTCACCACCGTCGCCAGCACCAGGAGCACGCCGGCGGCCACCCGTCGGCCGCTGCGCTGGCCCGCCCGATGCGACGGGCCGGCCTTCGTGCTCTGTACGGCCGGGCTGGCTGGCGGTCGCTCCGTCGTCACGCTCATCGGGTACTCCCGACGATGGACTGCGACTGGGCCACCCGCACGGGCGCCGCCGAGGTCGTCGTCAGCGCCGCGAGCGTGCCCCCGCCGCCCGGCCCGGACCAGGTCACCGTCCACGTCACCGTCGCCCGCAGAACGAACGCCTCATCGCGCGTCGCGGCCGAGGATCGGGTGTAGGTGTGCCCACACGACGAGGCGGTCCGGGGATCCGTGCCGGGCGCCCACGGCTTACCCGGGCCAGCGCAGGTGAGGTCCGCGGTGTTGTCCCCGAAGGACCACCGCACCCGCACCGGTGTCGCCGTTGCCGTTACCGTCACCCCGGGCACCGCGGCCGTCGCTGATCGTGGACCCCACGTCAGCGGATCTACCCACAGCCACACGGGCACCCGGACCAGCACGAACGGCACCCTGTCGGGGCTCGTGCGGATCTGCGGCGTGGGCAGCACCAGCCGCGAGCGCGCCATCTGCGCCATCGCGGCCAAGTCCACTCCGGGTGCCTGATCGAGCCACACCGGCGTGCGCTGCGAACCGAAACCGTCCCCCGCGCACGTCCACGCGTACCAACCGCCAGCCGGGCCCTTCCCTGCCGGTGGCGGACGCTGTCCCTCCACCGGCGCCCAATGGCACGGGTCCTTCTGGCCCGTCGCGCCGTCGTCCGATCCGCCGCTGCCATCATTCGATGAACCGGCCGGCTGTCCGGGGTCGCCGGGGGTGCCGGCGGTGATGTCGCACTGCGGCGCCGACGGGTTCTGCCGGCAGTCCACGCCGCCCAGGCCCCCGTCCGCCGCAGCGACCCCGGAGCAAGCCAGGACAACAGCGGCAGCGACTACGGGGGGCACGGCCAGACCGCCGCGCCGCGTCAGCATGTGCCGACCTCCCGCACACCGAAGCTGACGACCTTCCAACCCTGCGTGCCACCGTCAGTCACCGTCGCCTCGACGGCTCGGCGCCCACCCGGCACGTCGTTGATAGGGGAACCGGCAGCGGTGTAGACCAGAAACCGGGTGTCATCGATGCAGTCGGTCACCGTCACCGTGGGCGGCGTCGACACCAGCGACGACTGCCGCACCTGCGGGTTCACCACCAGATCACCCTTGAGAATCTGGCCCTTGCTCCGGTACGAGGACAGACCGCTTTTCAACGTCTGTAGTGCGGCGTCGCTCGCGAAGCGAGCGAGGTCAGGGTCGTCCGGGTTCGCGGCCAGACCGGCCTTGGCATAGGCCTGCCACATCTCCCGATACGCGGACAACGCCGCGTCGTCCGCGCTCGCCCGCGGACTCTGGCTCGGCGGCGGCGCGGAGACGCTCGGTGTCGCGTCTTCGCCGGGTCCATCTGAATCACAGGCGCCGACGGCGGCAGCGAGGCAGAGCACTATTGGCAGCCCGAGCAGCCGAGCCCACCGGCCACCCGACCTGGCACGGAACCTACGTCTCGCGATAACTACCGTCATTGCTGATCCTGCCTCCTGGTAACGGCGAGACGACGGTCTCGCGATCATGAACGTCGCGGGCATCCGGCGAACTGACCCAGCGCGCTGACTGCTCCAACAGCGTCGCCACCGACGCTCCAGAGCCGACACTCCGTGGGCCACCCAGCGCACTCCGGGGCTAACTGTGGTTCGCCTTGACCGAACCGCAGTTAGCTCCACTGAGGCGAGCTAAGCACGGATTCACTCACATCGTCAACCACGGTTTGCACTCCGGCCAACTATGGTTGCGTCGTGTGGTGTCGGCCGCAGATCGTATTCATGGACCAAGTTCGCTGCCCGAACGCTGGCAGCGCTGACCTCGCTGTGGGCGGTGCCCTCGATGGCCTGGTGACGAGCCGCCGGGTTCACCGGCTGCTGCCGTGGTTGAGGGATGGGTGCGGTACACGATGACCGGACCGGTCCTGTGGTGCGCCGCGCTGATCGGTGCGCTGGCCGGCCTGACAATGCCTGATGCCTACGTCCGGATCATGACGACCCTGACGGCGCCGAACGCCCAGCCCTCCCCGAGTCGCCACACCCACCACCGCCCTCATGCGAGCCGCCCGGCTCAACGAACGCTCGATGCGCTGGCAAGCGGGATCGCTATGGCCGCAGCGTTCACGGGCATGGCTTGGCTCCTCGGGGACCGGCCCGACGGGTTGCTGCTGGTCGCGACCTGGGCCACCGTGCTCTACGCCGGCACGCTGCTCGCTGCCGTCGACGTCGCAACGAGGAGACTCCCCACGCCGATCATCGGCATTGCGACGCTCGCGATCGGGATAATCCTCACCGCCCACGCGCTGGCCACCGGCCAAGCACACACCCTGACCACCGCGGCTCTAGCTGGCGGAGCCCTCGGCGGCGGCTACCTCTTGCTGGCACTCATCACCACAAGCCAGATGGGCCTCGGCGACGTTCGCCTGGCCGTGCTCCTTGGCACCTCGCTCGGCGTGATCGGATGGCCGGCGGTGTTCCTGGGCGCTGCCCTGCCGTACGCGCTCGCCGTGCCGGAGGCGCTGACCCGCCTCCTGCTGCGCCGCCAACCAGACATCGCCTTCGGCCCCTACATGCTCGCCGGCGCGGTTTTCTCGGCTGCGCTCAGTAGCCTGTGATCACCGGAGGGCAACTCACCGCGGCGCGGTTCGGCGTCGGCGGCCCAGAGCGAGGACACCGACACCGCAACGCCGCTCGGGCTCAGGAGGAACAGGTGTTGAGCATGCTCTGCAGGGCGGACTTTTCCGATGACTGCAGCCGCAGACCCCAGGCATACTTCACGGTGATCCACATCTTGCTGTAGGTGCACCGGTACGACGACACCGACGGCTGCCACGTCGACGGATCCTGGTCGCCCTTGGACTGGTTAACGTTGTCGGTCACCGCGATCAACTGTGGGCGCGACAGGTCGTTCGCGAAGCTCTGCCGGCGGCTGGTCGTCCAAGAATTCGCGCCGGAGCGCCACGCCTCCGCGAGAGGAACGACGTGATCGATGTCGACGTCTGAGGCCGCTGACCAGGTCGCCCCGTCGTACGGGCTGTACCAGCGACCAGACGTGGCCTGACACGATGCGTTGACGACCACTGACGTGCCGTCGCGCTTGAGGACCTGCTCCCGAGTGTCGCAGTTGCCGCTGACGGCGATCCAGTGCGGAAACAGGTCGCGGGAGTAACCGCTGGTCGATCCCTCGCTGGCGACGGTGAGGGCGTTCAGCTGCGACTGCGCGGTCGCTTTCGATGGGATGCCCGGTGGCGTTGCCGCCGCAGGCCCTGCGCTGGCGACCGACAGGGCCGCGCCAGCGAGCGCCGCGAGTGCCAGGGACGCTGCACGCGCACGGGGTCGAGCGGGTGAGGACGTCTTCGCTGTTGGTCGTGCCATGCCGTACCTCCCCGTCATCATCAACAAACGATCGCACTCACCATCTTCGATGAACATGGCGGTGGGGCGGCATTCCTGTGAAGAGCTGAATGAGGGGCAGAGGCTCCCTCGGGGAGACGGGCGTTCTACCTGGCTGTGTCGCACACCGCCATCTGCCGCGCGGTCTTGCAGAGGTCGGCCGCCTGCGGGTGCGGTCGCCGCGGCTCGTCAGCCGAGGTAACAGGCTCGCAGAACGCCGGGGTCGCGTCGCGGCGAGAGCCGCTCAGTCGGGTGTGATGTGTTCGCGCCATGATCCCGGCGAGGGTGCCCGCAGCAGGCGGTCGACTACCTCCTGCGCTTCGGCTTGCGTGTCAAAGTCCCAACGCAGCACCCTGCCCGTTTCGCTGTCCCCGGCCCGTGCGACGACCTTCCAGCGCGTCTCGCGGATCAGCCACACATCACGGCGCGCGAGACGGCCCCAAATGCCGTTCCACCACCTCCGGACCACCTCATCCACAGACCCGATCGTACGCACGTTCGAACACAGTGAGGTGGGTGGTGGGACGATGTGGCGGGTCGTGCCGCACCTCGCGCACCTCGGTAACCAGCGGGGATGGGAACCTTGGGCGTCACGCCTGGCAGCTGGCCCTAGGGTGGGCTCACGTCAGTGGGCTTCCGTGTCTCCCTGCTGTAGCAGTCGGTTGACCTGGGCCTCTGGGGTGCGACGGGATCGCGGCCCGACGGGCGCTGCCGTTCAGGGCCGCCGGGTGAGAAGCGTAAGAACGCCTCGATGCGAGTGACCCGGAAGCGGGCGCCCGAGCACCGCGGTTTCACTACAGCGAAGCCGTAGTGGTGCAATCTTTTCCGTGGTGCTTCTAACCCTGGGGCAAAGGGGTCCGGGGACGTGTGAAACTTGCATCGAATTGCCGAGCTACCAGCGGCAAGGCGATTTCAGTCAGGGTCAGCCCGTGTTAGCAGCGACTGGCCTAGTGCAACACGTCCCCGGCTCGCCAACCACGCGACCGGACTCGAATATCAAAGCTCGGCGACTCGCGACGTCCAGTTAGCCCCAACGGCAGGAACGCTGCTAGTCGGTGTGGTGGTGGCGCGAACAACTTGGTTCGCACGTGCGGCAGGTCAGCGACCCGCCTGTGCGTGGAACTCCATGACGATCTCCTGGGGAATCCGTCCTCGGTCAGAGATGTTCTTGCCGGCCCGCTTGGCCCACACCCGAATTGCCTTGTTCTGCTCCGGGGAGCTGGCCGCGCTGACCCGCCCCCCGGTGACTCGTCCGTCACCAGCTCCTGCAGGGCCGCGTGCCCGTCCGCCACCAACGACACCGGCCCGGCCGACCCTGCTCCCGTTCGAGGTGTACAGCCCGAAGACCTCGCGCAATTTCCCGGCGTTAGCGCTCGAGAGGTCAATCTCGTAATGAACCCCATCGAGGGCGAACCTGACGGTCTCGTCGGCGTCCCCGCCGTCCAGGTCATCGAGCAGCTTGTGAATGATCTGCTTGGCCACGTCAATACTCCTTCGAACCGAATCGGCAGGTAACTGATAGCACAGTAACCCGCAAACTGCTCCCTGCGAAAGTAAAAGCAGGGTGCTGTCCCCTTGCGGCGACCTCGCAGTGGTGCGGCAGTGACGACTATTGCGAGTCGAGTCATGCGATCGTCATCGGTAGGTGCACGGCAAATCGCTTTCAGTCATGGTCGGCGACCGACGGATGCTGCTGTCGTCCCGCGCCGCTTGCAGCCCAGGGCGGCCGGCGCAGTTCGTCACCTTCTGTAGGCGGGCATGTCGGATATGTAATTCATAGAATTTTTGCGACCGCCGCCAGATTCGCCGGTGATCAGGGCAGCGGAGAGCCGTCTGGTCCTCGTGACTCGCCGGGTGGCGTGTCAGCCCCTTCGGCACCCTTGTGCCTGTCATTGCTCGACTGGGGCGGTCAGCGCCGGCTGGCCGTCCTCTCAGGGTCAGCGAATTCGGTGTTCTGGCAGCTCAGTGGCGTTCTGCTGCGGTTAGCGTCGAGGGTTCCGACCGTGAGGGGGACCGTCGTGCTGAGCTGGCCCGTGGACCCGGTTCGCGCGGTCGCGGCCCGGTCAGTGCCCGCGCCGCGCAGCGGGTCCCTGTATGAGATGAAGTGGGACGGGTTCCGGGCGGTGGTCTGGCGCGCTGCCGGTGGCATTCGGATTCAGTCACGTCAAGGTGTTGATCTCACCCGGTTCTTCCCCGATCTGGTGTCCCCGCTGGCGGGTGCGTTGCCGGCTAGGACGGTGCTGGACGGGGAGCTGCTGGTCTGGGACACCCGCCGTGGCCGGTCCAGTTTTTCGTTGCTGCAGCGTCGGCTGACGGCCGGCCACCGGCTGCCGGAGATCGTCCGGAAGCACCCGGCTCATCTCGTCGCGTTTGACCTGCTCCGCGACGGGCGTGGCGTCGAATTACTTGCTCAGCCGCTGGCGACGCGCCGGACGAAACTGGAGCGGCTGCTGCGCGGCGCGCCTGCGCAAATCGCCGTCTGCCCGCAGACCCAGGACCGGGATGTTGCGCTGGGCTGGCTGGGCGAGCTCGGTGTCGCTGGAGTGGAGGGCCTCGTAATTAAGCCCGCCGCCAGTTTGTATCGCCCTGCCGCTGGGTTGTGGGTGAAGGTCCGCGCTCGTGACACCGCGGAGTTCGTCATCGGTGGGGTGACCGGTGCCCTCGATCGGCCGGTGACGTTGCTGCTCGGCCGCTTCGACGACCGCGGGACTTTCCGTTTCGTCGGCCAGACGCACCCGGTAAAGACCGAGGATCGTCAGGATGTGGCACGCGCGCTGCGCGGCCTGCCGTTCCGCAGGCCCGAGGCCGGCCACCCGTGGCCGTGTCCGCTGCCGGCCGCGTGGACCGGCAACTTCGCCGAGCGGCGGCCGGTGGCGTTCATCCCGGTAGAGCCGACTCTGGTCGCCGAGGTGGAAGTCGACACTGCGCTCGACGGCCCGTTCGGTCGCGTTCGGCACCGTGGCCGCTTGGTCCGAGTCCGGCTTGATCTTCATCCGCAGGACGTCACCACGGCTCGTGCCGAAGCGCACGGCCGGCTTGCAATCGGTGGAGGCGGCCGGTTGTCAGCGCAAGGACTCAACGGACTCAGCCTGGTATAGCTGAACATTCAGCGCCGGCAGAAGGGCGGAGGCATCCCGAGCCTTCGACCGTCGGCGAGGACAGGTCGCGCCCGCAGCCCTAGGCGGCACGCCAGGGTGATATGAGATGCCGTGTCGGCGCCGCGTGGTCCGGCCGTTCCTCGGCGTCGGATCACCTGTGAGGGCGTGTGGCGGGCGAGACGAGCCGAGGTCGCGAGGACCTGTTTTTAGGCGGAGCGGCGCCTACCCGCTGTGAACCTCCACCCGTAGCGTGGCGTTGCTGCTGCGCCTGCACGACGAACTCGCCCCCGCCACCTCGCGCGCCCCAGCCGTCCATGACCTCGTCACCGAGCTACGCACCCTGCCTACACGGGGCGGAAACGCCGCACTACAGCAACGCAGCGCACCCTCGGCGCGTCCCGAAGGCCGACCGAACATTTCCATAAGACCCTTAATCTGCAGTCTGCGAAGGGAACATCCGTTGAATGACCACGAGGTGCCTGCAGGAGTCCGTGCCCCGCGGCTGCGCCAAGGGGATCGGGTGCGCATCGTCGCCCCGGCCAGCCCGCCGACCCGTGACGGCGTCGCTCGCGGCGTAAAACTGTTGACCTCGTGGGGGCTTCAGGTCGAGATCGGGCCCCACGTGTTCGACCGGTGGGGCTACATGGCCGGACGAGACGAGGACCGAGCCGCCGACCTGAATTCCGCGTTCCGCGATCCTGGGGTCCGTGCCATCTTCACGGCGCGCGGTGGCAAAGGCGCGTACCGCATCGTTGATGATTTGGACCTAGTGGCCGCCCGGCGAGACCCCAAGCCGCTGGTCGGCTTCAGCGATATCAGCCATGTTCACCTCGCCCTATGGGCGCGTGCCGGGCTGGCCAGCCTACATGGCCCGTTCGCCAATTGGAGCGACGAATGGACCGGACCCGCGTCCGCCGAGGCGCTGCGTAGCGCGCTGATGACAACTGAATCCGTCGTCCTGCAACAGCAGCGGGGCGAGGTCACCACGCCGGTCACCGTGGACGGCACCGCGACAGGGGTCCTGGTCGGCGCTTGGTTTTGAAGGCGCCGCCGACGACCCGTCGCTCGGCGGGTGGGGCATTATCGACGTCCTGCGTGACCGTCTGACCCGCCTCGGCGTCCCCGTGCTCGGGGGGATCCCAGCCGGACACGGCCTGCACCCCCCGACGATTCCACTCGGCACGATAGCGACCATCGACACTGCCGCCGGCACGCTGACCGTCGGACCGGCCGTTCATTAAACGGGCACCGACGGCCACCCGCATCGCCTGCCGGGCCGGCGGGGTATCACCCCGTCCTCGTATCGCAAACCGCCAACGTTCGCCAAGCAGTCGCCGACCGGCGGAGCAACCGGCGGTGACTGCTCAGATGAGCTGAATCCTGCCGCATCCGGGTACTCCAGTGTCTGGGTAGACCGACTGGCACCTGACCCGCGTGAGGCGCCCGATCGGGCATCTGGAGGGCGCCGACTACGACGAGGCTCGGCAGGCGTGCAGTCCTACCGGGTCGTCCCGACCGAGCCGTTCAACGCCGCCTGGCACGTTTCGCCGCAACACGCTGAGGCGTACCAGGGCCGCCTGCGCCGATTGCGGGAGGCTTCATGCACCACGTGCCGATCCTGACGGAGGGCATGGCGGACAGCTCCTCCATCGAGTACACCCGCGAGGCTCGAAGGCGACCGGCTACTACATCGACCCCGAGTTCTCAGACGGCGAGGCGCGGTCCTGCTGCCCGCCGAACCCGGGGTCTGAAAGGGCGACCTCACCGATGCGCATTGACTGGACCGCACTACCCAAGGCCGTCACCAAAGAGGTAGCCGCCCGGGCCGGCGGATCTCACATCACCCCTGCCATAACCGGTGACCACGCGGAGATAGCCGCAACCGTCACCGGAACGACCGGAAAGGTGTTCGTCAAAGCCGCCCATACCGACTTTGGTGTTCGGTCACTGCGCTTCGAGCTGCGGGTAAGTGAGGCCGTCTGCGGGGCTCACCTACCCGCCGTCGAGTGGCACTTCGAGGCGGCTGGCTGGCTGGTGGTGGGCTTCGAGCACTGCGACGGCCCGCACGCTGACCTGTCCCCGGCTAGCCCCGATCTGGATCTTCTCGCTGAAGCACTGACGGTGCTCGGTGAGACACCAGCACCCGATGTGCCGTTGTTCACTCCGAAGGCGCGGCTCGGGTTCGAGCACCCGGCAATGGGCGGCAACACGCTCGTTCATACCGACCTCGGCCCGGCCAACCTGATCGTGACCCCGCACGGCCTGCGGATCGTCGATTGGGCGATGGCGGCCAGGGCCGCGCCGTGGGTCGAGCTGGCCATGCTCACCCAGTGGCTGATCAGCGCCGGACACACCCCGCAACAGGCCGAACAGTGGCTAGCGCGACACCCCGCGTGGGGGCTGACCGACCCAGAGGCATTGGACTACTTCGCGACGAAGAGCGCGGAGAAGTGGGCGTCGAAGTCGACCGGGTCGACCGCGGCTTGGGTGCGGGACCTTGCGGCCTGGACGTCTCAATGGGCGGCTTATCGGTGCCGAACCGGCAGGACTGCCTAACGGTCAACTTTCACAGCTGACCCCCTGACCGGTCGCGGGACAGGCGGTGGTTCCACGATGGTGGCGAATCTGCTTTCGTCTCCGACCGGGCTGGGCGGCAAATCCCCGCCGCCGGCGGCTGAGGAGCTTGGCGTGGTTGCCAGACGCTGGGGCCAGCCCATCACCCCCGGTTCGGCGGCGGCTTGCCCGCAGCACCTGCCGAACCGGCCCGGCCGCCAGCACCAGGCGTAGGAAGATTTGTCAGGACAGTGCAACCTTTTGCGGTGGTGCCTACACGTCATCCATAGTGTCCATTGCGCGAGCGGAGTCGATGGCCCGATTCAGGGACTGGGCCAGGCCTGTTCGGGCGGTGAGTGGGTTGACGTTGTCGATGCGGTGCGCTGAGCCCAGTGTGGCTGTTGTCGGTGGTGCAAGTCCGGTCATGGCTGCCGTCGTGTACCGATGTGGTTCTTGATCTGTAGGTCCCAGCCTGGAAGATCACCGTCCTCGATGAGGGTGAGGGTGGGTGTGAACCAATCCACGGCGGGTCGTGCGGCCTGTTCCCATCGGCCGAGCCACGTCCGCAGCGCTGTCAGGGATGCGGAGTCCGGGCTGTCGGCGATGATGGTCGAGTCGGTCAGGATCACAGCGGCTGAGGTTGCGGTGGTGTGGCCGATGCCGCGTATGCCGTCGCGGAGAGCGGCGATGCTGCGGTGGTGGCCGCCGACGATGACGGAGAAGGCCGTCCATGACAACCAGTCCAACGGTGCATGGGCGTAGGTTTCCGTGTGACCAGGGTTCAGTAGCAGGTTGAGGGCGGTGCGGGCGCCGCTGTGATGCTGGTCGTCGCGGTCGCGCCAGCTGATGGATATCCACGCTGGCTCGGGCTGCTGGATGCAGTAGTCCACCCAGCGGCCGGGGATGGTCAGCACGTCGTCGACGGGGACGGCGGTGCTCTGGGCGTATCCGCCGAAGGTGATCGTCTCGATGTGCGGTTGCCCCGCTGTGAGGGTGATGGTCGCGATGAGGGTGGTGGAGGGCTGGGCGGCGATGGGCAGGCAGGCCACGATCCGTCCGTCGGGGGTGAGCTGTTCGACCCACGCTCGGGGAAGCCGTGGGGGTGTGCACCAGGCCACGAGTCGTTGGTAGGGGGCGTGCGGCGGGTAGCCGGCCATTCCGTCGGCGACGTGGCAGGTGATCGTGGTAACCCCGCGTTGGTGATGCAGCTGGTTCGCCCAGCCGACCAGGTGATCGCTGATATCGATGCTGGTTACGTGTCCGGTGGGCCCGGCATGCGCGGCGAGTAACGCGCCGGAGTATCCCGTGCCGGTGCCGATTTCCAGCACGCGCGCGCTGTCGCCGACGTTGAGGGCGATCACATCGCGGTGGATGGCTTGCGCGGCGGACCGGTGCAGGGTCTCACCGCGGTGCTCGTTGTCGACGTAGTAGTGCTCCGGCACGGCATCGAGCAGTGGATCGGGGACGGTCACCGGACTCCTTCCGCGACGTGTGGCGGCTTGCCCTCAGCACGTTTCGATGGCAACCACCACACGTTCAGCCGGGGCACACCCAGCAGCTGCCCCACCGCGCCCATGCCGAGCCGCCGACGGCCCTCCGGTTCATCCACGCCCGCGATCCTCCGTAACGAAGAGACTGCCCTGTGTCACTGCCGCACTAGAGTGCCAGAGCAGTCCGACACCGGCTACCCGCTGCCGCCCGCGCGTTTTCGGCCGCAGGCACCGGCCGGCGTCGCCAACCAGCCGGGTCCGAGAGGGCAAGTGCGTGCCCCTGGCGCTGAGGTCGCCGAGAATCCCAGATCACCCCGTGCGCTCGGTCGGGGCGCGGCCGAAGATGACGGTCGTGCCGGCGATGAACCGCGATCCCGTCAGAGGGCGCGCCGCGTCTACCCCTTCGAGCGGTTCTGTCGGCTCGCGCATTCGTAACCGAGTGGCCCCTTACAGCTCGCCCAGGATGCGAGTGCGTTGCTCGGCGTACTCGCCAACGCTGATCAGCCCCTGCTGATAGACGGCGGCGACCTGGCGGAGCCGGTCGGCGATCGGGCTGGACGGTGCAGTTGTCGGGTCGGGGTGGGGATGCGCGACATGGTTGTCGGGATCCAACCCGACAACGTGTTCGACGATCGGCGCGCCGCCTGGAGAGGTTGTGGTGTCGACGGTGCCGGCGATGCTCCAGAAGTGTTCGTCGACGGCGGTGGCGCTGCTGGCGGCGCCGATGAGGTAGCGCAAGGTGTCTGGTTCGCAGTTCAGTACGGTGGTCAATCGGGTGGCGTGGGCGGCGGTGGGTACGAGGCGCCCAGCGAGGATGTCCATCGTCACCGTGGTCGCGATGTCCGCCCTGCTGGCGAGCTCGGTGGGGGAGACGCCGGTGAGCTCGGCGTAGACACACAGATAGCGGGCCAGCGCCCGGCGCGCCGGTGGTGACTGTGTGTCGATCCCGGCGACGAGGAGTCCGAAGCGGACCCGGCGGCGGGTGGCGGGCAGTTCCGGCAGGTCGATGACCGGCGTCGAGCGCAGGCCGGGCGCGGCCACGAGTTCGAGCGCGACGCACTGGCGCGCGTACTCCTCGCGGAGCGTCGCGACCTCCGCGGCGACGGTGCGAACCCGCAGCAGCTCATCGCGTGTCTGGTGGAATTGCACTTCGAGCTGGATGGCCTGGCGGACCGCTTCGTTGCGGGCGTTCTCCGAGGCCCGCAGGTTGCTGACGTGGCGATCGGTTTCCGCCTTGAGGCGTTCCTGCAGGCGGGCGACTCGGCGTTGCAAGACCGGAATTGAGGGTTCGCTCTCCGGGACGTTGCGCTGGCCGGGTTTACCCGGTGGGCGGCTGACCGGACCGTTATAGCCGTCAGGGAGCTGGCCGCGGGCGCACTGGTACCAGCCCGCGGCGAGGGCTCGGATGCCGGCGGTGTCGCAGCTGTCGGGCAGGCAGGCGATGATCAGCTCGGTCATCTCCCAGGTCGGGCCGAGGCGGTAGCGGCTGAGCTGCTCGGAGACCTTCTGCCTGTTGAGACCGGGGTAGTGCAGCCCTCTGTTGCGGGCGTGTTCGAGGATCTTCGCCTGCCCGCCGACGCCCAGGTAGGCGTCGATGAGCCCGCGCACGTAGAGGGTGTACTCGGCGGCGTCGGGGCTGGCGCACCGCTGGCGGATGGTGACCTCGTCGACGGCGTAAGGGCGGGCGTTGCGGCGCGGCGCGGGGTGCTGGCCGGTGCTCATGCGGTCGTCCTTGATGCACGAGGGTGGCCCGACAGCGGTCGATGTTGTCGGGAGTTGGTCCGGACTCCTTTCCCGACATTAGGGACGTCGAGGAAAGTTATCCGCGCCGATCGGTGCTGACTGGCTGGTCGGTCAGGGTGCTCCGTGCTGCTTGGTTGAGCGCCGGGTTAGCGCGGAGCACCCGCCATCTATACATCATGCGAGAAGGCGGTGACAGAGTGCAGCCCTCAACGAGCATTCGGCGGGTTACGGCCACCCTTGGCGCACTAGTTGTGCGGGCTTGGCAACGTCGAGCCGGCGGAACCAGTCGTCCAACCCGACCGGCGCGTCATCATCCCAAGCACCGTCGTCCACGTCCGTGGCCGCGGCGCCCACGACGGCGACGTCCCTAGGCGCGGCAGGGTCGTCGTCGAGCCACCGCGTTAACCCCACCGGTGACGCGCGCCGCCCCGGCGATCTCGGGGCCCGAACGTTTCGCGTCCAGCGTCGAGGGCGGCGCGCCCGGCGGAGCAGCTATGGGCGGTAGTCGACACGCGACCATCCGCTGATCATGTAAATGAGGGCCTCCGTCAGCTGCCAGGCCTTCCAATAGGCTTCGCTTGCCCCCAGTCGTACTGTGAACTCAGGCCTTCGACTTCGGGTGAAGGCGACAGCGATGGGACGGCAGTACGCGCAGCGATGGGCTGCCGCGCCTGGTGCGGAGATTCGGGCCCCGTCACCTAGTAGCGGACCCGGCCCCTCAGGCGCGAGCGCTCACAACGGCCGTCTGCACACTCGCGCGACTGCATTGCAGACGGCAGCAGGGAGGGTGGGAGAAGCTAGTTGGGTACCGACTACGGGGACGGCGACGGCCAGGAGATGGGTGCCACCGAACGGGCAGCGCAGGACGCGTTCGCTCAGTTCGTACGGCACGCCGTTGACGCCGCTCATGACGAGCATGACTGGTCGATCACGCAAGTGGCGGCACGTAGCGGCGTCGGACGCTCCACCATCTTCCGGTGGCTCTCCGGTGACTGGCAGCACCATCCAGAGCTACCCAAGGTGCGGGCGTTCTGCGCGGCCTTGGACCTCCCGCTCGGTGCTGCCCTGCGCGCCCTCACCCCGCTGACCTACAAGACTTCGCCGTCGCCAGAGGTGCCCGCGGCGACGGCGATGGAACTGCTTCTCATGGCCGTGCGCGACCGATTTATCGACCCCCGCACCACCTCCGCCGAGAAAGAGCACATTCTTGCCGCCTTGCACCAACTCGCGCGCCGGACAACCTCGCGCGCCGGCTGACGGCAAACCGACGAACTCCCATCTTGAGGAGTGGCTGGCCCGACGTCGCGCAGTCGCCCGCACCAGCCGGCATCGACTCGCGCTGAGCCGCGGACTGATTTCTGACTCTTCCGTGTGCATTCAGGTGCGGCGGCGGTGTGATCTCCTGATCGGCATGTGGAACACGCTGCACGTGGATGTGTCGTTGGACGATCTGCTGGCCCGACCGGCAATCGGTCCCGGCTACCTCACCCGCGACGAGGCGCGCGCCGAGGTGCAGCAGATCCTCGACGCCGACCCGGCGCTTGGCCGAGCTGCCGGGCAGTGGCGCATGGATGTGCAGCGCGTCCGGGTGGGCTCGCAGACGTGGACGATCTACGAGTACGACGACGATCCGCAGAAGGCTGCCCTGACTTGGATCGAGGAGTACCACCAGAAATTCCGTGAGGCTGGCGTCGACATTCGCGTGGCGACCCTGAGCAGCTGATCGCCCTGGCGCAGTGGGTACAACGTCGTGGCGTACCCGGCATGTCACGCGACCTCATCGGCAGTGAAAGATCCTCACGGATCACGCTGGGCCGGGGCGAGGTCTGCCCGGGGAATCGGTTGTTGGTTGGAGTGGAAATCGTGCCATCATCTGGCCCATGTCTACTTCTCCGCTGCGGGTGGCTGTCCCCAATAAGGGCTCATTGAGTGAGTCAGCTTTCAGATTGCTGACCGACGCCGGTTACCTGGTGTACCGGGGCAGCGGCAGGGAGCTGCAATGTAATGATCCTGAGAACAATATGACGTTCTTTTTTCAGCGTCCCAGGGACATCGCGGTCTATGTCGGGTCGGGAGCGCTCGACGTGGGCATCACCGGTCTGGATCTGCTGGTGGATTCAGCGGCTCCAGCGCGGGAGGCCCTTCGGCTGGGGTTCGCGCGGTCACGGTTCCACTTCGCTGCCCGCCCCGACGGCCCGCAGCAACTGGCTGATCTCGCGGGTCTCAGCGTCGCCACGAGTTACCCGACCCTGGTCGGGAAGTACCTCGCGGATGTTGGGGTGAGCGTGTCGTTGGTGAAGCTCGACGGGGCGGTGGAGAACGCGATCAGCCTGGGACTGGCGGACGCGATCGCCGATGTGGTCGAGACGGGCACCTCGTTGCAGAACTGTGGACTGGTGACGTTCGGCGACTCGTTGATGGAGTCCGAGGCGGTGCTGATCCGCAGCGAGACGTCCCGCCAGTCGTCGCGGGCAGCCGAGGCGATCGACGCCCTCGTCGAGCGGCTGGAGGGTGTGCTGACGGCCCGGCGGTATGTGATGGTCGAGTACGACTGCCCCAGTGAGGCGCTGGACGCGGCGTGCGCTTTGACGCCGGGAATCGAAGGGCCGACCGTGTCGCCGCTGGCGCGCGCCGGCTGGGTAGCGGTGCGGGCGATGGTCAAGCGCGCGGGTGTGCAGCGCACCATGGATGACCTGAAGCGTGTGGGTGCGCGGGCGAGCCTGGTTATCCCGTTGGAGGCGTGCCGGATGTAGCCGACGCGGTGGTGGGGACTCGGCCGTGGCCCCAGGCCGGATCAGGCGGTGGTGCCACGCGCGTTCCGCACCGGCCTAGTCCGCAGCCGCGCCAACGACCTCCGCACCATCTGCGCGACCCTGCGCACCACCCCGCCGCACACGAACTCGCCGACCCGCTCGCCGCCTAACTGCCCACCCTCCGGCAACCAATGCGACCTATGGATCGACTGCCGACCGTTAAGCGACGCCGGCCACCGGTTACTGAATCACGCTGATTCGCAGGTCCGGCATGAGGACTGCCCGCCGGGCGAGTCCTACGACCGTCAACCCGCCCCGTTCCCTCTCGCGGACGACCTGCCAGCCCTGCGCGTCCCGGTAGTAGCGAACCAGCCGAGGCACGACGGTGCCGCGGCGCACCGTCATCCGGCCCGTGCAGGCGGCGTGGTCGAGTACCCACCATGCCAGTCGGCAGCCCAAGCGCTGACCGGCGAAGCGGGGGTGCGTCACGGTGGTGGCCATAAACAGCGCCGGCTCGGCGCGTTCTTGCTCGGTCCAGAGCCAGGCTGGCGACTGCTCGTACAGGGTGGTGCAGCCGATCACTTCGCTGGCGCCGGTAAGGACCCACATGGGAATGCTCGGCTCGCCGGCCTGGGCTGCTAGTTCGTCTGCGGCTGCGTCCCAGTCCGGAAGCCCGTGCCCGCGCATCCACGCCGACCTGGCGCGGATCATCTCAGCGACGGGTTGCTGGTCACCCGCCTCGGCCGGCCGCATCTTTAGGGGCAACGTCGGCTGCGTACCGGGCACCCGACAAACCCTAGACCGCCGAGGCGTATCCGGCAGGTACCGGAGCTGAGGGGCCCACCGTGGTGGCGCCGACGGGGCCGGCCAGGGTGGGGCCAATCCCGCAACCGATCGGCGTGACTCGATCCCGGCCGTAAGTCGATCTAGTGTCCATCCCGGTGATCATCGAATCACCGGCTGGTCGGGTCCATGCCCGTTGCGATCCTGGGCTGCCGAGCCCTCAAGCGAGACCGTGCGCCCGACCAGCACCACCACGCCCCTTCTCTGAACTGGACCATCATGAGGTACTACGCGGGCCTGGACTGGGGCGAGAGTCATCACGACGTAGCCGTCGTCGACGAGCAAGGTCAGCTCATCACCCACCTACGTGTGACCGACGACGTTCACGGTCTGGCCCAACTCCTGGCCGCGCTCGCCGCGGTGCGGCGCAACCGAAGCTCGATCCCGATCGGAATCGAGACTGGCCGTGGTCTGATGGTCGCCGGCCTGCGTAAGGCGGGCCAGCCGGTCGTCGTGCTCAACCCGACGCAGGTAGCCAACTACCGCAGCCGCCTCGCTGCCCAGCGCAAGAAATCCGACCGGGGCGACGCCCACCTACTCGCGCACGTACTACGGGTCGACGGAGACGCCCACCGACCCGCACCAGCGGTATCGCCCCAGGCCGCCGCGCTGCGAGAGCTGACCCGCACCCACCGGCAAGCGCTACACACCGCCGGCCTGCTGGCGCGACGGCTCCGATCGGTGTTGCGCGACTACTACCCCGGGGCGGCGACCGCTTGGGCGCACCTGCCAGGAGGTCTCACCAGGCCGGAAGCCCGAACCGTCCTCACCGCCGCCCCCAACCCGACCCGCGCGGCCCGGCTCACCCACCGACGTCTGGAAACGCTGCTGACCGCGTCCGGACGTACCCGGCTCATCACCGCCGAGGCCAGCCGACTGCACGAGCTGTTCCACACCCGTACGCTCCGCCAACCCGCCGAAGTCGAAACCGCAATGGGACACACCACCACCGCCCTGCTGACCCAGCTCAACGCTGCCATCGCCTCGGCGCACACCCTATGGACACAGATCGACAACCTGGCAGAGCAGCACCCGCACACAGCGATCTACCGCAGCTTCCCCGGCATGGGCCCGCTCCTTGCCGCCCGACTGCTCGCCGAACTCGGCGACGACCCACAGCGATTCCCCACCGCACGCAACCTGCGGGCATTCTGCGCGGCCACACCAATCACCTGGGCAAGCGGCACCTCCCACAAGGTCAGCCACCGACGCAAAGCCAACCCGATCCTGGCCGAAACCGGCCACCTATGGGCCTTCGCCACCCTGACCCGCTCCCCAGGCGCCCGCGCCCTCTACGACCGCCGCCGCGCCACCGGCGACCGCCACCCCGCCGCCTTACGGCGCATCTACGCCCGGCTCCTCGGCAGCCTGCACCACTGCCTGCGCGCCGGCATCCTCTACGACGAGGACCTCGCCTTCCCTGCCCCACCCGACTCCGCAGCCGAGAACGGGACGTAAGCCGGGAGCCGGGGCAACGCCCAGGATCACCCCGGGCTAACGAGCCCTCGCGCGGGTACGGCGTGCCCCGGCTCCCCTTTCCCAAAGCTGCATGATCTGCCAAGGTAGGGAACATTTGTTTGTCTGGTGCTGCGACGAAGAAAGCCTTTATTGGCCGTGCAGGACACAGACGACCTTGCCGAGAAGCTGCGCGCCGTCGGCGAGGACTACGGGATAGCGGGGATTGCGGGGGACGAGTTCAACGCGCCCATCTCGGACTCGGTACTGCTTGACCGTGGCCTCATCACCGATCAGCGCCGCGACGATATCCCCGGAGTCAGCCACTGGCTGCTGGCGTACGACGATCACATCCCCGTCAGCGATGCCCGCCTCGACCATCGAATCGCCGCGCACCCGCAGGGCGAACAACGTGCCCCGGCCGACGAGGTCGGCAGGCAGGTGAAGAACATCCTCGACATGCTCGTCGGCGAGAATCGGTGCGCCCGCGGCGATGGCCCCCAGCAGTGGGACAGAGACTGCACCCTGCCGGTTAGGCACGGCGGCCGGGCGTGCGTCGAGCGCGCGCGGTCCACCCGGGATCCGGCGAATCAGACCGTGCCGCTGCAGGATCTTTAAGTGATGCGCCACCGACGACGGAGAACCGAGGCCGACTGCGGCACCGATCTCCCGTACGGTCGGCGGGTAGCCATGCTGATCCACCCAGCCCTGAATCACAGCGAGGATCCGTCGCTGTCGAGGCGTCGGCGTCGGTAGCGACTCGTCGACTGTCACAACCGCCAGACTACCGAAGAATTAGCTCACTTGTACTAATCCGGCGGCGTGTCGACTCCACGGGCAGTGGGTCGGCCGGCCAGCTCACGGGCGTGGGGAGCACCTCAGCTTGTCGCGCAGGCACTGCGCGGCACCCGTTCTACCCTCGCGCCGGTGGGTTGGATCGGCATGCGGCCATCCGACGGGAATCGTCGACACCTGATCCCCGCGCTCATGGGGATGGGCCCGACGCCGCGCACCGGCGGTGTTCCCCACGCAACCAAAGGGTCGGGGGTGGGCCGCTGGATATCGGCAAAAATCCGGCAGGCATGCCGAATTTCGGCGCTGTCACCGGTCGGTTGTGTTCCATAGGCGCTCGTCTCTACGCTGCCACGGTTCGGTGTGGACTCTGAGCCGGAGGGTGGCGCGATGTCGCTGACCGACACCATTGGGGCCCGATTTGCAGGCGATGGCGGCGGGTATGGACCGGGCGCAGCAGGAGGCCTCGGCCGCCGACCGTGGGATCGAGCAGATCGCCGTCCGGGCGGTGGCCTCCGGCTTTGCTGGCATCACGGTGGGGTTGGCCCGAGTGCGAGCAGTGCTTGGGCAGGCTCGGTCTGACCTGACGGAGGCCGGTGGCGTCTTGGGTGAGGCGTCGCGGTCGCTGGGTGCGGTGGCGCAGCAGCCGTCGCCGCAGGAAACGATCGCCGTCCTCACGCCGGTGGTGGCCGCGCTGACCGCCGTCGACGGCCATCTCGCGGCGGCGGCGTCTGCGGTCGATGACGCGCGACGGTTGGTCAGGGCGGCGTTGCACGGAGGGCAGCCTGGTCCGATGGTGGCGCGGCTGCAGCAGGTGCTGCAGGTCCTGGTGACTGTCCGGACGCGCGGGACTGCGGCCCGGCAACACGTCGATACAGCGGTGGCGCAGGCTCGGCAGGTCGGTGACCTGGGAAACTGATTACGGGCGGCGGAGCGCCGGACCTGACGGCTATCGCCGAATGATCGCGTAGCGAGTGCGCAGGGTGCCACGCCCTGGTGCCGCCGCTCGCGATGCCGAAGGTCCTCCGTGCCCGTAGGGGACGACACGGCCGGCTCCCAGCAGGGCCGGTAGGACGCGACCCCAATGTCTGCTGGCTGGCGCTCTGCTGTGCGCCAGGGTCGCTCTAGTTGGCCCGTTCGGGGGACGAGAGCCGGCTCGCCCGGGTTCAGGCTTGCCTCGATGAAGGACGAGGAAGCGCGGCCGAAGCCAGACACTGGTCCGACCGGGTGCTCGACGTTGACAGGGCCCGAGGCTTCCGGAAGCACCGGCAGTAGCCGTGGAACCAGAACCGCGGTTGGGGGCGACGCTTCTGGGCTGCGCGATGTGCGGCGCCTGGCGTGATTAGTCCGCTGGGAGGAGCTTCAGGTCGGCGTTCGTGCGGGTGGTGACGTCGGCGTCGGGCGGGCCGTGGGCGAAGGTCCAGCCGCCGTCGCGGATGTTGGTGAGGCTGGGTGTGAGCGCGCCGTGCGTACGCGGCTTTCGTCGCTCCAAAGCACGGCAGTGCCCTGTGCTGAGGTGTGACTGTTGCTCACGTGGCGTACGCTCGCTTGCCCTGATCGACTTCTATGCTGGGATGCGCCCGTGCCCCTTACTGCTTTGAACGCAGCTGATGATTTGCTGCAGCGCGCCGAACTTCTTGCCGAGCGCGCTGAAGTACCGCCCGTCGATCAGTGGTCTGTGGAAAGCGACATTCTGCGAGCATCATGGACTTTTGTTGGCGCGTCTTTGGATACGTACTTTCACGAACGTGTTCGTCGCGCTTTGTTGATGATGCCCATGAGTAAGGCTGCCCAAGGATATCTGGTTCCGCTTGGACCCATCGAGGAGATGGTTGGAGCTTTCTTGGATAATCGAACTACTTCCCGCCCAAGAGTTCGACTGATGAAGATCGTGCAAGAAGCTCTTCTCAAGGACACGTTTCAGGGGGCTCGGAACATCGAGCGTGCATTCAACCTGCTTGGTGTAGCGAAGTGCTGGTCAGCGCTTTCGGTGAGCATGAACGAAAGCCCTCAGGCTATTCGCGAAAGGCTCAACCGTCAGTACGCCCGGAGAAATCAGATCACCCATGAAGGCGACTATAAGCCACAAGAGCGTCCACAACACCTTTACTACAGGAAAATAAAGCGCTCAGATGTCGACGGCGAGATAAAGTGGACGCGGACATTTCTTCACGCGGCCGACGCATTGTAGTTATCGGCCGAAGTTGGCATGGCCTCGCGAGAAGGCGCTGCGGCGGACGGCCTCGCGAATTCGGCACGCACCGACCGTGCGTCCGCACCATCGCGACCCGCTCGACTCAGGACGCGAGCCGCTACGATTCCAAGCCCGCGCTCCGAGTGCCCAGTAATTTGCCGAAACCGATGGTCGACTAATGCGCCATAACATGATCGCGTAGCCCCTTAACTGGCCTAATCGATCCGACCGCAATTCGGTGTACCCTGTCCGTCCGACTTTCCTGCCTCCGCCAGGTGAGTGAAACGAAGCTAGCATTGGTCTCGAGACTGAACGCGTCGAGTGGTTTAGCGTGGTCGGGGAATCAGTAAGTCAGGCGGCAGCGATATAGTAGCTGTGTGCCGTAGGCCGTCGAGAAAAGTCCGGTTGGCGGTCCATCCGTCCATCGGCGGGCGAGGTGCGTTGAGCCACACTGGCTGGGTGTGCGGGTAGCCATGAAGCTGTCGTTGGATACCGGCACGGGTGATGACGATGCATGCCGTGCGGTGTCGAGACGTCAGCACACAGAGCCGCCCGGCCTCGAGGTGGAACGAGGTGGCGTCGCGTCGGCCGGATAGCGGGTGTAGTGCGATGACGACTTCGAATTCGCGGCCTTGGAGGCGGTTGGCGGTGTCAACCAGGATGTCGCCGGATGCAAGGCCGAGTGAGGCCGTCATGGTGTCGACGGCGTACTGAATGCGGTCACGTTGCTCGGTGTGGACTACCCCGACGGCGATGTCCCGGGCTTCCAGCGGTCGTCGTTCTTCGCCGTCGATAAGGGTGATTCGCCTGGTGAGCAGCCGGCTCACGAGCGTTGCGATGGCAGAGGCCATATCCGGGTCGTTGAGCGCGACATGCTCGTCGGGTAGTTCCAGCATGCAAATGCTGTGCTCGGCCGCCGCGTGTATTGCCTGATCGTAGGCGTCCCGAACAAGTCCGAGTGGGCTGAGGCGCCGCTGTGCGGGGCTGAGCCCGGAGGTGAAGTGTTGCCGGTAGAACGCGCGGGCTACGAGGCGGGCGGTGGTGGGTGGTAGACGCCAGGTGACCGGAAGTTCGACCTGCGGGCTAGCTGGATGTCTGGCGAGGACGGTGTGAGCGGCGGTGTCGAGAGGCCAGGTGATCGAAGACCGAAGGGTTCGCATGTCGGCGGTGGTGAACGGGCTGAGTTGTCCTGGGTCGCCGACGAGCAAGAGTCGGTAGTGGAAGTCGGCGACGGCCGCTAGGGCGGCCGAGGACATTTGATAGGCCTCGTCGATGATGCCGAGGCGGGGCGACCAGTCGGGATTCTCGCGGGCATGGAGAGTTGCCCACTTCGCGGCGGGTGCGACGATGATGTCGCAGCCTTGGAGTTGGCGCAGGTCATGGTGGTTGTCGGGGTGTCGCCCGGGGTTGTATTCGACCCCGTGTAGCCGACCGATTCGGAGTCGGGACTGGCGAAGTGCGCGGACGTGGTCATCTGCCTGGTCGTTGGTCTGAGTGATGATCGGGACGGTATTACCGGTCTGCGCGATCTGTCGTGCCACGATGCGGACTAGAGTGGATTTGCCAGCGCCGGGCGGCGAGTTGACTACTATCGCGCGATTATCCGAGTCGAGATTGGCCATGACACTTGTGACGGCGGCGGCGTGCGCGCTCGCCGGTGAGGTTGTCTCGGTCACGGTGTAACCCCTGCAGGCAAGTGGGTCCAGGGCAGTTCGTCGGGCATGCTTCGGCGGATGAACTTCGGTCCGCCGAAGGGCGGGCAGACGATGTGAGTGCCGACGGCGGGGAGCCGGTTGCGGGTGGCAGAGGTGGCGGCGCCGCGGACGACATCGAGTTCCACTAAATCGTTCGTGAGGCCGGCGCGTACCCGTAGTTCAACGAAGACGTGACGCTCACGGTTCTTGATCGTGGCGCGGGTACGCCACCAGAGCCGGGTGCCGGCGGCACGCTCGAACGGTAGATCGGGCCGGATAGCGAGGGTTCGCCCGTTGCGGGCGGTGACGATCCCGGACAGTGCGGCCCCTCGCGCGACATGGGCGGCCATGATGATGTCGTCGTCGAAGGCCATCGCGTGGTGGAGCTCTGCGGTCATCCGCTCCACCCGGTCGATGTGGTTATAGGCGTCCAGCAGCGGCAGAATGCTTCTAAAACGTGCCTGACCGGCCCGGAGGCGCTCGGCGTGTAGGCGGAACCTGGCGAGGTCGCGCTCCCAGCGCTCGCCTACCGTCTCCGCCTCGCTCATCCCATAAAGCAGTTCGTGCGCCTGCCAGGCATGGCACCAGGTCGGCTCCAGCGCACTCCGTACCGCCCCATCGATGATCTTCATCGCGAGTTGACGATCTGGGCCCTTGTGGCGTTCGTAGGCGCGCAGGGAAACGAGGTACTCCTGCTGTTCCCACGTCGCGTCCGGCACTGGTCCGTCGGATAGCTCCGCTTCAGCGGCGGCGATATCGTCTGGACGCTGGATCCAGGCGAGCGCGACGCCGAGCCGCCGGTCGAGAGTGGCGAGCCGGCCGGTGGCCCAGTGGAGGGTCAGCACGTCCGCCAGCGGCAGTACGGCACTACTGCCCGGAATTCGGTTGGCGCCGGCGAAGTAGGACAGGTGAGCGCCGGCGATCGGGATCGACGGCCCGGCACCCCACTGCCCGTCCGCGTCCAGACCACGCCAGTATCGGCCGATGTCGCCGCAGAGCCACTCGACCGCTGCTTGGTTGGCCAGCAGTAGCTGCGGCGCACCATTGTTGCCTTGGATGGCGCCCGCGATGTATCGGTTAAGCGAACGGGCGAAGCCTTCCATGGAGTCGATCTTGTTGCGCCAGCGCGTCGGTTCAACGGCGTACGTGAAGCCGGGGCGGTCGGGATTATCGCCGAACATCACGCCGATCGGCGCTGATGGATCTCCCGGCAGGTGATAACCGACGACCACGAATGGCCGCTTCGAGACGTGCACGTGGCGGTGCCGGGCCGCCGGGAAGGCACGGCCGTAGCGGTTCGCGTGCATGGCAAGCAGCACATCAGTGGTCAAGCTGCACCCCGGCCAGGGCGAGTGCGGCTGAGGCGCGGCTGAAATCGGCGACCACCGCTCGTTCGGCTCCGCTCACGGGCATGCGCCTGCCTCCGATTAGGTCGAAAGCGGCGGAGATCGTGCCGACGCTGCCGCAGGCGTTGGCCGCCTGGGTACCCATCTGCGCAACGGAGTCGTGTAGCTCCGCTTCCTTGGCGCAGAACGCCAACATGGGGCAGGTGGCGCAGCCATCGCCGTAGTGCATCGGCAAGGCCGACACCGCCTCCTTGGTCGCAGCCTTGATTTCGAGTTTCTCCTCCGGGGAGGCCTCGGGCGCCATCGGCGACGGAAGGATCGCAGGTCGGGGCAGGTCAGCGAGTACCAGACCAGCGTTAGGCTGTTGGGCCAACACCCACTCAAGGTGATCGACGTGCGGTCGCATGTCCACGACGAAGGCCTCGGGCCGCATGCTGAAGCCACTGGTCATGACCAGGAGGGCCTGATCGGCTACCTGATCTCGCGTGCCGCCGGAGACGATGACCAGCCGGCGTAGCGCCACCATGTACACCGCGATCTGACGGACGGCGGCCCCGACCTTGTGCGGGTCGGCATCGGTCTGGTGGTGCAGGGGCAGCGACTTGATTTCGATGGGAGTCAGCTGGCCGAGCGAGGCGCAGGACAGCACATCTAGCTCGAGATGGGTCGTCACGCCTGCGAGGTCGAATTCCAGCAACGGGTGCCGGATGAGGTGAAGTGCCGAGTCGGCGGTGTTGACCATGGCTTCGACGTGACTGCGGGTGCGCGCCAGGCGGAGGCGCCGGATGCCGTCTTTGTCTAGCCTCGGTCTTTCATGAGTGATTGATCTTGGTGTTGTGGGTGCGGCTGTCGGTGTTTCTGCCGGTGGGCATGGTGTGGGCCCGACGCGGGGCC